>DASUWP010000117.1:0-35491 GCA_036378335.1 Acidobacteriaceae bacterium | reverse complement strand
AGATGGGCGCACCGAAGGTCTCAAGGGCGATCCGGACAATATCCACTGCGCGCACCACGCCAGCGCAAAAGCCCCGTGGCTTCAGGAGCATGACGCGTTTCGTCGCGGTCGGTACGTTGCTTATAGGCTCAGCAGAGGGGGACTCAATCGGGTAAGAAGTCACAATTCGTAGTATACCGGCCCGAGGACCGCTTGTCAGGCAAGATTGCACCATTTGCAGTGCTGATACCTCTCAGGAACCGCCGGCCTCGGAAAGCATCTGCTCGGCGTGCCGGAGAGAGGTGTCCGACTTTTTTGCTCCGCTCAACATGCGCGCAATCTCTTCCACCCGTTCGGCTGCGCTCAGGCTGCGAATGGCGGTGCGTGTCCGCCCCTTTTCCTCGCGCTTTTCGACGACGAAGTGCTGGGTGGCAAAGGCAGCGATCTGTGGCAGATGCGTGACGCATAGCACCTGCTGCGACCGGCTCAGCACCTTCAGCTTCAGTCCGACTGCTTCCGCGGCACGGCCGCCGATGCCGATGTCGATCTCGTCAAAAACCAGAGTCCGGGGCAGCAGCGTCCTGCGCTTTCCCTTGCCTGCCCGCGCGGCTCCTTCTTCCACACTGACCTTCAGCGCCAGCAGGACACGGCTCATCTCGCCGCCAGAGGCGATCTGGTCGAGTGGCTTGAGTGGTTCGCCGGGATTTGTCGCGATGCGGCACGCGATCGTGTCCCAGCCGTGCGCGGACCAGTGTGCGTTCTCTTTCTGCGCATCCACGTTCACGGTGAAGCGCGCTTTCATCGCCAGGTCATTGATCTGCCGCTCTGCCATTCCGGTCAGCTTCTTTGCCGCAGCCGCGCGTGCAGTGGTCAGCAACTCCGCCTCGCGGCGGTATTCCGCGCCGGCATCGGCAAGCTGCTTTCGCAGCTCTGCCAGCACGGCGTCCCGATTCTCTATCTCGTTCAATTTGGCCGCGACATCCTGCCCGTAGGCGATCACGTCAGCCACGCTCGCACCGTATTTGCGTTTCAGTCGGTCCAGCAGTGCCAGCCTGTCTTCGATTTCGCCCAGCCGCTCGGGCGAACTCTGAATGCCATTTCCAAAATCCCGCACCGTCTCGGCAACGTCTTCCACCGTGGCGCGTGCCGAGGCCAACTGATGCGCGGCATCGCCAAAGCGCGGCTCATAGCGCGCCAGTTCCTCCAGATGGCGTTGCGCAGCACGAAGCGACGCCTCCGCCGCATTGCTGCCCTCATAAAGTTGCTCATACGCGCTCATCGCCGCCGCGTAGAGTTTCTCAGCGTTGCTCAGCACCCGCTTTTCCGTCTCTAGCTGACCATCTTCTCCATCGCGCAGCCCGGCCGACTCGATCTCACGCGATTGGAAGCGCCAAAGATCGGCCATCCGCAGCCGCTCCTGCTCATCGCTCTCGAGCGATTGCAGTTTGTCAGCGCATTCCCGCCACGCTGCATATGTCGCGTGCACCGGCTCGGTCGAGATGCCACCGAAGCGGTCCAGCAGCAAACGCTGCTGTGTGGCATCGAAGCCCGCCAGTGTCTCAGATTGAGCGTGGATCAGCGCCAGTTCCGGCGCCAGCAGCTTCAACACCGCCGCGGTAGCCGGCTGGCTATTTACGTAGACGCGGCCCTTGCCCGAGGCGGCGATTTCGCGGCGCAGCAGAATCTCGCCATCCCCCGCATCAATGCCATGCGCCGCCAGAATGCGCTCAGCCTCTTCCGTGGCCTCAAAGACGCACGAGACGACCGCCTTCTCTGCCCCATGCCGCACCACGTCGGTCGAGGCCTTGCCGCCCAGCAGAAGCGCAAGCGCGTCCACCAGGATCGACTTGCCGGCGCCGGTCTCGCCTGTCAGCAAATTCAACCCGGGACCCAGCGCAGCCGTCGCATGATCGATGACCGCATAATTCTCCGCTCGCAACTCCAGCAACATAAGCGCGTCCGTGGCCGAGCATAGCAGAGGTCAGCGCATCCGACTGCGGGCCGCTTTCCCTCTGCCCGGCTGTACGGAGTAGCCCTTTCGTCACTTGCAATCTCTATCCGCTCGGGTTGCTTCCTGCTACCCTTTCTAGGAGCCGCAGATGATAGCCCAACCGATTTTTTTTGCGATCCTATTGTTCTTTCAGGCCGACGACCAGAGCGCCTCGGTGCCGCCTCCGCACTCCAGCAGCAACGCAATTCTGGAGATGCTGCGGGCCAGCGGGCCTATCGCGCTCACCGTTCTCGGACTGCTCGCGCTTGCCAGTCTCTTTTCCTGGGCCATCATTCTGGGCAAGTGGATTGGCTTTCGACGCGCGCGCAGCCAGAGCCGCGCTTTCCTGCGCGCCTTCCGCAAGGCAGCGCGTTTGCAGGAGATTGGCGCCATCTCCGAACAGTACAAGCCAAGTCCGCTGGTCAACGTTTTTGACGAGGTCTATGAGACCTACCGCCGCCAGACCGGCGGCTACGGGCCGCCTCGCAACATCACCGCCCTGGAACGCACCGCTCAGTCGGCGGCGAGCGAAGCCCTCACCTTCATGGAGCAGCGCCTGACCTGGTTGGCCACCATCGGCGCCATCTCGCCATTTATCGGGCTATTCGGCACCATCATGGGCATCGTGGATGCATTCCATGGCCTGGGCACCGCAGGCGCCGCAACATTGCGCGCCGTCGCGCCCGGGGTCTCTGAAGCCCTCATCACCACCGCCGCAGGTCTCGTCGTCGCCGTCCCGGCAGTCGTCGCCTATAACCAGTTCTCCGCGCGCATCCGCGAGTTCGGCTCGCGCATGGACGACTTTGCTCGCGAGCTGCTGAACAGCATGGAAGAGATCACGTTGCGGCCGCAGCAGGATCCTCTGGAGCGCGAGCGCGCAGGTCAACGCGAGGCAATGCAGGAGCCCGGCCGTGGCGTTTACTAGCGCGGACGGACGCACCAAGTCGGCGCTGGCCGACATCAACATAACGCCGCTAGTCGACGTCGTGCTGGTGCTGCTCGTTATTTTCATGCTCACCGCGCCAGTGCTGCAGTCCGGCATCGATGTCGCCGTGCCCAAGACGCGGACGGTACGCGAGGCCACCCAGGAACACGAGGTCATCACCATCGATCGCGATCAGCGCGTCTTCCTCGGCGACCACCCCATCAACATCAACGAAATTCCGGAACGGCTGCACAATCCGAACGTCGATCCGTCGAAGCAGATCATCTATCTGCGCGCCGATGAGCGCGTGCCCTTCGGGGCATTTGCGTCGGTGATGGATGCGGTCAAGCAGGCGGGCATCACCAACGTCTCGATTGTGACGCAGCCGCTGACCAACCCGCCGGGTAAGAAGTAGGAACAGTTATGCCGATGGATCTCGAAGAGCGATACGAACGGCGCGCGCCGTTTGGCGTACCTTTCGCAGAGTCCTTTGGCCTGCACCTGCTCATTGTTGGCGCGCTGGGAGCTTCGGTGTGGCTGCATGGCCGTGCCCGCGGCAACGAATGGGGACAAAACATGGACGCCAGTGCCATCCAGGCGAACCTGGTTTCCAATGCCCCTTCGATTCCTCTGCCCCAGGTACAGAAGCCGACCGACAATGTGCTCGCCACCGAAAACCCCAGCCCCGCTCCGGCAATCGAAAAGGAACAGACCGTGCCTGCGCCGGATCTCAAGGCGATCCCGATTCCCGTAAAGCAGCCTCCGAAAAAGGAGCCTCCCCCAAAGAAGGAAGCTCCGCCAAAGCAGGAACAGAAGCATCCGCAGCCGCAAAAGCAGCTCAAGGATCGTGCGAACTTCGGCGAGCAACAGCAGTCCAGCCTGCCGCAGTCAATGGCTCAGCAGCAAGCTCAGTCGCCCGCAGCTCCCGTCTCGGTGACCGGTGGCAGCGGTTTCCGTTTTCCCTACTATGTGGCGATTATCCAGCGCAAAACCCAGGAAAACTGGCTCAAGCAGGAAGTCGATACCTCCACTCCCGCCGGCGCGAAGGCCTATATCTATTTCACCCTGAATCGCGACGGGGCTCCCTCGGACGTCAAGGTCGGGGAATCCAGCGGCTCGGCATCGCTCGATCAATCCTGCTTGCGGGCGGTGCAGCGTGTTGACAGTTACGGTCCACTCCCATCGGGGTATAGCGGCTCAACGCTACAGGTGTCATATTATTGTGAATTCACAGGTCGCTGAGGAGATCCACCCCCACGTGAAAACATCCAGCCCGGTGCAACGACTGAAGCAAATTTCCTGCAGGTCTATCGGTTTAAGCGAAGGTTCTGGTGGCCTTTCATTAAGAAAAGGCCACGCCGATCGGGTCTTTCCAGCGCTCGGCAACAGGAAATTTGCTTTGCGGTCCTCCCTGTATCTTGCCCTTTCTACTTTGCTGCTTCTGCCAATCGCCTCCAGCGCCCATGCACAGGACTGGGTACGGACCGGCTCCAATCTCGGTGTCGAAAAGATCCGGATGGCGGCTGCCGATTTCAAGCCCAATTCTTCCGATCCGCAGACGCCCGTTCTCAAGACGACCTTCGATAACACCCTCTACAACGACCTGGCGAACGCCGGCATCTTCGATATGGTTTCGAAGGCACTGGCTCCGGCCGTAACTCCGGCTACCCCTGCTGAGGTGAATCTCGCGCAATGGTCGGCCGCACCCGCCAATGCTGCCATGCTGGCGCTTGGCTCGCTTGCCGTGCAGGGCGGCCGGTTGAATGTCAGCGGCTTCCTGGTGGACGTGAAGGAAGCCGGCGCGCCCGCTATCGTCGGCAAGCAGTACGGCGAAGTGGCCACACAGGACAATGCCCGGCTGATCGCCCACAAATTCGCGGACGAAATCATCCTTCGCCTCGGGGGAGGCGTGAACGGCATTGCCGAGACAAAGATATTCTTCGTCTCCTCGCGCTCCGGCGTGAAGGAAATCTGGGCCATGGACTACGACGGCCAGGGCGAGCATCCGGTCACCCACCTGGGCGAGGTCTCGCTGTCGCCGCATGTTTCTCCGGACAACAGCCGGGTCGCCTTCGCGTCGCTTGGCAAATCCGGCTGGACCATCCGCATGTACTCGCTGGTTCTGGGCCGCATGGTCAGCTTCCCCTCTCCGGGCGGCACCACCATCTCCCCGGCATGGTCGGCCGACGGCGCACACATCGCCTTCTCGTCAGACAGATCGGGCGATCCCGAGATCTGGGTCTCCGATGCTGGTGGCGGCGGCGCTCATCGCGTCACCACCTTCCGCGGACCGGACGTCTCGCCCTGCTGGAATCCCAAGACCAACAATCAGCTCGCCTGGGTAAGCGGCCGAACGGGCCTGCCGCAGATCTACACCATGGAATCCGATGGCGCGAACGTGCAGCGCCTGACCGATGGCGGCTATGCTACCTCGCCCTCCTGGTCGCCCAACGGCCAGTTCCTCGTCTTCGCCTGGGATCGCAAGTACGGTCCGGGTGCTCCCGGCAACCAGGACATCTACGTCATGGACATCGCCAGCAAGCGCTGGGTGCAGCTCACCCATGATGCCGGACGCAATGATTTTCCCTCCTGGGCGCCGGATGGCCGGCATATCGTCTTCGAGAGACAGACGGGTGGCCGTTCTGAGATTTGGGCCATGCTCACCGACGGTACACAGCAACACGCACTCACTCACGACGGCAACAACACCATGCCCGACTGGAGCTGGAAATAAAACGCGCGGGACAACTTGTGCTTCCGTGTACCCTGATGAGCGGATTGCCTGCTCCAATTGGCCCTCTTGCTCAAACAGGTACTGACACAGATTTCCGCGGCCTTCTCGACCTGGCCGCGCTAAAGTTTTTTAACTGAGGAGAATAGCCCGTGAATTCGCTTCCTGTCCGTACCTGGAATATGCGCCGCCGTGCGGCTTCCTGCCTGGCCGTGCTTGTGATTGCAGCGTTTGCCGGGTGCGGTAAGAAACATGCTCCGCCACCACCCCCGCCACCGGCCGCCGCTGAGTCAGGCGCAGCGCCCACAGCCACCATCACGGCAACGCCGGACAACATCAGCGCCGGGGACAAGGTGATCCTCTCCTGGAAGACCACCGATGCGACCGACGTCTCCATCGACGGCATCGGCGCCGTGCCTTCTTCCGGCACGCAGACCGTTTCGCCGACGGCGACAACGGATTATCATCTCGTAGCGCGCGGTCTGGGCGGTTCGACCGATGCAACGGCGCATGTCACCGTGGGTGGCGGCGGAACTAGCGGCGATCTTAACGGTGAGACTGTCGACGACGCGACCTTCCACACCAACGTGACCGATATCTTCTTTGATTACGACAGCTACGACGTCAATCCGCAGTCGCAAACTGTGGTCTCCAAAGATGCGGCCTTCCTCGCTTCCCATCCCAGGCTGAAGATCGTCATCGGCGGCTACTGCGACGCACGCGGATCGACGGAGTACAACCTGGCTTTGGGCGAGAACCGCGCCAACGCAGCCAAACAGGCGCTGGTCGCTGCCGGGGTCAATCCGGATCGTATCCGCACGGTCTCGTATGGCAAGGAGAAGCAGTTCTGCACCGAGGCAAACGAGCAGTGCTATCAGCAAAACCGCCGCGCCGGATTCTCTGTCGACCGGTAACATTGACAGTGCCAAAACAGTCCTAGTGCCAAAGTAATTAAGGGGCAGCGTGACCAAGCCGGTTGCGCTGCCCCTTTCATTGCCGCAAAACGTCTAAAATGAACGAGAGTTTAAACGCTCTTCGAGGCTTCACATGCGTAGATCGCTTCTTCCCGCCGCCGCTGTCCTGCTGCTTTCCGTCACTGCCCTTCCGCCCCACGCACACGCCGTGGCCAAAGAAATCATCGAGTTGCAAACCCAGGTCTCGCAGCTTCAGGACATGATCTCGCAGATGAAGCAGTCGAACGACGAGCGCATGGGCGTGCTGCTCCACATGGTCCAGCAGAACGTAGACAGCATCTCGCGCATGACCACCCAGGTGAACTCGATGCAGCAGGCCATGTCCTCGCAGAACGAGAGCCAGCAGCTATCCGGCCAGATGCAGGCGCTCAATGATTCGGTGGACGAGCTGAAGACGCGCATTGGCAAACTGGATACGACTCTGCAGTCCATGCAGGCGCAGTTGCAGAATGTACAGAACCCGTCGGCGGGGGGACCCGCGCAACCGGCAGGCCCGGCACCTACTGGACCAGGCATGGCCGACAATGCCCCTCCGGCAGGCAACCTGGCCCCGTCGCAGGCGCCTGGAAACAATGGCGCGCCGGCACCCCCCTTGCAGCAGAGCTATCAGGCTGCCCTGCGCGATTACAACTCCGCCAAGTATGACCTCTCGAACTCCGAGTTCAGTGATGTGATCAAGTACTACCCGCAGGATGACTTGGCGGGAAACGCTCATTTCTACATGGGCGAGATAGCCTACCGGCAGGGCAAGTACGCCCAGGCTGAAAAGCAATACGACATCGTGTTGGAGCAATTCGCCGGCAATCCGAAGGCGCCTGCGGCGCAGCTACGGAAAGGCGAGTCCTTGTTGCAGTCGCAGCAGCGCGAGGCGGGCGCACAGGAGCTGCGTTCACTGATCCAGCGTTATCCGCAGACGCCGGAGGCAGCGGAAGCGCGCAGTAAATTGAATGGGCTGGGCATACGCATCAGCCCCAAACCGACCGCGTACCGGTGAGAGCGAACTCCGGCATATACAACGACACGCCAGCGCACATCATCACACCCGATTAATGACAAAACACCATGACAGTGACCAACGCAAAGGTGTCGTTGAAGAAGAATCTCCCCGCGGCACCACCAACCGGCCGTCACTTGCCGGTCAACTCGGCCACCGCACGTCCGATACCGATGTAAAGGACAGCGACAGCGACTTCCCCGAACCCGGGGCCAGAGAAGAGCATTCCGGCAAACACGGCAGTTGATCGAAACCTGATCTTTTAAGAGAGAGCGCGCTGCGGAAGGCGGCAGGCTTCCCTGTCTTCAAGAAATGCAGGATGAGCCAGCCCGCATTTCTTCAGCACGAATTGAAGCGCCGTTTTCAGCACGCCCACTCCATACACAACACTGCGTCTGAGGTTGATCGAGGACGCTTCGTCGAAGTATTTCGTCGGGCAGGATATCTCGCCAATGCGGAATCCGAAATACACCGCCTGGACGATGATCTGGTTGTCGAACACAAAATCGTCGGAACAGCTCAAGAGCGGTAGGCGCTCAATCACTGTCCGGCTCCAGGCGCGATAGCCGGTGTGGTACTCGGACAGCTTCTGCCCGATCAGCAGATTTTGTATCAGCGTCAGCAGACGGTTGGATATGTACTTGTAGAGCGGCATGCCGCCCTTGCGAGCGCCGGTGCCGAGGATGCGCGAACCCAGCACGCAATCGTACTGGTCATAGGCAATCATCGAGGCCATCGCGGTGACCAGCAGTGGCGTGTATTGATAATCAGGATGCAGCATGACGACGATGTCCGCGCCGCGCGCAAGGGCCGCTTCGTAACACGTCTTCTGATTGCCTCCGTAGCCGCGGTTTTTGTCGTGCCGGATGACGTGCAGGCCAAGCCTGCTGGCCACCGCCGCAGTATTATCCCGGCTGGCATCGTCGGTCAGGATGATATCGTCCACGATGTCGCGCGGAATCTCATCCACCGTGCGTTCCACGGTCTTCTCAGCGTTGTAAGCCGGAAGGACAACAGCAATCTTGCGGTTATTGAGCATGCGAATAGATGAATGCTATCGGGCGCAGTCCGAGAATACTAGGACGCGCGCGTGCCGTACTGCAACCGTTCCCGACGCCTTCTATCGCATCCTCTGCATCACGTCTTCGAGTACGGACTTCGGCGGCCGCACCCGGGATTCCGGCAGCGTGCCCAACGGCTCGTCGACCAGATTCAGCAGATCGGTGAAGCTCGGCTTCTGCGTGTCTACGTAAAACACACCCGTGAGCACCTCGCCCTTCTGCTGCGCCTCCATGAGCGCACGGACGGCGCTGATGCGGTCGATCGGGTTGTAGTCATCATGCAGTTTGCGCAGCCGCAGGTGAGAGCCGTCGTGCATCTCGACGTCGTAGGTCGAGCCGGCGTCGTAATCTACGTTGATGTCTTCGAAGTGGGGCACGAAGCCAACTTCGGAGATCGCTTCCTCATGCTCCTGCATGTACTTGTAGCTCTTGGTTGAGCCTTCGTGATCGTTGAAGGTAACGCAGGGTGAGATCACGTCAAGCAGCACTGTGCCCTTGTGAGCAATCGCCGCCTTCATCATGGCCAGCAACTGCTTCTTGTCGCCCGAGAAGGAGCGGCCAACGAAGGTGGCGCCGAGTTCAATCGCAATCGTGCAGGTGTCGATTGGCGGCAGATCGTTGATGACACCCGTTTTCAATTTAGACCCTAAATCGGCGGTGGCGGAAAACTGGCCCTTAGTCAGACCGTATACCCCGTTGTTCTCGATGATGTAGACCATCGGCAGATTCCGCCGCAGGAGATGCACGAACTGCCCCATGCCGATGGAGACCGTGTCGCCGTCGCCGGAGACGCCGATGGCCTTCATCGTGTGGTTGCCCAGCAGCGCGCCGGTGGCCACGGAAGGCATGCGCCCGTGCACGCTATTGAAGCCGAACGAGCGGCTCATGAAGAAGGCTGGGCTCTTGGACGAGCAGCCGATGCCGGAGAGCTTCATCACGCGTTCTGGCTGCAAGCCCATCTCGTAAAAAGCATCGATGATGCGCTCGGAGATGGCGTTGTGTCCGCAGCCGGCGCACAGGTTGGTCTTGCCTCCCCGATATTCAAGGATAGGCAGCCCGACGCGATTTACCTTCGGAGCCGGCTTCGCTGCGGGTGTCGTTGGGGTGGTCGACATGACTAGATTCCTTCCTGCATGACCAGTTCGTCGGTCACGCTGCGCGCATCAATGGGCAGGCCGTTGTAGTGCCGGACGCTGCGCAGTTTCACCGCGTCTTCGGGCGGCAGGTCAAGCTTGAGCAGACTCAGCATCTGCGCGTCGCGGTTCTGCTCGATGATGTAGACACGCTCGTGAGCTGCAACAAAGTCGTGGATCTCGCGCGTAAATGGATAGGCGCGAATGCGGAGGTAGTCGGTTTCCAGCTTGTATTCGGCCTTGAGCTGCTCCCGGCTCTCTGTGACGGCAAAGTCCGTTGTGCCATATGCAATGAGCCCGATCGGTGACCTTCCGTTTGCTACTGTAATGGGCGCAGGCACCATCTTCCGGGCCGTGTCGAACTTGCGTGCCAGCCGCTCCATCACGTGCTGGTACTCGTCCGGTCGCTCGGTGTAGAGCGCGCGCTCATTGTGGCCGCTGCCGCGGGTGAAGAATGCCGCCTGCGGATGATCTGTGCCAGGAAGAGTCCGGTAGCCGACACCATCGCCGTCGACATCCTTGTAGCGCGCGAAGCCGCCGAGACGAGTCAGGTCCTCGGCACTCAGCACTTTGCCGCGCTGCATCGGCTTCTCCGGATAGCTGAAGGGCTCGGTCATCCAGTTGTTCATACCGAGGTCGAGATCGGAGAGAACGAAGATCGGCGTTTGCAGTTGTTCAGCAAGGTCGAAGGCCTCGACGCTCATGTCAAAGCACTCCTTTACCGAACCGGGCAGCAGCATGACATGGCGCGTGTCCCCGTGCGAGAGATACGCCACGGACAGAATGTCGCCTTGTGCAGTGCGCGTCGGCATTCCAGTCGAAGGCCCAACACGCTGGATATCGAAGATCACTGCGGGAATCTCCGCGAAGTAGCCAAGACCGGCGAACTCCGACATGAGCGAGATGCCGGGGCCGGAGGTAGCAGTCATGGAACGTGCGCCCGTCCAAGCCGCGCCAAGTACCATGCCCACGGCAGCAAGTTCATCTTCCGCTTGCACGACGGCGAAGGTCGCCTTGCCGCTGGGCTCGACCCGATATCTTTTCAGCAGATCGATCAGGTTCTCAACCACGGATGAGGAAGGCGTGATCGGATACCAAGTGACAACGGTGACCCCGGCAAACATGCAGCCAAGCGCAGCCGCGGCGTTGCCTTCGATAATGATCTTGCCTTCGTTCGCGTGCATGCGTTCTACGCGAAACGGATCCTGCTTGGTCAGCGACGCCTTCGCGTAATCATAACCCGCCTGCACGGCAGCCCAGTTCAGATCGGCGGCCTTCTGTTTTTTTGCGAACTGCCGCCGCACCGCAGCTTCGACCGTCGCAAGGTCCATCCGCAGAAGCTCGGCCACGACGCCGACGTACACCATGTTCTTGACCAGCTTGCGCAGCTTGGCTTCCGGGCAGACGGCAGCGGTGATCTTGTCAAAAGGCACCGGGTAACAGACCACGTCCTCGCGGTACTGCTTCAGGTTCGCGCTCTCTTCGTAGATCGCGACGCCGCCGGCGGGCAGCGAAAGTATGTCGTCCTTCGCCGTCTCAGCGTTCATCGCGACCAGGATGTCGATCTCTTTTTTGCGCGCGACGTAGCCGTACTTGCTGGCCCGGATGGTGTACCAGGTGGGCAGGCCGGCAATATTTGACGGAAAAAGATTCTTGCCGCTGATGGGAACGCCCATCGCGAAGATGCTTTTCAGCAGGACATTGTTTGCCGACTGCGATCCGGAGCCGTTGACGGTGGCTACCTGAATGCTGAAGTCGTTGACTACCTCGCCGGAGTGCCCGGCTGCAGCGCGTGGCTGCTCTGCTTTCAGGGCTAAATCACCTGTTGACATCGAGCGAATTCCCTTCTAGAACGCCAAATTCGGGTGGGGCTGTGTGCATCTACAGGGATGCCGAGGAGTGGGTCCCACGCCACCGCCGCCATCTTGTAAGTATAGGTCAGCATTGTTCCACCAGCTCACCCGGCCTGGGTTAACTGCGCTGGCTCACGGCTGAGTGGCTGCTGTGCGCCGCCGAAATGTCGCCAAGCTGCCTTGCATCAGTGGCGGATATCCGCCAGCAGCCTGTCTGCCTCGTCGCGCTCAGGGGCGGTTAGCGGCAGTAACGGCAGCCGTGGAGAGCCGCCGTAGTAGCCATTCTGATCGCACGCATACTTCACACCCGGGATGCCCATGCGTCCGCAAACCGCCACGGCTGCCTGCACGATTCGTTGTTGTTTCTCCTCCGCCAGCACGGCATCGCGGTCTTTCCAAGCCATGTAGATCTCCGCACAGGCCTGGGGCGCAAAGGAGGCCATCGCCAGCACCCCGCCCGTCGCGCCGGCCGCGAGGGATGGCAGCAACGTTTGCGCGGATCCGCAGAGGACCTGAAAGCCTACCTCGCGCGTGCGCGTCTTGAATCGTGGTGGAGGAGGTGCAGCGTAGCCAACGCCCGCCATCACCGCCTCTGCAGGCATCAGCGCCGCGGCCAGCCCGGCGGCCTCCACCTGCGCGTTCAGCATACGGCTAGTCACGGGCCCGAAGGTTGCCGTGACAGCGACGTTGCGGCGAGGCGCGGAAGCGGTCGCGGCGACGATAGCGGCAATGCGTTCCGGCTTGCCGCTCGAGTCCTTGATGCCATAGATGTTCGGATGCGCAGAAAGCTCACCGATCACCTCGACCAGCAGATCGTATGCGGTGTAGGCGGGAATGCTGTAAAGCAGCACGGGAAGCGAGGAGGCATCGGCCACCATGCGGTAGTAGGTCAGCATCTCGGTCGCGGGTGTCTGGGGTGCATTCGCTGGGCCCCGGAAATACTGCGGGCGAAAGAAGTGTGGCGTCCGGACTAGCGCCACATCGTAGCCGAGCGACGCGGCGTGGTCGATACGCCTCAGCGTCTCGACCAGGCTCTCGTGACCGACACCGGCAATGAGCACGCGATCATCCGCGGCGGCATTTCTGGCGACGCGCAATGCCTCACGCGTCTCTTCATCGTTCAGCATCACTGCTTCGCCGGTTGAGCCCAGCACCACAATGCCCGAGAGCGGCGCCCGGCAGTAGCGCTCGACATTGCGCTCCAGGTTGTGCCACTGCGGGCGGCCATCCGGCTGAAACGGAGTTGGTATGGCGGCGAAGACTCCCTCAAGCAGCATGGATCTTCCTCACCTATCGCGCCGCCAGCGCACGCGCCGCATGCAGCTGCTGCAGCGCGTCCACGTGGATGGTCTCTCGTTGCAGCGCGGCAATGCCTTCAGCAGCAGCGCGTGCTGCGGCCATAGTGGTGATGGTCGGAATGCGCTGCTGCACGGCAGCACGACGGATCGCCTTCTCGTCGAAGAACGTGTCCTGCCCTTGCGGCGTGTTGATGATGAGGTGGATGGCATCGCCCTTGATGAGGTCGACGATATTCGGCCGCCCTTCCTTCACCTTATAAACCCGCTCGGTCGAAAGGCCGGCGCGCTCCAGAACATCGGCTGTTCCATGCGTCGCTACCAGGCGGAATCCCAGATGCACATACTCGCGCGCCAGCGCGACCAGGCCATCCTTGTCGCGATCATTCACGCTGAAGAAGACCGTCCCCCGCAATGGCAGCCGCTGACCGGCCGAGAGCTGCGCCTTGGCGAAGGCTTCACCGAAATTGTCGGCTACCCCCATCACCTCGCCCGTCGAGCGCATCTCCGGCCCAAGCACCGTGTCGACGCCGGGGAATTTGTTCCAGGGGAAGACCGGTGACTTCACATAGAAGTGCGTGCCAGTGTCGAGGTCCTGCCCTTCACGCACCTGCTCCGGCAGGAGTTCCGCGAGCGTGCGGCCAGTCATGATGCGCGATGCGATCTTCGCCAGCGGCACTCCAGTGGCTTTCGAAACATAGGGCACGGTGCGTGAGGCGCGAGGATTCACTTCGATCACAAACACGCGATCGCGCTCACCCTTTTGCCTGCTGCGCTGGATGGCGAACTGCAGGTTCACGAGCCCGCGCACGTTGAGCGCGAGTGCAAGCTGCCGTGTGTAATCGCGCAGCGTTGCACGAGTTTCCAGCGAAAGATCGACCGCCGGAAGCACGCACGAGGAATCCCCGGAGTGAATGCCCGCCTCTTCGATGTGCTGCATGATGCCGGCGATGACGACATTCTTGCCGTCACATAGTGCATCGACATCCACTTCGACCGCGGCCTCGAGAAAATGATCAATCAGCACTGGCCTGTCCTGCGAGTACTCGACTGCCTCGGCCATGTAGCGCCGCACCGCAGTGTCGTCGTATGCAATAACCATCGCGCGGCCGCCCAGCACGTAGCTGGGACGCACCAGCACGGGATATCCAACGCGTTCTGCGCCGGCGAGAGCCTCGTCCACGCTGGTCGCCATCGCACCCGGCGGCTGAGGAATGTTCAACCGCTCCAGCAGCGCACCGAACTGCTTACGGTCTTCGGCCAGATCGATCGATTCCGGCGATGTGCCGAGAATCTTGACTCCGGCCTTCTTCAGCGGCAGCGCGAGGTTCAGCGGCGTCTGCCCGCCAAATTGCACGATCATGCCTACATCTGCGCCGGCTGCGCACTCGCGCTGATAGATGGCGAGGACATCTTCAAGCGTCAACGGCTCGAAGTAGAGGCGGTCGCTGGTGTCGTAATCGGTGGAGACCGTCTCCGGATTGCAGTTCACCATCACCGTCTCGTACCCATCTTCCTTCAATGCGAAGGCGGCGTGGCAGCAGCAATAATCGAACTCGATTCCCTGCCCAATACGGTTCGGCCCCGATCCGAGAATGATGACCTTGCGTTTCGCGCTAGGCGGCGCCTCATCCTCCTCGTCGTAGCTCGAGTAGAGATACGGCGTCTCACTCTCGAACTCGGCCGCGCAGGTATCCACCAGCTTGTAGATTGGCTTCACGCCGTGACGATCGCGCAGTTCGCGGACCTCGTTGGCACCACTAGCCGCATCGAGGTGCCAGACCTCGGCGATGCGCGCATCTGATATCCCCATGCGCTTGGCCTTGCGCAGCACGCTCGGGCTTACCGTCTCCGGCTTTGTCGTGCCCAGCAGACCGATGGTGTCGGTGATCTCTTTGAGCTGGTAGAGGAACCAGGGATCCATCGCGGTGATGCGAGCAACCTCGCGTACCGTCATGCCGGTGCGAAAGGCGTAACGGATATAGTCCAATCGCTGCGGCTGTGGGGTCACCAGACGTTGCATCAGGCGGCGCGGCTCGATCACTTCCGATCCCACCCGCTTGCCCGTCTCGAGCGAGCGTAGCGCCTTCATCATCGCTTCCTTGAAGGTGCGCCCGATCGCCATCACTTCGCCGACAGATTTCATCTGCGGGCCGAGCGTCTCGTCGGCGCCGGGGAATTTTTCAAACTGCCACTTCGGCACCTTGACCACGACGTAATCGATAGTCGGCTCGAAGCATGCCGGAGTCTTGCGTGTGATGTCGTTCGGGATCTCGTCGAGCGTATAACCGACGGCCAGCCTGGCAGCGATCTTGGCAATCGGAAAGCCGGTTGCCTTGGACGCCAGCGCCGACGAGCGCGAAACACGCGGGTTCATCTCGATCACCGTCATGCGGCCGGTCTGTGGATGAACCGCGAACTGCACATTGGATCCGCCCGTCTCCACGCCAATTTCACGGATAACGCGCATCGCCGCATCACGCATCACCTGGTACTCGCGGTCGGTCAGCGTCTGCGCGGGCGCAACGGTGATGGAATCCCCGGTATGGACGCCCATCGGGTCCATATTTTCGATCGAGCAGATGATGATGACGTTGTCCGCAAGGTCGCGCATCACCTCTAGCTCGTATTCCTTCCAGCCGAGTACTGATTCTTCGATCAGGCACTCGTGCACGGGGGAAAGATCGAGTCCACGCGAGAGAATTTCCATCAGCTCTTCGCGGTTATAGGCAATGCCTCCGCCCGATCCGCCGAGGGTAAACGATGGGCGGATCACGACCGGGAAGCCGATCTTTGCAGCGAAGTCCATGCCATCGCGGATGTTGTTCACCAGCGAGGAGCGCGGCATGTCCAGGCCGATCTTGTGCATCGCATCTTTGAAGAGCAGGCGGTCTTCGGCTTTTTTGATGGCATCAAGTTTGGCACCGATCAGTTCAACATCGTACTTCTCGAGAATGCCAGCGTCCGCCAGATCGACCGCAAGATTCAGAGCGGTCTGTCCGCCGACCGTCGGCAGAAGCGCGAACTTGCCTTTGCGCTTGCCGTCGATGCCGGTCATCATGGCCGCTTCCAGCCGAATGATCTCTTCCACGTACTCACGCGTCAGAGGCTCGATGTAGGTGCGGTCGGCGAGCTCTGGATCGGTCATGATCGTCGCCGGGTTGGAATTCACCAGCACGACTTCGTAGCCGTCAGCGCGCAGCGCCTTCACCGCCTGGGTGCCGGAATAGTCGAACTCTGCCGACTGGCCAATCACGATGGGACCGGAGCCGATCACCAGGATCTTCTGGATGTCATTTCTACGTGGCATCTATTTTTCTTACTGCCCCTGCCTGCCGACAAGGCCGGCGAAATCAAAGTCGTTCCATTTGTGGTACACGCGCTCACCTGCGATGAAGTCCTGGTCCTCAGGAGTCAAATGCGGGCGGCCCATAGGATGCCCCTGCTTGTCGGTAAAGCGGCCCGCCCCTTGAAGATTTCCCTGGTGGCCGGTGGTTGTGAGCGTATGGATGTAAATCCAACGCTGATTCGGCTCGGAATCGCCCGGCGTGTATCGACTCTCCGAGCGGATGACTTTGCCGCTCCCATCGAGGCAAGCCACAACATCCCGGTTGAACTCGCCGTCGTGGGTCCATTGGTATACGGCACGCGGAAGGTTTTTCAGCTTCCACACCATCGCAATTCCTTCGATGCCCGCCGCACCATCGCGAAGCTGATCGCGCAGATCGTCGCTGATATACCAGCCTCCGCGGGAATAGAGCTCGACCGGACGCGGCGGCGCCGCAGCCAAGCACCGCGAAACGTAATTCATCGCCGCGCTGTCCGGCGGTCCGTAGCGAAGACCCGTTCCCGTCCCCCGTTGCGCCATAGCGGAAGTCATACCGACGAGTGCTAACGAAACAACGAGCGGCCAGACCAGCAGGCGCTCCAAGCGAACGCTCACCGCTTGAACTCCTCCATCATGTTGCGGAAGTCTCGAAAGAGATAGTGCGAGTCATGCGGACCAGGGCTCGCTTCCGGGTGGTACTGCACGCTGAACAGCGGCAGGGAGCGGTGCCGCAATCCTTCCAGCGTGTTGTCGTTCAAATCGACATGGGTCAGATCGACCTCGCTCTGCTTGAGTGAATCCGGATCGAGAGCGAAGTTGTGGTTATGCGCGGTGATTTCAATCTTGCCGGTGCCCGTCTGCTGCACGGGATGATTGCCACCGTGATGTCCAAACTTCAGTTTGTAGCTCTTGCCGCCCAGTGCGAGGCCGATAATCTGATGGCCGAGGCAGATGCCGAAGATCGGCTTTTTCCCCGCCAGCCTGCGGATATTCTCCTGCGCGTAATGGAGCGGTTCGGGATCTCCCGGACCATTCGACAGGAAGATGCCGTCCGGCTTGAGTGCGAGCACGTCTTCGGCGGAAGTCTGCGCAGGCACGACTGTGACGCGTGCGCCCTCCCGCGTCAACATCCTCAGAATGTTGTGCTTAATGCCGTAGTCGTAAGCCACAACATGAAGATCGTCAGCCGGCGCATCGGGCATCAGCCCGGGAACAGCATTGCCGGCGTGCTCTCGGCTCCAGCCGTACGACTCTCTGGTTGAGACGACACTTGCCAGATCGCAACCATCCATCTTCGGCTGGGCTTTGGCCTTGGCGACGAGCGCGTCGGTGCTCGACCCATTCGTCGAGATGACGCCGCGCATGACGCCATAGGTACGGAGATGCCGCACCAATGCCCTTGTATCGATTTCGGAGATGGCTGGCACGCCGTGACGCTCCAGGTATTCATCGGCTACTTGTTCGGAGCGCCAGTTCGAGCTGACAGGAGAGAACTCCCGCGTCACCAGACCTTCAATGTATGGTTTTTGTGCCTCGGCATCGGCAGCATTGGTGCCGTAATTGCCGATTTGTGGATTCGTCAGGACGACGATCTGGCCGGCGTAAGAGGGATCCGTGAAAATTTCCTGGTAGCCCGTCAGTGATGTGTTGAAAACGACTTCGCCTGCGCGCTCGCCGCCCGCGCCGTGGCTCTCACCGCGGAAGATGCGCCCGTCTTCGAGCGCAAGTATGGCCTGCATCGCTGCTCCATAGGGTGGATTCAATCGATGTTATCAGGTTTCGGACTGCCCGTCCGAGGCGGACGCACTCACATGCATTAGCGCAGATGGCCTCCGATGGAGTCCACCCATTGGTGCGTTTATTCGACGACGTGCATGGTTTCAGTAGGCCAGTAGACGAATGCAGCCTTGCCGTAGATGAAGTTGCGGTCAACGGGACCGAAGTCGCGGCTGTCGCTCGAGATGGAACGGTGATCGCCCATCACGTAGTAGCAGTGCGGCGGCAGCAGAATCGAGGAGACGGATCGAGTGTCGCGAAAGCGCTGCGGCACATAAGGCTCTGGAATGCGGTTGCCGTTCACGTAGACGCGGCCGTCGTCAACCTCCAGGCGATCGCCAGGCAGCGCGATGACACGCTTGATGTAGCTCTTCGAGGGGTCACGCGGATAATAGAAGACGACGACGTCACCGCGGCTGATGTCCTCAAAGTGATAGACAAACTTGTTGATGAAGATGCGGTCCTGATCGTGCAGGCGCGGCAGCATGCTGGTGCCTTCGACACGCACCGGCTGGTAAAGAAACGTGATGACGAAAAACGCCACCGCGAGCGAGACGAGAATATCGCGAGTCCAGACGACCACGGCGCGGCTGCGCTTGCGGCGCGCTGCCACGTCGAGCGGATGCGGTCCGAACGAATGGTCTTCCTGATGCTCCATCAATTGCAACCAAGGCTACCGGCGGGACAGACGATGTGCGCCGGCTTTGCGAGTGGCTGTGGCTGCCCTCCACTAGGAATGTACTGCGGATTTCCACGCACGTCATTAATTCCGTCCAGTTGCGAGGCTTGAAGTTCCAATGGGCGCTGCAAGACCATCTCCAGGCTGGTGCCTTCGGGGATGATGACCTCGTCACCGCGGGTGAGAAGCGTGTAGATTAATCCGCCGGCCACTCCGGCAAGACCGCCAATTGCCGCACCCGTACCGGGGCTGCCGCTCGCCGCTCCTCCAATGACGCCGCCCGTGGCTCCGATCATTCCGCCTTTGGCGACGTTGCCGGCGTCCTTGCCCTTGTTACCCGCCTGCTCGATGGTGCCCTCATCGCCCTTGACCGACGGTCCGCTTGAGCCCGGCAGATTGTTTACCGTTCCGGGAATTCCAACCACCTGGCCATTGGGAAAGATCATGGTCGTGAAGTGCATCAGCAGCTTTGCCCGTCCTTTGATGCGACCGGGGCGCTCAACCTTGTCCACGATCCCTTGGACGTAGACGCCCGATGGGATGAGTACATGGGAGCCGACGATGACCGGAAAGGTCGAAACCAGGTAAACGCCGTCTCCCGGACGGGCCGTCTTGGTGTTGACGCCGCTCTTGAGCGACAAGAGAACCTTGGTTCCTGCAGGAACGGTGTAGCTCTTGCTGTTTAGCGCAGTTTGCGCGGCGGCCAGGCCCCCTGAAGCTGGAAAATCTGAATGCTGCGGTTGTGCCGGGGCCGCTGGAGGGGCCTGTTGGGCACTCGACGTCAGGGAAGCCGCTATAAGCGTGCTGCACACTAGCCACACAGCGGCATTGGTCGGTTTCATCAATCTGGTACCCACTACTTCGTTTATAGACGCAACCGGAACAACGTGGATAGCGTTTCCCAGCTACCCCTAACCCTCCGGCATGGCAACATCGTTACAAAGGGATTCGAGGTCGCCGGAGTTCAACACCGAGGAGACGGATTTGGCCCAACCCGTAAGATGCGAGTTTCCCGTCTCGACAGCGCTGCTGGAACAAGGCGTATGCGATCACGTCTTTCCGGGCTGCGCGTTCGCAGTTCTTCGCACGGCAAGGTCGAGGCCGCCCGAAGAAAGCGCAGGGGCCGTCGGGCGTTTCACCTACGACCCTCACTCACCGGTAGTCGAGCCCGACACGGTTTTTGATCTCGCCAGCCTGACCAAGGTGCTTGCGACCACGGCCGCCGTCATGCGGCTCTACGACCGCGGAGAACTTGCGCTGGATGCCTCCGTGGCCGAGTGGCTGCCGGAGTTTGCAGCCGCCGATGTTTCCGATATCCGGCGATCCCGTGTCACCTTGCGCATGCTGCTCGACCACTCTTCGGGTTTGCCGGGTTACGTGCGTATCTTTGAATCGGCAAACGATCGCCTCGCGATGATCCGAGCCTGTCTCCGCCAGCCGTTGACCGCGGATCCGGGAACACGCGTCGAGTATTCGGACATCGGCTTCATGATTCTTGGACACATGATCGAGAAGATCGCAGGCGAGCGACTGGATTCTTTTTGTCAACGGGAGATTTTCGCGCCTTTGGGCATGAGCACCACCAGGTTCTGTCCGGATCGGGGGCAACACGCATCGATTCCTCCCACTGAGGAGGACCGCAGCTTCCGGCACCGTGTCATTCAAGGCGAGGTGAACGATGAAAACGCTTCCGTGATGGGCGGAGTCGCCGGTCACGCCGGGCTCTTCTCCAACGCGCAGGATGTTCTGCGCTTCGCGCGATGCATTCTGGAAAATGGCGCTGCTGCCGCCGAAACGCCCTTATTTTCCGCGCAAACGATCGCGCTGTTTGCCACTCCCACACAGCAACCGCTCGGCACTTCGCGCGCTCTCGGCTGGGATACACCCTCTGCACCGTCCTCTTCGGGAACGCTCTTCTCGGCGCGCTCAATCGGCCATCTCGGATTCACGGGCACCTCGCTTTGGATCGACCTCGACGCAGGCATTGCCATTGCCTTACTGACAAACCGCACCTGGCCGGACCGGTCGAATCAGGCGATTCGCGGACTGCGTCCGCGCTTTTACGACGCTCTCCGGCATGAGCTTGCCATCAATCAAAAAATCTGATCGTCCCACGCAAGGACCACACGGAGTCCCGATCCGGTAATCCGCGGTCGCATTTTCTTCGAGAATGGTTTTGACAGTGGCAGTAAAATACCGATAGGGATTTTTCCGACCACGAACATGGCTACCTTAACTTCTGCAACCCGCATGACCAGTCCCTTGGCGGACGACCCAATTCACACTCCTACAGAGAACGAGCTGCACGAGCTGATGACGGAGAGCGTCAACTCCGCGTCGCACGGGTTCGATACGAAGTCAGCGCTTGATATTGCGCGCATCATCAACCATGAGGATGGAAAGATCGCCGGTGCCGTGAAAAAGGCGTTGCCGGAGATCGCGCTCGTGATCGATGCGGTGGCACGTGCCCTGCGCGATGGCGGCCGATTGATCTATGTCGCGGCGGGGTCGAGCGGGCGTATCGCTGCACTGGATGCCTCCGAGTGCCCCCCCGCCTACTCCACATCGCCGCAGTCGGTGCAATACATTGTGGCCGGCGGCCCGAAGGCTGTAGCGTCTGCGGTGGAGGTCAATGAAGACTCCCCTGAACTCGGTCAGCGGGACATCGCCCGCCGCCGCCCCACACGCAAAGACGTCGTGATCGGCCTCTCCGCCTCCGGGCGGACCCCCTATGTTGTCGGAGCCGTGGAATACGCGCGCAGCCGGGGAGCCCATACCGCCGCGATCACCTGCAATCAGAACACGGCCCTTGCAGCGGCCGCCGAGATCGCAATCGTTGCCGAAGTCGGGCCGGAAGTGATCTCCGGATCCACCCGCATGAAGGCGGCCACCGCGCAGAAGATGATCACCAACATGATTACAACTGGCGCGATGACCCGCTTGGGATACGTGTACGAAAACATGATGGTGAATGTGCACATGCACAACGCCAAACTGGTGGAGCGTGGTATCGGCGTGCTGATGCGGGCCTGCAACATCGACCGTGAGACGGCTGTCCAGACCATCAAATCCGCGGGCAAGAGCGTACCCATCGCCCTTGTGATGTTGAAGGCTGGTGTAGACAAGCCGGAGGCCGTGCGACGTCTGGCCAAGGCGGACGGAAATGTAAGGCTGGCGATTGAGGATACCGTCCTCGAGCTGTAACACCGACTTGTAACGCCGGGCCCATAAGGTTGGCCGATACTACTCCGATACATCCTCTACAACTTCTGTCCATTCTTGGCGCGGTGCTGTTTGACGCAACCTTTTTCAACCGTAAACTGAGGGGGCACAGAGCAGGAGCCCCCAGATACATGGAAAAGTTCGTCATTCGCGGCGGTAATCCGCTGCTTGGTTCCATCCGCGTTTCCGGCGCAAAGAACTCCGCCCTTCCCTGCATGGCCGCTGCCATTCTCACGGAAGACGAGGTCGTTCTCGAAAACATTCCGCAAGTCCGCGACATCGAGACGGAGCGAAAGCTACTCGTCTCCATGGGCGCCGAGGTGGAGCTCGGATACGGGCGCGCGCAGCATCGCACCTCCATTTCCTGCCGCGTGCTCTCCGACCCCGTCGCGAAATACGAGATCGTCAAAACCATGCGCGCGTCCTCGTTGGTGCTTGGACCGCTCATCGCCCGGACCGGACTTGCGCGTGTGGCGATGCCCGGGGGATGCGCCATCGGGGGCCGGCCGATCGATCTGCATATCAAGGGCCTGGAAGCCATGGGTGCCGCCATTACCCAGGAGCACGGCTATCTGGAGGCACGTACGGAGCGGCTGAAGGGCGCGCACATTCTTTTCGACAAGATCACCGTGACCGGCACGGAAGATCTGCTGATGGCCGCAGTGCTGGCGGATGGCGAAACGGTGATGGAGAACTGCGCGCGCGAGCCGGAGGTGATCGATCTGGCGGCGATGCTCGTCTCCATGGGCGCGAAGATTGAGGGCGCGGGATCCAGCGTGATCCGCGTCCAAGGCGTCGACAGGCTGCACGGCACGCGTCATCGCATCAATCCAGACCGCATTGAGGCCGGCACATTTCTCGTAGCGGGCGCAATCACGGGCGGCGATCTTCGCGTAACGCAGTGCAATCCCGCGCACCTGAGCTCGGTTATCGCCAAGCTGCAGGAGTGCGGCGCGCGTTTGGATATTGAAGGCGATTCCATCCGCGTTCGCAGCGAAGGAGCTTTGCGCGGTGCCGATGTTTCGACGGAAGAATATCCCGGCTTCCCCACCGATATGCAGGCCCAGTACATGGCACTGGCGACCCAGGCGGAGGGCACTTCCGTTGTCGTCGAGAACATCTTTGAGAACCGCTTCATGCATGTGCAGGAGCTGGCACGCATGGGCGCGAACATTAAGGTCGACGGCCGCACGGCGACAATCCGCGGCAAGTCTCCCCTGTCTTCGGCAGCGGTGATGTGTTCCGACCTGCGCGCATCGGCTTCGCTTGTGCTCGCGGCCATGGTTGCCGAAGGAGAAACGATCCTGGATCGCGTGTATCATATCGACCGCGGCTACGAGCGCATCGAGGAGAAGCTGCGCGGAGTAGGAGCGGAGATCCGCAGGCTGGGAAATATCTTTTCTAAGAAAGAGGTCTCTTAATGAGGAGCTACGATGTTCGAGTTTTCATCAGTGGCTAACTCGTTCGCGTAGCGTCGCAACAGGTATGCGATCAGAAGCAAGAGTCCTGGAGCAAGGTAAATAAGGTTGATCAGAGGAAACAACTCTGGTTTGACTATTCTGTCAATGACGAAAAACGGCAAAGTGATAACGGTTAGAGAACAGCCTAATATCCCGACCAATCGTTGCAAGTCAAGACGTAAAAAGAAACTCGCTGATGCGATCAATAAACCGACGACAAACGTTAGCACTGCCGGCATATACGCGGCCGGTATCAACGAATATGCGTTGCTGCCAACGTTGAATGGCGTGAAATGTGCCGGATCATGCAGATAGATCGGTATCGTTACGCCAAGCTCTGCGAATGCAGTTAGAGCGACCGTAATCAACGAAGCAGAGCGGCCGGCGATCTGCCATGTAATAGCCAGCAGGCACGGATAGACGACGGAGTAAATGGGCCGCGACGACAATGCAATACCAAGCACCAGCGGCCAAATCCAGGTACTCCATTTCCATCGCGGAATCGCAAGCGAATACACTACCACACTAAGCAGGACGATCACGTAAACGAAATTAGTAAAAAAGTCTCCGCCGGTTACAACATCCTGCATGATACATGGACTGAATAGCACAAATACAAATGCATACCATGCGCTTAACCAGCCACGACTCCAAAATCGATAGCACCAATAAAGAAAGATAGCCAGCCAGAACAGATTTTGTACGCCTATCTGCCCTAACAGATAAAACGGCGCCGCAAACAGAAGTGCTCCGGGCATCGGGGTGATTGGATTTCCTAGAAAGGTATGGTTTCGATACGGAAAATGGCCTGCAAGCAGCGTGCTGCATGCTACTTCGATAGCATTCTCTCGATCCGAACCCTGCCCAAACACATGGCGTTGACTAAGCGGGTGGAGAAACACGTATGCTACTGCTGCAAATATCCAGCCACCCGCCAACGTCGCAGCAACACGAGAGCGGTGTTGGTGGCCTGTTCCGTTGCGCAACGTTGTGAACGCAGCAGTGGCTAGGATAGGAAAAACAATACAGAGCACGATTCCAGCACGAAAACCTAGAATCTTGAATACTTCTCCGTAGGAGAGGAGAACCCAAAGAGCAGAGACCGCTGTGATCCCCGCGAGCTGATAGGATTTCAAAGGTGGACTCTCACGCATTCAGTCCCCTGGTTTTTCAGATGCGTGTTGTTGGTTTTGTCATTCATGCGGACGGCCAGCAGCAGGCAATAGTATATGTCAGAAAGCAGTGGTCACAGCGACATGCCTGAAGATGCGTCCAGAGCCGCCAACACGCAAGAGAGCGTGACGACCTGCGCACCCACTCCAGCTCTCTTTCTTAGCAGGCCAATTTCTGTGTGGCTCATTATCGGCAGCTTGATCATCTTTGTACTGCTCTCATTTTTTCTATTCTTCGAAACAATTGCTCCTGTAGCGGATTTTTCATTTCAGCCAAACGTCCAGGCTGATTCTGGTACCTATTGGGAGCTTTCCGGTGTCAGGCCCGGTGCATTCGCCACTCAGCCGAGTGGTACCAACGTCGAATTAGGCAACAACACTTTGGGGCCAGTCGGCCAAGCGAAATTATTCAGAACCGATAGCGGCATCCTGCTCTCGAACCTTGCACTACTGATTATTTTGCTCTGGGTCGTCGGTACAATGAAAGAGTTTGATCGCGGCTTTTTCACTCTGCTCCTTCTGCTAAACCCGCTACTCTTTTCTTCAATAGTGACGCTGAACAAAGAGATATTCGCGATTACGGGAATGATCGTCTTCGTTCGTTATATGACTGCGAAGAAGCACCGCGGTATCGTATTGATCTTTGCCCTATTGATTTCCTTCGCCGCTCGTTGGCAACAGATGGCCGTCATGTTGCTGCTGGCGTGTTTCGAATCCCGTGTATCGCCTATTCGGAAAAAGCCGCTGGCAGGAGTGCTTGTCACTCTTCTAATTTTCACACTGGCTTACACAGCCATCTACAAATTGGTTCCGAATCTGATAGCGGGGTTGCTCGCTCAAGCTTCAGCCGGTCGCACCATCCGAATACTGGACGCTATTCAGGGCAACTTTGGATTTCCTTTGGTCGTCATCCCCAAGATTTTACTTAACGTAATGGGCCGATGGATAACCCCGGGCTATTTCATCAAGGATTATTGGAGTGCTGACTTTTCAAACTGGCACGATCAGATTTTTTTGGAGGTCCAGGAGTTACTCACAACTGTTCTTCTGCTGATTTTATTGCTTGGCAGGAAGCTAAGCTTGAAAGATCCGCCTGTTTACTTGCTGGCCCTTTACTTCATCCTCACCGCGGTCAATCCTATGGAACAGCCGCGCTATGAGTATCCTGCTTACGTCCTGCTGTGCCTGCAGGCGTCACGATTTGTCAAGCTTGGCCGCGCGCCGATCAAAGAGAACGCAACATCAGACAGCCAAACATCATTAGTCCCGGGATGAAACTGCTCTTGCTCAACCTCACTGGCCTATGCGCAGAATGTTTCGAGCAATGCGCCTGAAATGCCTTCTCGCTGACCGCCTTTCTAGGCATGAATGCATCTAAAATTTGTTGGTCAGAATATCCGTTCAAAAAAACAGGAGAGATACAAGTGGCTCAAGCCAACGATTCCGCACTGAGGCAACAGCTCGTCGCCCTTCTGAAGGGCGGCCAGGCACATGCCACGCTGGCTGATGCGGTGGCGAAATTCCCTGTGAACCGCGTCGGTGAACGGCCGGATGGCCTGCCCTACTCTGCATGGCAGTTGCTGGAGCACATACGGATCACACTTCACGATCTGCTGGAGTTTGCTACGAACTCCGAATATGTGGAACTGGAATGGCCCAGCGAGTATTGGCCGAAGGATTCAGCTCCGGGCAAAGATGAGTCCTGGGATGCGACGGTGAAAGCTATTCAGGCGGACATGAGGAGCTTCGAGGCGCTCATCCACTCTCCGGACAGCAACCTCTACGCGACGATACCCTGGGGCAAAAACGGAGAGACTCTGCTTCGTGGAGTCCTGCTGGCAGCGGACCACGCAAGCTATCACCTGGGCGAATTGGTCCTTTTGCGCCGGCTCCTCGGAATCTGGAAAGGCTGAATGCAGCCAAGACGACGTGAGGTTAAAGGGTTGGCTGCAGGGTTTTCGAATGTGATGGTACTGTCTAACGCCAACTGACGGCCAGTTGCCAGCGAAGACGCCTTTGGGCGGTCTTGCGAAGCACGCGCTCAAACTCTTCGATTTCTTTCAGAACTTCCTGAGTTTCATTGCCCAGGGCGAGAGGGTCCTCGCGAAGAAAATCGATCAACGTGCAGACGGTGATGAGGCCGTCTTCGGCCGCGAACCATTGCGGCGGCGGCAGAGTCTTCGCCCACTCCGGATCTCCAGCCCCTTCTTCCAGAAGAAGTGCCATGGAGTTCTCATCCGCGGAAAAAAAGTCGAGGATCGGGCGCACACCAAGACGATGCGCCAGTTTCTCCAGAGCATCTTCGTTTCTGGCCAGCGCACGGCCATTCACGAAGATGTCGTATCCCGGATCTTCACCTTCTACGACGATGTACATGGACGCAGCCACGGCAGCAGTGTACTCCAGGGTCTTTGAGATGCGGACAGGCGATTGCGGGTAAAGCTACGTTTGAGTAATCTCAAACATTACTCCCTGGTCGTCCCGATTCGAGAAGGCCCACAGAGTTGCGGCAACGATCAAAGTCCCGCCGAGAACTGCGGTCCAGTCCGGCCGGATGTGCATCCACACTGCCGATTCCGCGGTTGCAATCAGGGGCTGCGTCCATTGCAACATGCTTACGGTGCCAGCGCCGGATTTACCCAACAACCAATAGAAGAGAAGATAACCGCACAGCGTCATCACAGCGCCGGCGGTCAAGAACCCCAGCGCTGCGGTTGACGACCACGTCACTGGCTGACGTTCTAGCAGGGGAGAGGTGACCCAAAGCAGCAATGCTGAGACTGCGCACTGTGCAAACAGCGCATCTACCATCGAAATTTCTGGGATAGATATTGCAGGGATAGATATTCCGCACAGCTGCCGCTCTGCGGCGGTGAGGGACAGCGCCAGCACTGCCGCAGCCGCTAGAGGCAGCAACAACCATGGTATCTGCGGGACTGCGACGCTGAGCCCATTGCTCGTCAGGAAGAGCACACCCGCGAGCCCACCCACAGCCGTGGTGATGGAAAGACGACCGCTGATCGCCACCAGGACTGGAACAGCCGCTACTGCCGCAATTACCACGGCTGGTGACAGGTACCGGCTGCTGCTGAATATGAGTATCTGCGGAAGGCACAAAATGCCGGTTCCAACAATGACCGAATTGGCAATGCTGCGAACTGGCCGGCGCCATAGGCGACGGCGAATCGCTGCAGGCAGCAATAGCAGAGCACTGATGCCATAACCGATCGCGAGAACCCGAAGGTGCGGCTGCTCGGGAATCGATGCCATCAACATCCATTCCGAGCCCCACAACAATGAGAGTCCTACGAACGCGGCGAAGCATCGAGAGCGCATAAACAGAAAAGGCTACGCGTCCAGCGTAGCCTTTTTTCTATTCACTAGCGGCGGCCGCCCTGACCTCCGCCACCGCCTGGTCCACGGCCACCGCGTCCGCGACGGCGACGGCGACGATTCGCATCGGCGGTTGAGGCGCCTCCGTTGCGTGCGGCGCCCGCGGGTACCGGCGCATCGTCGGCGCGGTTGAAGTTGGGCTCATTGTCCTCGTCAATCGGCTCGTCCGACTCTTCGAAGTCTTCGCCACCTTCGATCATGATCGTGCTTGCGTTGGAGGAAGGCTGACGCTCGGAGGGTTGGCGATCAGGCTGCTCCTGGCGAGGCGCGCGCGGCGCTGCCGGCTCACTTCCGCCTTCACTGCCGGGTTCGGGCAACCCAAGCTTCTGACGCTGCTCTTTCAGCAATGCCTTACGCGAGAGCTTGATGCGATTGCCCTCGATGCCGAGGACCTTCACCATCACCTGGTCGCCTTCGCGGAGTTCATCCTTTACATCCTTCACGCGATGCTCGGCGATCTCGCTGATGTGCAGCAGGCCGTCGGTACCGGGAAAGAGCTCAACAAAAGCGCCGAACTCAGCCAGCCTGACGACTTTGCCGAGGTAGGTCTTCCCTATTTCCGGCACAGCAGTGAGGTCGTTGATCATGCCGAGCGCCTTGGTCAGACCGACCTCGTCGCTGGAAGCCACGTTCACGCGGCCCGTATCGTCGACATCGATCTTCACTCCGGTTGCATCGATAATGCCGCGAATCACCTTGCCGCCCGGCCCGATCAGATCGCGAATCTTGTCCGTCGGAATCTGCAGCGTGTGAATGCGGGGAGCGAATTTCGAGCGGGTTTCACGTGCGCCCTGCAGTTCGGCATCCATCTTGTCCAGCAGGAAGAGCCGGCCGTGCCGCGCCTGTTCCATGGCTTCGCGCATGATCTGACCGGTAATGCCGGGGATCTTGATGTCCATCTGCATCGCCGTGATGCCCTTGCGCGTGCCGGCTACCTTGAAGTCCATATCGCCGTAGTGATCTTCCGCGCCTGCAATGTCGGTCAGGATGGCGTACTGCTCGCCTTCCTTCACCAGCCCCATTGCTATACCAGCGACTGCGCCCTTTAGCGTGACACCAGCATCCATCAGCGCAAGGCTTGCACCGCAGACACTCGCCATCGAAGAAGAGCCATTCGACTCCAGAATGTCAGAAACAATGCGGAAGGTGTACGGGGACTCGTCTGGTGCGGGCAGCACCCCCGAGATGGCACGCTCAGCCAGTGCACCGTGGCCCACTTCGCGACGGCCAACACCGGTCATGCGACCGGTTTCACCGACCGAGAACGGCGGGAAATTATAGTGCAGCATCAGCCGCTTCTTCTGTTCGCCCTCGTACGTTTCCAGGCGCTGCTGATCGTCGGTAGTGCCGAGCGTGACTGTAACCAGGGCCTGCGTTTCACCGCGGGTGAAGAGCGCGGATCCGTGTGTGCGCGGCAGCACGCTTGTCTCGATCGAGATCTGCCGAATCTCGTCGAATGCCCGGCGATCGGGGCGTACCCGCTCCTGTAGCACCTGCTCACGGAAGATGCGCTCGCGCAGCGCTTCGTAGTATTTGCCAAGCTTCTTCTTGGCCTCGGGCTGGTCCGCGGGCAGTTCCTTTGCCAGCTCGTCCTTGATCGCTTTCACCATTGCGTAGCTCTCGGTCTTGGCGTGCGCCTTGGTATCCAGCGCATCCTTCAGGCGAGCACCCACTTTGGATTCGAGCTCCGCGGCATAGGCATGATCCACTTCGATCTCAGCTACCGTCCGCTTGGTCTTGCCGGCCTTTGCCACAAGCTCTTCAATCGCCGCGATAATCTTTTTGACTTCGCCATGCCCGAATTCGATGGCATCCACTACCACCTCTTCGCTTACTTCCTTTGAGCCGCTCTCCACCATCACGATGCCGTCCTTGGTGCCGACGACCATAATGTTCAGCGTGCTCTCATGCCGCTCCGCATAGGTGGGATTGATGACGAACTGGTCGTTCACACGGCCCACGCGCACCGCGCCAACTGGCCCGCCAAACGGGATGTCGGAGAGCGCAAGCGCGGCTCCTGCACCATTGATGCCGATGACATCGGGATCATTCTCTTTGTCCGCGGACAAGACGAATGCGATGACCTGCGTTTCATTGCGGAAGTTCTCTGGGAAGAGCGGACGGATCGGGCGGTCAATCTGCCGCGAGGTCAGAATCTCCTTCTCGCTGGGCCGCCCCTCACGCTTGATGAAGCCGCCGGGAATGCGTCCGCCGGCATAGGTGTATTCGCGGTAATCGACGGTGAGAGGAAAGAAGTCGATGCCTTCGCGCGGCTCAGCCGAAGCGACGGCGGTGACCAGCACCACGGTATCACCCTGCGTTACCAACGCAGCGCCAGGGGCTTGCTTGGCCATACGGCCGGTTTCAAAAGTCAGTCGCTTGCCGCCGGCAAGCTCAACAGATACTTCTTGTTTCATGGAATCCTCATTTTCTGTGCAGCGCAGGAGATGATGTTGCTCCAGGCAGGAAGGCGCGCGGCGCCCAGGAAGAACTCCGGGCGCCCGGCATGGTTCGCATGCGATCTCCTCTCAGCCCTCGCGGCGAGTGGAAGCGCGCAAAAGCAACGCGCGGCATGGCTCCTGAAGGAGCCACGGCCGAATCCCGCGTCGCTGTCACTGGAAGCGTGCGATAAAAGGGGCAAGGTTTGCGGACTTACTTACGAATGCCGAGCTTGCCGATTACATCGCGGTAGCGGACGGAGTCGCTGGTCTTCAGATAATTCAGAAGACGGCGCCGCTTGCTCACCAGCATCAATAGACCACGGCGGGATGCATGGTCCTTCTTGTGGGTCTTGAAATGTTCGGTCAGCTCGCCGATCCGCTCGCTGAGAATCGCGATCTGCACCTCGGGACTCCCCGTATCCGAATCGTGTGTCCGGAAGCGGGAGATCACCTCTGTCTTCTTTTCTGTTGCCAGCACGCTTACCTCTCTATGCTCTCTATCGAATCCACTCTCTAAGTGTCTGCCATAAGAGTAACATAGAGTGCTTTTTTGAGAACAGCTGAATACTCATGGATTGGGCAGTTAATGGACGGCAATCTCCGTCTTGCCACCCTCTCTGGGATTGTTCTTGTCGAGCACGAAGGTAAGCAACACCATGATGGTCGAGACCGCCCCCAGCGCAAAGTACACATCCACGTAGCCTTGTGCCTGCGTCTGCGTTAGCAGCGCGGTGTAGGTGCGAAGCTGCGCGCCGCCCGGTGCGTTGGCTCCCCCCAGGTGATTGGCCAATGCGCTAGTGGTGGCCTGTATGCGCTGTTGGAACACGGCATTCCCTGGATGTACATTTTGCAGCAAGGTCGACTGATGAAAGGCCGTGCTCTCCGTGACGAAGGCGCCAGTTAGGGAGATCAAGACCGACCCGCCGATGTTGCGCGCGAAGTTGATCAGACCCGAAACCTGGTTATTCGCCTCACGCGGCAGCCCAAAATAAGCCGCGGTCGTCACGGATACAAAGACGAACGGGATTGCAACAACCTGCACGATACGCAGCCACGAAGCAAAGCCAAAGCTCATCCCCAGGTTCAGCCGGACCGCTGAGTAGAAGAATCCAAAAGTATAGAGGATGAAGCCAAAGGCAATGATATTGCGAGCGGGAAAACGGGAGATCGCCTGGCCTGCTAGCGGAAACATGAAGAGCAAAACAACCCCGCCACCGGACAAGGCAAGACCCGCGATGGTCGCCGTGTAGCCGAGCAGCTGCTGCGTGAATTGCGGCTGTAACACAGTCGATGCATTCAAGAGTCCTCCCGTAATCAGCATCAGGAAGGAACAAACAGCGAAATTTCGGTATTTATAGAGCCGCATGTGAATGATCGGCTCTTTCGCACCTGAGATCTCCCACCAGATCAGCGCAATCATCGAGATCGCAAACGTGATCGCATAGAAACGAATCCACGGTGACCCAAACCAGTCCCACTCCTCTCCTTTATCCAGGAATATTTCGAGGGAGCCCATGGAGATCACCAGCAACACGACTCCGACATAGTCCAATCGCCAGAGATTGGCTCGGGAGGATTTGAGGTAGGGCGGATCCTCCACCAGAATCTGAACCAGGAATAGTGCAGCAATGCCGATCGGGATGTTGATGTAAAAAATCCAATGCCAGCTATAGTTGTCCGTCAGCCAACCACCGACGGTCGGGCCGATTGACGGGGCCAACACAGCGACGACACCGTAGAGCGAGAACGCCAGACCGCGTTTGCTGGGCTCGAACGAGTCCGCCATGATCGCCTGCGCCATCGGCTGGAGGCCACCGCCTCCAGCACCCTGGATCACGCGAAAGAGCAGAAGCAATCCAAGGGATGGTGCAAGTCCGCACATGAACGAGGCCGCGGTGAAGATCATGATGCAGAGCATGAAGAAGTTCTTGCGACCGACCACGCTGGAGGCCCAGCTGCCCATGGGCAGCACCACGGCATTCGCTACCAGATATGTCGTCAGCACCCAGGTGCTCTCGTCGCGGCTGGCGCCGAGTCCTCCTGCGATATACGGCAACGCTACGTTCGCGATCGAGGTATCGAGCACCTCCATGAAAGCAGCCATGGCCACGGTCGCAGCAATCACCCAGGGGTTTGTCTTCGGCTTCCACGCCGTCATGGGAACTGCTGCTGCCGCTGCTGCCATATCTTCGTCTTGCTCCTGCCGGACGGGGCTGGCCCTGCGCAAAGGATACGGCTGGTGAGCGCGGCAGAACCTGAATAGTTTCGCTAGATAGATGCAAAAGCAGCGTAAACCGACTCGGAAATTGGGCAGAACGTGCCTCGCCGGGCGCAGCGCTTCGCTGAATTCTCAATTATTTGTTTTTTATGTTGCCGCGAAAATGGCGCGATCTAAGTATCTAGACGGATCGCTTTTTTCCGCCGTCGAGCTGTCCGGTCCAGTGCAGGAAGCGGATCAACTCTCCCTTTTCCTGCCATACGAATCGGAAGAAGTCGCGTGCGCTTATGGTGTGCGCCGCACGCCCCGAGTAGGTCTCGATGCGCCACCGCAGATATTCGCTTCGCCAGGGTCGCAAGCGATGTCCACGTGTGGCATTCCAAAGAAATCGCACCGCAGTTCGCATCGAGATCGGACTCCGAACAACAGTATAGAGGTCCGCTTCAACTGCCTCAGAACCGCCCGATTTGCCAAGCAACAGTCCGTTACATGCGATCGAAGAGAGTTCCCTGTTTCTCAATGGTCACGATCACGGATTCGAGCGCCGACTGCTGCGTCTGGTTCGAGGAAATTTGCGTTGCTACCGTTGGCAAATCCGCCTGCAGCAGATTGGTCTGGTTTGCCAGCAGTTGCGTCTGCTCCTCGGAAGCATACGACGAAGCCGATTGAAAGCGGTTGATCGCGCCGTCGAGCGACGCGCGCTGTGTGCTCACCTGCGAAAGCGCCGTGCCCAACTGCGACGTCAAGGAAATAGTCGCCGCCGTGTTGCCCGACGAAAAATCCTGGATAAGCGCATTCAGCGTGCCTAGAAGATCGCCGCCCGTTGCGGTAAATACCTGCTGGCCCGGCAGGTTGGTTGCGATCGACTGCCCACCTGGGGTGCTCACATGATTCACCACGTTATCGCCTGTGTAGGTGACGGTGGCGGGAATGGTGGAGGTGTCCAGTTGGAATGGCTGGCTGCCGTTCTGGCTGCCGGAGAAGAGATACTTGCCGCTGTAACTTGTGTTCGCCAGGCCCAGAATCTCATCGCGAATGCTTGTGAGTTCCGCGGCGACACTGGATCGATCGCTGGCATTGTCGGTGCCGTTGTTCCCTGCGGTAGCAACCGAGATAGCCTGACTGATCTGGTCGACCACCGATCCGAGCGCCGAATCGGCGACCTGCATCATCGACGTGGTCGTCGACACAGTCTGCGTAAATGTGCTGTCTGCGGCGATTTGCGCTGAGAACTGCACATTCTGTGATGCCGCGTTCGGGTCATCGCCCAGTCCGCTGAGCCGAACACCGCTGGATATTTCGTTCGAAAGCGCCTGTTGTTGCGCCGTGCTCCGGGAAAGCGCCGCGGTGAGTTGCTGCATGTAATTTGCATTAACGTTCATCGTCCCGTTCTCCGATTCCCTATACGCTGACAGCAGTCTCGGTGCCCAGATTGATCGCACTTGTCATCACCGAATTCAGGATGGTGAACACTTTGGCGGCTGCTTGGTAGGACTGCTCAAACGTCTGCAGGAGCGCTGCCTGTTGATTCATATCCACGCCGGACAACGTGCTTTGCTGCGATTGGAGCTGCGTGAGCGAGGCACTCTGGGATGCTTGGGTCGCGGTTGCTTGGCTTACCTTTGTGCCAATCTGGCCCACCAGCGCTGCATAGCAAGCTGTCGGCGTTTGCCCCCCTACGATTGCGGCCGAGGCGAGAGCGGCCATGGCGATAGCATTCGACCCGTCCTGCGTTCCGGCGCCAGTGGCCGACGCGGCCACTCCGTTCGGATCGCTCAGCACGACCGATATCGCACTCGCTGCTCCAGCAAGGCCGCTACCCAAAGAGAAGATCGCAGCGCCGCTGTTTCCATTCGCATCTGTTCCGCTTGCCTGCTGCGCGTTAACCGCGCTCCCCACGTTCCACGCCAACTGGTCGACCGCCGCAAGAGCGCTGGGGATATCTGAGTCCCGTGCCTCGAGGGCGCCGCCGATCTGGCCGCCTCCGTTGGTCAGGTCGGCGGTCTGGTCCACGCCGCCCAGCAAGAGGTGGGTGACGCCACCTGAGCTCAGCGTCTGAACGTTCACGCTCTGGCCACCCGCCACCAGCACAGCACCGGAGGTCGTTGTGATGGTGAGGTTGTTGTTTTCATTCGTGATCTGATGAATGCCAACCAGCTGCGATAACTGCTGAATATCGTATTGCCGTTGATCTTCGAGCGTGCCCGCATCGCTGCTGGGACTGTTGGTGCTGATCTTCGCGTTCAAGCTCGCGATGTCGCTGGTGAGTGAATTCACCTGATCGGCCGCCGAACCAATGGATTCATCGAGACCCGCCTTCTGCTGTTCCAGACTGCCCGAGACCTGGTTGAATGTTGCGGTGAGCGTCTGCGCCACGGAGAGCACCCCGGTTCTTAGGCTGGAGTTGGAAGGGTCGGCCGAAAGCGACGAGAAGCTCTGGAAAAACGCGGTCATCTGCTGGCCGATGTCTGCGACCCCGCTGCTGGTATTGCTGCCGGTGGCTCTGATCGCGCCCGAAAACAAGGACTGCAGATCACTCAGTGCGGCGAGCCGCGCGGCCGTAGAAGATTGGTCCTGTATCTGCTGGTCGATGCGCTGATTCAAGACACGATCGCGCTGCGAAGCCGCTCCCTCGAGCGATACTCCGCCGGCCGCTGATCTTCCTCCAACCGTTACAGTATCGACGGTGCCCCACTGCACCGTCTCGGTGGTATAGCCCGGTGTATTCGCATTCGCGATATTTCCCGCCACCACCGAGATGGCGGTCTGATCCGCGGCCAGTGAGCCCGTCGCAATATTCCATGCCTGGTTCAGAGAAGCCATAGTAATCAGCGCCTGCCCAGGGCACGGTAGCCGTCCGCGGGCGA
>DASUWP010000116.1:0-3784 GCA_036378335.1 Acidobacteriaceae bacterium | reverse complement strand
AGGCGACCTTTCTCAGCCAAGGCCATGTTGTGGCCAGCACTGTCGCCACTTCCGAGCAGGCGAGTCTGTCCAATCCACTGCTGCTCTCGGCAAAACCTGACGCTCCGGTGCAGATCACGCTCGGCAATACTCGCTATCTCGCTGCTACCGAAAATCTGACCGATACCGCCACTCTGCCGCTGCAGCTGGTATTGCTGAAATCGTTTGAACCAGCGGAGCGCTGGATCAGTCGCATGGATCGCATGGTGCTCAGTACGGGCCTGCTTGCGCTGCTCGCCGGCACCGGCCTCATGACCGCTCTCGCAGGCCTCGTGACACGTCCGCTGGAAGAGCTCTCGAAAAGCGTGCGTGCCTTTGGAATGGGAGACAGCCGCCATCGCGTGCCTCTACACGGCACTCGAGAAGTACGTCAGCTCAGTGAAGCCTTTTCTTCTATGCGTGACGAGATCCAGGTAAAAAGCAAAGCCCTCCTTGAGTCCGAGCGGCTGGCTACTATCGGACGGATGGCGAGCTCTGTCTCTCACGACCTTCGGCACTATCTGGCAGCCGTGTATGCCAACGCGGAGTTTCTAGCATCTGGACGCCTCTCGGAAGAAGAGCGCGACGAGACCTTCGGCGATATTCGCGCCGCCGTGCACGGAACGACAGACATGATCGAGTCCCTCCTAATGTTCAGCCAGACCGGAACAAGCCTCAGGCGATCGCCCGAGCTGTTGACCGATCTGCTTGACAGGGCAGCGGCCCTGGTCCGCGCTCATCCGGATGCTGATGGTGTCAGGGTGACCACCCATTACGGTGCGCCCGCGAAATCGGTAGCTGTCGTCGACAGCAGACAGATCGAGCGCGCTATCTACAACCTGCTTCTGAACGCCTGCCAGGCCGCAAGATCTAGCGGTCCAGTCGCCTGCGTCAATGTCGCGCTCCAGGCAGAAGAGGGGGACTTAGTCGTGGAAGTCACCGATAATGGTCGCGGCGTTCCGGATAGCATTCGCAACTGCCTCTTTGATCCGTTCGTGAGTGAAGGAAAGCAGAAGGGCACAGGTCTCGGACTCACCCTCGCCCACCGCATCGCCGCCGAGCACAGAGGAGAGGTCGTTCTTGTCAGCAGCCGCCCCGGTGAAACGGTCTTTCAGATGAAACTGCCGCGTGAGCTTCGTCCCGAGGACCCATCCGGCGGCTCGGAAACAAAACGAGCTGATCAGGTCGTCGCACATGAAAATCTACGGTCATAGACTGAGGCGAAGCTCTTTCGGCAGCTTCCGGGTCATGCGTGGAATCCCATTGCTTGCCCTCGTATCTGTCGGGGTGTCCGTACGCCTCCTGAGCGCGCAGACAAATTCCGCCGCGGATCTGTCAGCCCAAGTCCGGCAATTGACGGATGCGCTGGCACGCACCCAGACGCAGTTGCAGCAATCGCAGCGTCAGCTTGACGAAATGCGTCAGCAACTCACTGAAGTGGAGCGCCGGTTGGCACAGTCTCAGCCGGCTTCGCAGCCCACTCCGGGCCCGCCCCAGACCGCAGCTTCATCATCCTCATCCTCTTCCTCCGCCGAGGGCCCTGCTCCCGCTATTGCCGCCGCTCTGCAGGATATTCGTGAGCGTCAGACGATGGAGGAGACGCAGATCGCAACTCACGACCAGACCAAAATCGAGAGCGAATCGAAATACCCGTTGAAAATCACCGGGCTCTTGCTGCTGAATGGATTTGTGAATACCAGGGCAGTCGATATGCCGGCGACACCCACTGTGGCGATTCCCGGTTCCGGGACCACCGGAGTAACTGTCCGCCAAACCGTGCTGGGTGTCGATGCATTTGGCCCTCACTTACTTGGCGCCCGCAGTTACGCCGACCTGCGAGTTGACTTCGATGGAAGTGCCCAGGGCAGCAACACGGCCGGCTTTAGCGGGTACTTCGGCGCAGCCTCGACGCTTCTGAGATTGCGTACGGCTCATGCCGGCCTGCAGTGGTCGCGCACGGACGCTTATTTCTCTCTCGATCGACCCATCTTCAGTCCCGATTCGCCAACTTCTCTGACCGCAGTGGCCGAGCCCGCACTTGCCTGGTCCGGCAATCTGTGGGCCTGGAGCCCTCGATTGGGCGTCACCCAGGATCTCGCTCTGGGCGATACTCGCAACCTCGGGCTGCAGGCCGCATTGGTCGATGTGGGCGATGCGCCGGGCTCTCTGATGCTTCCCCCTTCCTCTGCGACGAGCCTGGGAACGTCCACTTCCGCCGAGAGAAGCCGCTGGCCTGGGCTCGAAGCCCGTATTGCGTTGCTAGGTTCCAGGCCACGCGAGGAGGATGGTAATCATTTTGGCGTTGGCGGATACTTCGCGCCGCACCTTAGCTCCCTCGGAAAGCGTTTCGATTCCTGGGCCGGCACCCTAGATACACGCGTGCACTTGCCCGCTCACCTGGAATTCACTGGGAGCTTCTACCGTGGATTGGCGCTCGGGGGTCTGGGAGGAGGCGCATATAAGGATTTCGCATACATCGAAGAGCCGTATTTGCCCACCTACTACTCTCGGCCGCTCGATGACGTAGGCGGATGGGTGCAGCTCAAAGAAAGACTGAACGAACGGCTCGAGCTCAATGCGGCGTTTGGACTGGACAATGTCTTCGCCGGTCAGCTGCGCCCTTATCTGGTTCCGAACGGCAACTACTACCAGAACCTTGCCCGCAATCGCACATACACCGGAAACTTCCTGTACAGCCCAAGTGCCTATCTGCTCTTTTCCGTGGAGTACCGGCATCTCGTCAGCTCTCCTGTTATCGGCTCACCGTCTGGAGCCAACGTGATCGGTCTGGGAGCCGGGTTCAAGTTCTGATGGGCAGACAGCAGCTCAGAAATTGGATCGTCTCCGGGCTTGCGTGCGTCAGCTTGATTTCGCTGCAGGCACAACCACGGGAACGGCCCGCTGCGGACGCTTTCGCCACATTGCGCCTGCGCATCGTTTCATCGCAACGCGGACAGCACCGCGCCGTGGCGGCAGTAGCCTGGCTGGTCCCAGTTGGCCATACTCCCGCAGTGCCTTTTCCCCGTCAGGGACACTACACGCTCCTACAAAAAAATCGGACCTTCATTCCTCACCTTCAAGTCGTTCCTACTGGAAGCGTCGTACAGTTCCCGAACGCCGATCCCTTCTTCCATAACGTCTTCTCTCTGTTCGAGGGCACGCGTTTCGACCTGGGCCTGTATGAGGCCGGTTCCAGCAAGTCCGTCAGCTTCTCGCGTGAGGGCGTCTCGTATATCTTCTGCAACATCCATCCGGAAATGAGCGCGGTGGTTCTCACCCTGTCTTCACCGCTCTACGCCATCGCCGACCCGCAGGAATCCTTTGTGATCCACAGCATTCCGCCGGGCGACTATGCCCTCCATCTCTGGATAGAAGGAGTGCCCCAGTCCATCCTTGATGGTCTGGGCAGGCGCTTGCATCTGTCGGCCGACACAGAAGATCTCGGCGATATCCCGGCCCCTCTGTCAAACGTGACAGACACGACGCACCCGAACAAGTTCGGGGCGCCCTATGCCCCCACGACTCAGAAGCCGTACTGAGACACAACTGAGATAGAGTTTCGGCCTGTCCCCAGTAGTTCCGCACCCTTTTGAATTCGAGTTGCACGTGCGCTATGAGAATGCGCCGTGGGGATGCGTGATTATTGTGCAACGCGCCAAGGCGACGCCGTTGACCAACCCTTCAGTTGAGCGGACGCCCATTTATTTGTCTTGTCCTTATGACAAGATGTGCATGGGTTCGGAATGCCGAATTGCTCCGTTTCCGT
>DASUWP010000115.1:0-5730 GCA_036378335.1 Acidobacteriaceae bacterium | reverse complement strand
GCATGCCGACGACAGAAGCAGAGACGATCAATGCCGACCTTCTGGCATTCATCAAGAGCTAGCGAGGTGCACACGGTTCGCATCGCCCCATTGCCAATATTTCGGCTGCCCATGTCTCGCGTCTCAGATCTGGGCAGCCGTCCAGCGATCTCTCAAGCGCCCATAGAAACGTCTATCCTGCGCAGCACATCCCCAGTCCCCAAAACCTCATCTCTCCCCCTGTAACTTTCAGTTCGATTTCACTCCAGACAGGAGCCGCCTATGTTCCGCCATCCCAAGGCCGGCAAGTCGAGCGACGCCCGCCGCAAACGCACTGGCAGGAGGCCAGAGAAGAAACGCAAGAGGCGCGAGATCAAGCTCCTCGGCGGACTCGCCGCGGGTGTCATCGGCGGCCTCGTCGCCACCTGGGCGCTGGAGTGCTATCAGAAGGGCTCACTTCAAGCCACACGACGCGCGCAGAATGCAGAGGGCACGGCTCCGATCCTCAGCCGGCGGCAGGAAGGAGATGTACACCGCGCCGCGCCCATCGTGCACTACGCCGTCGGCGCGCTCACTGGCGGTATCTACGGCCTCACCGCGGAAATCCTTCCCATCGTTCGCCGCGGTTATGGCACCGGCTACTCCAACCTGCTCTTTCTCAGCGGGTCGGAAGCGGTCCTCCCCTGGTTCAACTTCGGCCGCTCGAAGAACTCCCGCGCCGGCGGCCTCTCCGCGCCATTCGTCTACGGAGCGGCTCTCGAAACAACGCGCCGCGTTGTTCGTTGGCTGCTCTAGCCAAAAAGATATCTATCGCGGAAGAGGCCACTCCCTTAAACGCGGTGTTTGTGACCGAAGACATTCGAGAGACATTTCCGACCGGTAGTCAGTTTCGAAGCGAAAGGCCGCTCCGCAGGCTTGCAGGCGCTGCGTTTCTGGTCGCTGGTGTAGCCTACATCGCTCTGTCTGTCATACTCGCGGCTGTTTCGGGGGCGTTTGCCCGCCAGCGGGCAGGAGCTATTCCAATTTGTAACCGCGCATGGCGATCTGGTGGACACCGCGATGACCGTTTTCATCGCCAAAGACACCTGCACACTGATCGCTTTTCCTATCCTGGGCGCGAGGGTACTCGGTGGCATGCGGCAACCGTTCGTTTGGACCGGAACCGTAATGGCATCGATCGGAATGCTCCTCGATATCCTCTCAGGCCTTATTGTCCTTTCGTTCCGACGCGTTGCGGAGTCATGTGCGAATGCAACTCATTCCACTCAGCAGAGTTGCGCAGTGCTGTCGGATATCGTGTTTCGTTACGTCTGGCGTGTCGAAACTCCATTCATCGTCGGTTTTTTATCAATCGCGGTGATCATTTTTAGCCGAGCGATGTTCGGCGGACGGTTCGGACGAGCCATTCCGTGGATGGGGGCCGTGATAGGTACCATCGGCATCGCTGGTGCACTGATCGGGTTGATCCAACCGATTCTCCTGCTCAGCATCTGGTATATCGCGGTCGGATGGAGGCTTCTTCGCGAAGCTGCCTGAACGCCGTTACGGGGATGCTGCCAGAGCGGAGGTCTATGACGAGCGACTGCGGGGGATCTGCTTTTTCTCCACCCCATAGCGCAATGAGAACGGGATGCCCCGTATCTCGCTTCTGAGTTGTAGGTTTCCATGAAGCATGAAACCGCGGCAAATCTAAATCCCGCCACAGCGAGATCAGGCCAGCTCCAGAGGCTGACGCTGGCCTATCCTTCGCCTGACTTGGCCGCTACTGCGGCTGCTGCGCAGCCTGGTTCGCCTTGTCTGCTTCTCTCGCAGACTTCTCCTGCTCGGACGTCGCTTTGTCCTCATGCTTCGCCGCCTTTGCCGCAGCCTTGTCCGATTTCTGGTTATGCTTCAGCTCCTTCTTCTCCCGCTTTTTCTCCTGCTTGTACTCTTTCTTCGTATGCGGCTGCGGGTTTGTCACTTGCCCGTTCTCGTCCGTCTGCTGGGCAACCAGCAGCGGCGTCCCCGCTACGCCGAACCCCATTCCCAGACAGAGCGTCGCAGCCGCAATCCATCGCGTATTCATCATTGCTATATCTCCCGGTTTGCCTTTTCAGTCTTTCCCTTTATGGGATGCGACCGCCGCCGCCCGCCAAGATTTTGCCGTTTGTACCCAGGCGATTTTCTACAATGGAAATAGAGCAGAAATAGGGCAATCCAGCGGACTTATCTCACGGCGCAACGTCAAGGCGTTAAGTCCTTCGGAATGACGAATTTCCGGATAACTCCTCCGGAATGACGAATTTAGGCGTCGGGAGACGCTCTAAACCGATGCAATCACAAGACTTAGGGAGCAGACCTCCCGCACCGGAGGGGGGAGGGGGGTGTCCGGTCACGTTACTCTCCGCAACATTTTGGCGAATTCGCGGTTCACATGGCTGTCTGCGAGGCAAGCTAAAGCAGACGAAAGGCCGGACGGAACGCGCCTCCCGTGCAGGAACGCATTAACGGGAGCAGCAGGCGACGGGCTGCCGGCAAGGTGAAGGGTATGCGCATCGCAACAGCAATCCGCTCTCTAGTCCTGGCCGCAGCAGTCAGTATCATTCCGGCCGTCTCGCATGCGGGTGTCTTCGTCTCCATCAGCATTGGCGCACCACCCGTTCTGCCCGTTTATGTCCAGCCGGTATGCCCGGCTCCCGGTTACATCTGGACTCCCGGTTACTGGGCCTACGACGATGCCGCCGGCTACTACTGGGTGCCCGGCGCCTGGGTGCTCGCACCCTATACCGGCGCCCTCTGGACCCCTGGTTACTGGGGCTGGGGCGACGGCGGCTACTTGTGGCACGTTGGCTACTGGGGGCCGCATGTCGGCTTCTACGGTGGCGTGAACTACGGCTTCGGCTATTTCGGTCGCGGCTTTGAAGGCGGCTACTGGGATCACGACCGCTTCCGCTACAACGCTGCGGTCATGCACGTGGACAACGTCCGTTTCCATGAAGTTGTCTACAACAAGACAGTGATCAACAACTACAACACGACGCGTGTCAGCTTCAATGGTGGCCGTGGCGGCGTCCAGATGCGCCCCACGCCGCAGGAGCAGAACTGGAGCCGTGAGCAGCACACCGCACCACTGGCTGCGCAGCACCAGAACGAGATGCTCGCCAGCCGGAACCGCGCCCAGTTCGCGAACGTGAACCACGGTCGTCCGGAGAACCTGGCCCGCACCGAGCCGGCCTCCTTCAACCGCAACATCGCCACTAACACCCGGCCAGCGGTCAACAATGCGCGCCCGATGACGAACAACCAGAACTTCAACCGCCTGGCGGTAAACAACGCACGTCCGATGCCGAACAACCAGAACTACAACCGCGCACCGGTCAACAACAACGTCTCGCGGCCACAGCAGCAGGCGTACCGTCCGCAGCCACAACAGACCTATCGGCCGCAGCCCCAACAGACCTATCGGCCGCAGCCCCAACAGGCCTATCGTCCGCAACCACAACAGGCGTACCGTCCGCAGCCGCAGCAGCAGTTCCATCCCGAGTCCCGCCCGGAACCAGCGCACAGCAACGGCGGTGGGCATGAAGGTGGACACGGCGGGCACGGCCGCTGATCCAAAAACCAGCCATTAAAAGGGCGGACCGGATCAGGTCCGCCCCCTTATCTTTTTGAGGGAATTTTGCCTTGCTGGTCTGCCGCAGGAATTTCCCCGACGCTGTGTGACAGTCCCGCGGCCTCCATCGTCGCACCGATCATCGCCGGAATCCCCATGCACGAGTTCAGCATGAGCTGATAGAGCCGGTGGTCGCTCCAGTCCTGGTTATAGAAACGCCGGATATAGTTGGCGCGGCGGCGGTCCGTCGCTTCCAACTCCTGCTGCGCGTCGTCCGCGCGGTCGGGAAATTGGTCGCGAAACCACGCCAGCTTGCGCGCCGTTGAGGCGTAGACAAACACATGGAACGTTCCCGGCACATTCACCAGCGCCGATGCCGCTCCGCGTCCCACAACAACACAATTCCCTTCAGCGACCCGATCCTTCAGGTAATCGCGAATCAGGCTGGTCAGCCGTTCACTGTCAAAGACCTCCGAAGAGGACATGAGCGCGGGCATCCGCTCCACACTGGCATGCCAGAATGTCTTACCCAGCCGGTAATACCAGGGATCGAGCCGTTCGTCGCAGTTGGCCACAGCAGCCTTGTCCAGCCCGAGTTTGCGGGCGATCTCGTCGACGATGCAGTTATCGATGATGCGCCAGCCCAGATACTCGGCGAGCAGGTGGGCGAACTCGCCGCCGCGGCTGCCATACTCGCGCTCCACCGTGATGATGCGTACCATGCTGCACCGCCCGCACGTCGGCGTCGCCGCCGACAGGATTTCGAGGGGAGCTTACCACCTGCTCGCCGCTCTGGCTACTGAGACTGCGCCAAGCGGAAATTGGTTACTGCCCCACAGATCACTGTCGGAGATCGACGATGGTAGCTCCTGCGCCACCCTCCGCTTGCGTCGCCTCGGCTACCGCGGCAACATGCGGATGGCTGGTCAGCATCATCCGCAGCGCGCGCCGCAGCACGCCCATGCCTGTGCCGTGGATGATGCGCACGCGCTCCAGTCCCGCCAGGAACGCGTGGTCCAGGAAGCTCTCCACCTCGGCGCTGGCCTCCGCCACCGTCTGCCCAATGACGTTGATCTCCGCCCGCATTTCCTCGTTGGAAGACGCCATCGTCACCGAAACTCCACGGCGCCGCGCGGCCTCGACCGGGTTCAGCTCTATGGCGGCACGCCGGGAGACCACCTCGGCAATGTCGCCCCGGGGCACCCTCATCTTCATCAGCCCCATCGCTACTTCGAAGTTACTGTCATCGATCTGCCGCTCTACGACAGCAACTCTGCCCAGCGACTTCAACCGGACAGTGTCACCCGCAGCGACGTGACGCACCACGTGCGGCTGCGCCTGCGGATCGCCTCTGTCCGCGCCCGTGTGCTGCGCGACCGCCGTCGCATTGAACTGCTCCGCAAACTCACGCCGCAGCCGTGCGATGCGCCGCTCTGCTTCCTTCGAGAGCTTCTGCTGCTGCATGCGGTCATCAATCGCCTTCACCGCCTCGCGCATGCGGAACTCGAAGTCTTTCAGCAGCGCGGCGAGCTGTTGTTCCAATTCGCGCACCTTGGCCTTCCACTCCTTCAGTCCCTCAGCTTCCAGCCGCTGCCGTTCGCGCTCGATCTCAGCTTCTCTCTGGCGTAGCGCAGCGCGCTCCCGATCCACGGCGTCCAGATCGGCATGCAGCTGGTCCAGAAAATGCGCGATGTCTTCTGTCTGATGGGAGAGCTGCTGCCGTGCGGCTGCGATGATCGCGGGATCGAGACCGATGCGCTGCGCGATGTTGATGCCCGCCGAAGCACCCGGCACGCCCAGCCGTAGAGCATACGTCGGTGCCAGCGTCTGTTCATCAAAGCCGACCGCCGCATTGAGCACACCCTCATGTTGTGCTGCATAGACCTTGAGCGACGTGTGATGCGTGGAGATGATCGACCAAGCTCGGGCTCTCAGAAAGTGCTCGGCGATAGCCACCGCCAACGCCGCCCCCTCTTCCGGATCGGTCGCCGAGCCCAGCTCATCCAGCAGCACCAGCGATTGCTCGTCCCCGATGGCCGCGATGCGGTTAAGGTTCACGATATGCGCGGAGAAGGTGGACAAGTTCTGCTCGATGGACTGTGCATCGCCGATATCCGCCAGGAAAGAGCGGAAGACCGGCAATACTAGCCGTTCCGCAG
>DASUWP010000114.1:0-18697 GCA_036378335.1 Acidobacteriaceae bacterium | reverse complement strand
GCCACTGGGCCTTTGCCCACTGGAATCGTATGCGTCTGGCCGAAGTTCGGGCTGTCGTTCCCGTAGATATCCAGCCCTACGTTGATCACCGTCACGGTGTTCGAGTCATAGTTCGCCGTCACCAGCAGGCCGGCGGGCTGGTAGATCGCCGCGTGCACCGGTCCGTTGCTCACCGGGATCACGCCAGCTGGTATCGTCGGGCTGATCGTGAACCCGGTATCGATCGCGTTCTGCTGCACATTGATCACCGTCACCGTGCTGCTGCCGACGGTCGGATCAACGCCGCGGTTCAGAATGAACGCCCGGTTGTTGTCGCCGGACATCAGTCCGAAGACCGGGCAGATGCCTACCGGCAGATGCGCCGACACCGCGTTCACCGTGGTCTCAATCGATGCCACTTCGCCCGGCGTCGTCACCGCGCTCGGCGTGTTGCAGGCATTGATGTCCAGCGGGACCACTGCGCCCGTTCCGCTCGTTGCGGCCGACTGGCCCTGGCTGATGGCATAGATGCGGCTGGAAATAGGCGTCCCGGCAAATTGCACCGGGTTGGGCGCAATCGGAATCTCCTGCTGCAAATTGGGCGCGGTCGTCACCTGGTCCGCGGTCGCCGCGGGCACCTGGCGTGAGAGCACTGCCAGCGCCGCAGTCGTCGCGCCCGGCATGGTCGGCGAAAGCGTCGTGTACGGCTCCAGCAGGTACAGGTTGCTCGCCACCGCAAAGATCACCGTAGGATTGGAACCCGGCGTGAGCGTCGAATTGGTAACGTTGCGCGTCTGCAATCCCGTGGCCGAGCCCGTGTTTGCCGCCGGCGCTGAGGTCGCATACGCATCGAGCGTCACGTTGGTGTCGCCGTTGCTGTTCAGGCTGTACCCGAAGGAACCGGTGCTATCCAGCGCAAAGGAAAACGGCCCGTTCCCCAGGGTCGCCTGGGCCATGATCGTGTCGCCCGGCCCGTTGATGAGCGTAGCCAGCCCATTGGTAGCTGGGCTGTTCGTCGAAATCACGACGAAGTTGGCGTTGGGATCTTGTGACGCGGGGCCAGTCGGGTTTACCGGCGTAACCACAGGACGATATTGGGCACCACAACCGCTTAGCAGGCCCAGCAGGCCCACGGCTGCAAGCCAGGGGGTCGCAGCCCTTGCGCAACTCAGCACTCGCTTCTACCTCATCCACAACAGATTCTTCGAGATTCTTCTCTGGGATTGTAAATCAGGCAGAGCAAAGCACGGGGCGTACGGGACTCCAGCGTTGCCTCAGATGTATCCAGATGCATAGAAGAGCGCCACCTTGAACCGTCAGCGAACCAGCGCCTCTTCGGTTGCGCCAGTGAACTCAACACGCAGCACAGTGATGTCGTCGTTCTGCCCGAATTTCTGCGCTGCGGCAGCAATCTCTGCCGCCGGCCTCTCCTGCTGCATCAGCTCGTGAGTTCGCGCAAAGCCGAAAAGCTCCCGCTTCTCACTTTGCGCTTCGACAATACCGTCCGTCAGCAAGGTCAGCCGGTCGCCGGGTTCGAGCGGAAACTGCATTACCGAGAACTCCGCTCCTGCCATCACCCCCAGAGGCAACGCGCCCTCCATTGCGACCTCCTTGCCGTTTAGATAGGGCGGCAGGTGCCCGGCATTCGCCAGCGTGACGCCGCCATCGGGTGCAATGCGCAACACCAGGCAGGTTGCCTGGGCGTTGCCCCGACCGATCAGCCGGCGATTCAACGACTCCAACATGCTCAGCGGATCGCTATTGGTCTCCATCTGATTGCGGATCGCGCCCACAATGAGCGAGACCAGCATGGCGGCTTTCAACCCTTTGCCACTCACATCGCCGATCACGGCCAAAACACTGCCGTCGTCTCCCGCAAGGATCTGGAAGAAATCGCCGCCCACCTGCTGCGCCGGACGGTATTCGCTTTCGAGAGCAAACCCGGGGATGGACGGCAGCGCTTCCGGAATCAACACCTGCTGCACCTGGCGCGCCTGCTCTATCTCCTGCTTCAGCTGCTCCTGTTGTCGTTGCGAACGCAGAAATCTCCGCAGCAGCAGCACCGTGATGATGGCCAGCGACAGGATCGTCGCGGCCGCGTTCAGCGTAATGGAAATTCCATAGGGGAAGAATGCGCCTGGGAAATGCAGCACTGTCAGTTCTTGCTGATATAGCGATATAACCACCAGCACCACCGCAGGCAGAGCCATCCATCCTTCGGCCGGGTCCTTGCGAATACCGCGAACCGTCACCCACACCAGAAGCGCTCCAAGCAGCAGCTTCAGCGCATACGTGAGCGGCAGCAGATACGTGATGGCATGAACGGGAACCACGTCGCCATAGAGTGGCCATCGCAGCATGGCGGTCGTCATGCCAAGCAGCACTACTAGTCCCCAAACGGCGCGTTGCAGCCCGCCCATGCGATTGAGGCGGAACCAGTACGCCCAGAACAACACCCACAAACCGATGTAGGCGGGGGTGAAAATCGCATCCTCGATTAAAAAGGAAGAGACTCCGATCCAGGTGGTGAAGTTCAACACAACGACCACAAGCACGCGGGCCATGATCACGGCGCAGGTGAGGCTGAGCCAGAGATAAGCCGGTTCTGCGCGATCGAGCCAGAAAAGACCGAAGGCCACCAGCAGGGCCACCAACAAAATCGCTATCTCCACAAAGTCGTCATACTGCGAGCGATCGACGGCGTCCCAGTCCAACCGGAGCAGTCCGTCAAGTGCGGAGGCGTGGCCCAGCACGGGCGGCCCGTGCAGTCCGCCGGCATCTTGGTCGACCATGGGTGTGAAGGCAGCCATCCACATGCGGATGGCGATCGTTGCCGGACCGGAGCGGCTGTTAGCAGGCAGCGGGAAGACTCGCGGTAACGCCACGTACGCCGTGACCCCGTGCGCAGTGAATCGGCCGAACTGCCCGATGAGTTGCCCGTTCACATATACCTGGTAGGCGTCATCGAAGTTGTCCGGCATCTTGAGCGCCAGCGCCGTCTGCCCGCTTTCAATCTCGATACGCAGCCGGTACCAGGCATAACCGGAGTGGCCGCGATACCCGCGTGCCGTCCAGCCGGGAACGTAGCCGCTGCTGCCGATCTGCGGGTCATACGATCCCGGCGGCGGCGTCAGGTCCATCGTGCCCCAGGTGGAGTCGTCGAAATCCGGATCGGCCCAGCGCCTCTCATCGCCCGTGTGGAACTTCCACGGCCCGGTCAGCGGAGCTGTCGAATTACCCAGCGTGAGGGTCTGCGCGGGTGCTGCCGGCGCACGCTGCGCCCACGCCACCGTAAGTAGGGAAACAGATAGGAGCCCCAGCACGACAATCAGACGCATCACGCGCATGGCAGCGAGAGTAGCATCAGGCCCGCCTGCCTAACGACAAAAAGCATGATCGGTAGCCGAGCTTCGGAAGCCGCTCTCTGCGCCATCCCATGCCCTGGACGATTCAGAAGGTCCGGGTATAGGAGGCAATCACTGTGTAGTCAGCAAACGCCGCGTCTCCGTGATCGTGGTTGATGATGTCGCTGGTGGAAATCTTGCGATTGCGCTCCATCGCCCAGGGCGCGCTCACGTTGATCATGTTCCGGCCGCGCGCATAGGAAAGGCCCGGCTCGATCGAGATCACGTAACCCGGGCGCCGGAATCCGTTGCTCGATCCGAAGGCATCGCGCACCGGGACGCCCTCCATCCGCCCGCCGATGCTAAGGGCCGCGCCGCGAACCTTAGGCACATAGTGTGAAAAGCCGCCGCGCCACAGGTATTGATCGGTTGCCGAAACGACTTGCTCCCCGGGCGCACTTCGAAAGGTCTTGACTCCCGTGGTGTCCTGCGGGCTGAAGAGCCATGAACCAGTGAAATAGCCAACGGTGTGGAAATAGGTCTCGCGATATGCCTGCGTTGCCAGGCTGAAGCCCCAGGTTCCGTCCCCGGGCTGGATCGACTCGTCGAACGGCTCGATTGCCGTCGATCCGTCAGACAACTTCTTCACGCCTTTGGCGTCGTTGATGCCGGTGGGTAATTTCAGCGCCGCAGAAAAGGCCACGTTCCCGTGGCTCTCTGTCGGAGGCCGCCAAACCCAGCCCTGAGCGCCAACCGTCACATCGCCAATGCCGCCCGAGCGGTAGACGTTGTTGAGCGGATCGCTCTGCCGGGCGCGGCTCGCGGTCATCGTTGGCACATCCGCGATCAGGCTCCAGCGCGGAGTCAACTGGTAATTCACATCTATATCGAACAGGTTCACATGGTTCACGACCGCGTTGTGCGCGGCGGCTCTCTGCGCCTGGTAGACCGTGCCGACATAGTGCCGGTAAGAGTTGTAGAAGCGGTAGCCAATCGTCACCGTCAGCCGCCCGTGCAGCCGATCAGCAATGCTCTGCTGGCCATTCGGCGCCAGCCCGGAAACAATCGGCTGCGGCGAGTGAGCGGCCACGCAGCCCTGGGCCAGAGCCGTGTCTGGATGCGCGAAACCGATTGCAAATATTGCTGCGCCGATGGTTACGAATAGCTTTGAAGGGGATGTTTTCATTTTGCGTCCTTGCCATAGCCTCAAAAATATGGCCACTGTTGAGCAGCGACCAGGAAGTGGGTCCCATAAAACGTATGCGTCAGCGGGCCCTCTGTCGTCGCCCCTGCGATGGGTTTATGTCTCCACCGAGGGGTTGAGCCGGGATGATGCTCATTCGTTTAGAGTCGTCCAGACATGCGAATCTCTACCCCGCCGGCGTGCGCATCCATCGTCGCCTTGACCGTTTTCCTCGCGCTTGGCTCGGCACAGGCGAAGCGCGCTCCCAACTTCATTGCGAAAGACCTCTCGGGCCAGTCGCAAAAGCTGTCATCGTTGCGCGGCCACATTGTGGTGCTCAGCTTCTGGGCAACGTGGTGCGGTCCCTGCCAGGAAGAGCTGCCGCGCCTTTCAAAACTCAGTCAGCAATACGCCGGCAAGCCAGTGCAATTCGTGGCGGCGTCAATCGACAGTCCAAAGGACCGGACGAAGATCCAGCCCTTTCTGGCGAAAAACAACATTGCTCTGAATGTCTGGATTGGACCGGACTCCGGCATTCTGCAGGATTTTGGCCTGGGAGATATCGTGCCCGGCACGGTGGTCATCGATGAGAACGGAGAGATTGTCGGACGAATCATGGGCGAGGCGCAGGATCAGGATGTGCGCAGCCGGGTGGATTGGCTGCTCAACGAACGCCAGGGACCGGCCCCGGAACCGCTGACCAAGCGGTATTGAAGAGGAGCCCAAATCTCGGCGAGCCAATCGGCTTCGCGGATCTTCCGTTTCACAACCCGGATTTCACAAGCCAGGGTTTCACAACCCAGCATTGGCCCCTTGCATGCGCCCCAGCTGCTCCGCCCGCGGATGCAGTGCCTTGCGCAGAAACACCGTGGCCTGCTGGTTGCGGTTATAACGCTCGCAGGCTTCGTAGCCATGCCGATCGTAAAAGCGCAGCGCTGCCTTGAGATCGTCTTTGGAATCCAGGTACAGCCACTCGTACCCGCTCGCCTCTGCATACTGCTCCAGCGCGACCAGCAAGGCCAGTGCCGCCCCCGACCCGCGAAACTCCGGCCGCACATACAGCCGCTTGATCTCGCCTGCCTGCTCGCGCTCGCGCAGCGGCCGCAGCGCAATACATCCCGCCACCTGTTTGCCTACTTGCGTCAGCCAGAATCCCGCCCCGGGCCGAAAATAATCGCGCCGGAAGCTCTCCGGAGAATCGCGCAGCACCACGTCGACAGCATCGTTATATTCCTGGACCAGTTGGAATGCCGTCTCGCAATCCTTTTCGCCCACACGCCATACGCGCAGCTCTGTCATGACCCACCTCACCGCAACCCCAGCTTCCACCCTGTATAGCTGGCGATCTCATGCGCCAGCCGTTGCGCCCTCCGCCACCGCCCCACTGGCCGTCCAACCGCCCGCGGCGACGTGTATACCGTCAGTCCATAGCTTTCGCACAATTGGTGGATACGAAACAAGTGGGTTCCGTCGGAAACCGCCAGGATGCTGTGGATATGGTTGGCTTCGGCAATGGCCGCCAGCCGCCGCGCCGACTCGTCCGTCGTCCGGCTCTGCGTCTCGGCGATGATGCGGCTCTCCGGAACTCCCTGCCCTATCAGGAAGTTCTGCCCCACCCCGCCCTCGGAGTGTTGCGGATCGCCGCTCCCTCCCAGCGTGATGATCAGCGGCGCGAGCTGCTGCTGATAGAGCAGCAATCCCTGCTCCAGCCGCGCACGCAGCACCGGCGACGGCCGCCCGTCATACTCTGCCGCGCCGAACACCGCGATCGCGTCCGCCGGACGCGCCTCATCCCGGCTGGCGTAGTGCTCGATCTCCCTGTAAACCCACAGCACCCAGCATGCGATGCCCCCTGCTGCGACCAGCAGGAGGCCGCCGACAGCCCGGCGCAGCCATCGCTGGCCGGCCTCTCGCGTTGGCCGGTCTTCCATCGCATCCGCCCGCGCAGCCGCCATCTCTCAGGGCTCCCAAAAATTCCTAACGTCAGCTCTGCAATGCCAGCGCAATCTCGTGCGTGGGAATCGCGCCCTCCCGCAGGATCTGCCACGACTTCCCGCCGCCGCTCAGGTCCACGATCGTCGTGTGCGCCCGCCGCGCCGTCGGACCGCCATCCACAATCAGCGGAATCCGCTCGCCAATCTGATCCCGCACGCAGGCGGCATACGTACACTCCGGAGCATTCTGCAGGTTCGCGCTCGTCGCCGTAATCGGCAGCCCAAAGGCCGCCGTCACTGCGCGCGGTATTGCCGAATCCGGCACCCGCAGCGCCACGTTGCCGGTGTTCGCGGTCGAGCGCAGCGGCAGCTTCGCCCCGGCCCGCACAATCAAGGTCAGGGGCCCCGGCCAGAATCGCTCGGTCAGCGCGTCGAAGCTGTCTCCCAGGTCGCGAGCCAGCTCATACGCCTGGTCCACATCCGCGATCAGCAGCGAAAGCGGCTTGTGCTTCAGCCGGCTCTTGATCTCGTAAATACTCTCCACCGCGCGCAGGTTCACCGGGTCCACGGCCAACCCGTAAAAGGTATCCGTAGGCATGCCGACAACACTGCCGGCGCGAAGACACGAAACGATGTATTTCACGCGATCCGCCTCCGGTTCATCCGGATGGACGCGAAGCATCTCTGCTGACAAGGACTCTCCCCGAAATCACTCGCACCAAAATCTCGATGGCGCGAAACATCTTTCAGTAGGTGTACATCAGCGCCGCCGCGAAACGTAGCTCCACACTCGGAAAAGCCGCATGCAGTGCTTGAACCTACAAGATGAAAGCGCTCTCGTCGCACAGGATACCGCCATCGGATGGAGGCGGCAGCGTAAAATCGCCCCGATGCCCGCCGGCACCCTCCGCTCGCGCCCCCGCCTCATCGAAAGCCGCCAGAACTCCCGCGTCAAGGAGCTGCGCGCGGCACTCGCCCGCTCCGGCCGCACCACCTCCGGCCTCATCGCCATCGAAGGCGAACACCTCGTCGCCGAGTCCGTGCGCAGCCAGCTCCGCTTCGCCACCATCTTCCTGCGCCAAGGCTACGAGTGCGAAACAGCGCTTCCGCAGGATGCCGAACAACTCGTGCTGCCCGCCGATATCTTCGCCAGCGCCGTCGCCACCGAGCAGCCCCAGGGCATCGCCGCGCTCGTCCATGCACCGGCATTCACGCCGGCAATGCTCTTCGGAACATCCGCGCCACTCGTTCTCGTCCTTGCCGGCCTGCAGGATCCCGGCAACGTCGGCACGCTGATTCGCTCCGCCGAGGCCTTCGCCGCCACCGGGGTCCTCCTGCTGTCCGGCACCGCCAGTCCCTGGAACCCCAAAGCACTTCGCGCCTCCGCCGGCTCCGCCTTCCGTGTCCCTGCCATCGCAGCAACCGAAGACGAGGCCCTCGATCTACTCGCGCAACACAACGTCCCGGCCGTCGCCGCCGTCGCGCGCTCAGGCACGCCCATAAGCAACACACCGCTCGCCGGTCCCTGCGCTCTGTTCATCGGCAACGAAGGCGCAGGCCTAAGCGAAACCCTCCTCGCCGCCGCCGCGCATCGCATCACCATCGCCATGCCCGGCAATGTCGAAAGTCTCAACGCCGCCATCGCCGGCAGCCTGCTGCTGTATGAAGCTGCGCGTCAACGCCAGCGTCCAACACAAACATGAGTCTCTTCGGCGGCACACCCGATCTCGCTTCCGCAGCCACACGCCGTGCCGCGCCGCTCGCCGAGCGCATGCGCCCGCGCACGCTCGACGAATATCTCGGCCAGCAGCACCTGATCGGTCCGGGCAAGCCCCTGCGTATGCAGATCGAATCCGACGACCCGGCCTCCATGATCTTCTGGGGCCCGCCCGGCGTCGGCAAAACCACCCTCGCCAAGATCATTGCCGAGACCACCCACGCCACCTTCATCGAGTTCTCCGCCGTCCTCTCCGGCATCAAGGAGATCAAGCAGGTGATGGTCGACGCCGAAAAGGCCGCACACTACGGCTCGCGCACCATCCTCTTCGTCGACGAGATCCATCGCTTCAACAAGGCGCAGCAGGACGCCTTTCTTCCCTACGTCGAGCGCGGCACCATCCGGCTCATCGGCGCCACCACCGAAAATCCATCGTTTGAAATCATCGCCGCGCTGCTCTCCCGCTGCCGCGTCTATACACTGCAGCCGCTCACTGAGGAAGATCTCATCACGCTCCTCCATCGCGCTCTCACCGACGAGCGCGGCCTGGCCAAAGATCACCTCACCGCCGATGAACAAGCACTCGCGCTCATCGCCTCCTATGCCTCCGGAGATGCGCGCGGCGCCTACAATGCACTCGAGATCGCCGGCCGCCTCGCCGCCACCAAACCCGAGCGCCGCGTCACCCGCGAGATCGCCACCGAAGCCTTGCAGAAACGCGTCCTGCTCTACGACAAGAGCGGCGAGCAGCACTACGACCTCATCTCCGCCCTGCACAAATCGATTCGTAACAGTGATGTGGACGCATCGCTCTACTGGCTCGCCCGCATGCTCGCCGCCGGCGAAGACCCTCTCTACGTAGCGCGTCGCCTCGTTCGCATGGCATCAGAGGACATCGGCCTCGCTGCGCCCGAGGCATTGAATCTCACCCTCTCCGCCCGCGACGCCATGGATTTCCTCGGCTCACCCGAAGGCGAGTTAGCCCTCGCACAAGCCGCCGCCTATCTGGCGCTCGCCCCAAAATCGAATGCGGTCTACACCGCATGGAGCGCCATCGGTGAGGACATCGAGAACACCCGCGCCGAACCCGTCCCCCTGCATCTGCGCAACGCGCCAACGAAACTGATGAAGGATCTCAACTACGGCCGCGACTACCAGTACGCGCACGACATCGAAGGCAAAGTAGCCGACATGGACTGCCTGCCCGAAGGCCTCCGCGACCGCCGCTACTATCATCCCACCAATGAAGGCCGCGAAAAGCTGCTCAAGCAAAGGATGGATGAGATAGCACGTATCCGCGAAGAAAACAGTAAGCGGGAATAGCAAGTTAGCAAGTCTGCCAATCAATCGCAAAGCCACGCAGTGGAGAGACCTGCTGTTTCTCGACAGTACCGGCAAATCCGGTGCCCCATCCTGAGCAAAGCGAAGAGCGGGATACCACCCAAACCCGCACTGGAGCATCCAGCACTTGCCGGTGCTATACTCCACGGTGCTTCCTCCCCCATGAGGAGCAGCTATGCGACCAGTTTGGCTGGGAATTTTAGTTCTGTTTGTGGTGGGGATTCTGGGCGCTGCCATCTTCAGTCCGTCGCCAGCAGACCAAGCGACAACGCACAAGCAGCAGGATGCGTCGGAAGCCCGGTTTCAATTGGCCCTCGGTGGTGCGCTTACCCTGCGGAAGGCTATGCGTAATCCTTCCAGTTTCGATCTGGCCAGCGCCCTGGTTGCGGATGATGACAGTGCGGTCTGTTACGGATATCGCGCGCAGAACGGTTTTGGAGGCATGAACGTGGATCATGCCGTGCTTACCCGCACGGCCTTCGTCAACAGCAGTGATGCTCGCTTTCACAAGCTATGGAAACAGAACTGCGCAGCGAAGGGCATGCACTTTTATGATCTGCGCGATGATGTAATGGCAGGGCTGCGGCAATATGACGCTCTACACAATTATTAAATCGCTGAATTTCTATCGATTACTTTAAGAGTCCGCCCCAGCGGATTCGTGAAGAGAACCGGAAAGACTAAAAGCCCGAGAGAACCAAAATCTCTTCGATGATTTGTCGAATTCCGGTCAGGCCGTTCATCAACATCGCGTTCAATTAGTGCTTAGCGTGGACAACATGAACGCCGGCGTGTCCGTGCGCGAGTCCTTGAACGGCGCGGCCGAACCTGGACGCGATCTCCTGGAAACTCATGTCTTCGATATCAGAAAATCCGTGCGAGCGAAGAATCGCTGCGATGCCAGCCGGTTCGAAACGGCTGACCGAGCGTTCACCCATTTTCTTGAGCTGTTCGTCCCGCGCCCTTTCTAATTGCCTTAGCTCTTCGGAGAATGCCTCGGGAGGCTCCATGTAGTCGAATACTACTTCCGAGTTCTGAATGGACGCCATGTAGTCCAGAGTGCGGCCGATAGCATCCTCTGTCAGATATGGCACAACGCCGAGCCAGGTGAAAAACGTGGGCAAGCTCTGCTGAAAGCCTGCGCCGGTGAGCTTCTCTCCCACATCGTCGCGCTCAAAATCGACTGGCACGAGAATAAGCCATGGCGGAAGCGCGATTTGAGCTTCTGCCATGCGCTGGCCTTTCCATGCCTGAGTCGCGGGGTGGTCCACCTCGTAGATACGGATCTGTCGTGCGCCATGTGGATTTCGGAGAGCGAAAGTATCAAGTCCGGCGCCAAGGATGACGATCTGCCGAATCCCTCGTTCAACAGCTCCTGACAAGGCATCCTCCGCGATCCGGCTTCGCGCGGCTGTGAACAGACGTCCGATGCTGGCCAAGGGGTGCGCGTTCGCAAATTGCAGCACGTCCTTTTTGTCTTCGTGCAGAATCCTCAGAGCAAACGGATCATTGAGGATTGAGCCATGATCGAGCAGCTGATGAGCAGCTCGTTGTCGGGCGATTATCAGGGCTGTGCGGCTGGGTTCATTAGGCTTCATGTTCAAGGTGTCCCTTCTCATCAATAGCGCAGGCTGCATCCCCCGTGACGACCAGTCACTGGACGGCGTACCCCACCATCTTCCAGGCTCCACCCTCGTGCACCATCACCACCGATTCCAACTGCGGATGCCCATTCGCAAATACCGTCTGATACACAAACGCGACGTACTCACCCTTGGGTAAATTCGGCATCTCGGTATTCCACTCACTCGCGGTCAGATCACGCGTCACCAGCGGATCGAGCGGCTTGCGCATGGTCTCCATATGCCGCACCCATCCCCGCTCCGGCACCTGCGAACGAAAATAATCCGACCCCGCCTGCCAACTCTTGTCGTAGGCCTCGGCGTCTTCGATCTTCAACCACGCCTCGGCCGCCGTGCGCGCCGCGGCAATCGCATCCGCATGCTGCGCGTTGATCTTCTCCTGCTTCTTGCTAAGCTGCGCGCTGCCGGAAAAAGGCAGTAGCAGTGCGAATGCCGCCAGCGCGACGGCATACTTATTCGCCATACTTGACCGAACACCCATAGGGCCGCGTCGAAGCCACTTCTACCGGCTGGCCCGCCATCGCTTCCGTCAGCGCGGCCGAGACATAGTTCTTCGCGCCCTTCACATCCGCCGCGTCCGTCGTCGGCTTGTCATCGATCGCGCCCGCATAGATCAGCTTGCCCCGGGGATCGATCACGAACATATGCGGCGTCGTCCTCGCACCATAGAGCCGGCCGATCTCGCCGCTCGGATCAAGCACGGCAGCTGTGGGATGCGCATGAACGCGCGCGATCTGCGTGTTCTCCTCGGTCGCCGTCAGGTAGCCGTCGGTTGGGTGCGAGGGCGAGGAGGACAGTACGGTGAGCCAGATGACCCCTTTATCCGTCCATTCCTGCTGAAGCGCCTGCATATTGCCACTGTCGTAGTGCTTTTTAGTGAAAGGGCAAGTGCGGTTCGTCCACTCCAGCACCACGTACTTGCCGCGGTATTGCTCGAGCGACTGCGTCTTCCCCTGCGAATCTTTTCCGGTGAACGTCGGCGCAGCCTGCCCGACCGTAGCCGCGCGCACCACCAGCACAAGCACCAGCGCCGTCAGCGCGATGGCACCATACGCGACCGCGCGCCAGATCCCAAGCCGACGAACGTACTGCCGTTCACTCGCCATCCGTCACCTCCAGCTCTCTTTTATCGCGTCGGACGCAGCGATGCCGTCGGATTTGTCTCGCTATCGGGCAACGCCTTCAACGCGTCGAGCACTGTGTTGGTCGTCAATACTTCAGGCAGCACCTGCGCGGGTGCGCCGGGCGTCCCCGGATACAGCGCATACGTCGGCACGCTGGAGCGTCCGAGCGTCGCCAGCGCCCGCGCTATGCCCTCATCATGCCGCGTCCAGTCCGCGCGGACCAGCGCGACCTTCCCATCCTGCAATCGGTTCAGCACCTCGGGACGCTCCAGCACCACCCGCTCATTCACCTGACAGCTCAAACACCAGTCCGCCGTAAAGTCCACAAAGACCGGCCGCCCCTGCGCCTGATATTGCGCGACAACGTCCGCAGTGAACGGCTGCCACGCCCGCGTGTGATCTGCGCGAGCACCCTCACTCCGTTCTGTTGCGACTGATGTCGTTGGCGGCGGAAAAGTTCGCACGGCATACACCGGCGCCGCTACTGCCATTACCAGAATGACAACCGCCGTAGCCGTAGCCGCCAGCCGCGCCGGCCAGCGCCCCAGCACCCAGCCCGCAATCCCCAGCAGCAGGAAAGCCGTCAGCAATCCAATCAGCGCCGTCGCTCCGGCAAGCTGCGCAAACACCCACACCAGCCAGATCACCGTCCCGAAGATCGGCACTGCCGTCGCCTGCTTCAACAGCTCCATCCACACGCCCGGCTTCGGCAGCAACCGCGTCCAAGCCGGCTGAAATGCCAGCAGCAGATACGGCAGCGCCAGTCCCACACCCAGAGCGGTAAAGACCGCGAACGCTACCACCGCCGGCTGCACCAGCGCAAAGCCAATCGCCGCTCCCAAAAACGGAGCCGCGCACGGCGTCGCCACCACCACCGCCAGCACCCCGGTAAAGAAGCTCCCGGTCAGCCCATGCTTGTTCGCCAGCGACGAACCCGCCGAGGTCACGCTCAGCCCGATCTCGAACATTCCCGCCAGCGAAAGCGCCAGGAAGAACAGCAGCAGCGCGATCATCGCGACGAACACCGGCGATTGGAACTGGAAGCCCCAGCCCAGTTGCCGTCCCCCCGCGCGGAGCGCCAGCAGCACCGCCACCACAATCCAGAACGACACCAGGATGCCTGCGGTGTACGCCAGCCCCTGCACCCGCATCGCGCGCCGCTCCACCGTCGAAGACTGCACCAGCGCCAGCGCCTTGATAAACAGCACCGGGAAGACACACGGCATCAGGTTCAGCAGAATGCCGCCGATCAGCGCAAACCCCACGTAGCGCGCCAGCCCCGCACTCTCCGAGATCGAAAGCTGCGGCGCAGGAATCGTTCCCTGTTGAGCGCGTATCAGGTATGACGTTCCATCCGGCAGCAGCACAATGCCGCCCAGCGCGCGCGGCACCTGCTGCAGGTTCTCATCCTGCTTCAGCGCGATCACCGCGCCATCCCTGCGCGGCGTCACCGGTTGTGGAGCCGCGTTGGCGATCACGCTCTGGTCAGCCGGAAAAAACTGCGCACCGTCCACCCGCTTGCCCGTCAGCACCGCCAGTTGAAAGCCGCCCGGGATCCGCGTAAAGATCGCCTTCGCCCGCGCCGGCAGCACCTTCGGCATCGCCGCAAAGGTCTTCTGGAAGAGCGGCGCTGACGCGCTCGCGCCGCCCGAACCCACCGGCAGCGACAATGCCAGATGCGCCTTGCCCGGGATGCACGCCTGCCGGCACACCAGCCAGTTCACATCCGCTCCGATCACTATCGGGCTTTCAGGTTTTCCAGTGGCATGCAGCTCTGCGGGAAACAACACCTGCGTCTCGTAGCCGAAGTCCATCAGCGGGCCCAGCGGCAGCCGCTTCGGCGCAGGAAACTGCAGCGGCCCCACGATGACGCCCGCAGGGAGCGTCCACTTCACGGATGGCGGCTCACCCGAATCGCCGGCGTTGGTCCAGTAGACATGCCAGCCCGGCTCCAGATCGAACAACAGCCCCACATGCGGTGGCACCGCGGTATGGGAAGCATCGGGAGACACCGAGTCCCGATCTGCCACCAGCGATACCGTGAGGTGCCGCGCCGCGACCTTGCTTGTATCTCCGTTTTGCGCATTTCCGTTCTGCGCATTTCCGGGTGTGCAGAACACCACCAGCGTCAGGACCAGCAGCAAGGCCCACATCATGCGCAAACGCCACTCGAAGTCACCAGGGGGACGTCCGTGCAACCGTGCGCTCAAGCGTGGGTTCATAGGGTGGCTCTATTGTAGGACGCCATACCCGCCGTTCGGTTACGGCTCCAGGAAACCCCTTGCCGCACCGACTCCGCTTACGCTTCCCTGCTCTTACGTCCGTCCGCCGTCCCCGACCACGCCGCATGCGCTTTCAGGATGCACCGGTCCATCACCACTCCGATGCCATCAGACTCCGCCCAGCCCGCTGCTTCGTCGTGACACACACCTTCCTGTAGCCACAAGTACGGAATCTTTAGCCGGATCACGTCCTTCACAATCTCCGGCACAAATTCAGGTGCGCGGAAGACATCCACCACGTCGATCTTTCCGACAGCCGCGGAAGCCCGGTCCAGCGAATCGAACACCGGCTCGCCCAGGATTGACTTGCTCCGTGCTTTGGGGTTCACCGGCACGATGCGGTAGCCGTGCTGCTGCATGTAATGCGACACGCTCAGGCTCGGCCGTCCCGGTCTGTCCGACAGCCCGACCACCGCAATGGTCTTCGCATTTTTCAGGATCTTCCGAATCGTCTCCGGCTCGTTCATCAGTTCCCTTCGCCCTCCCTGCGTTGGATGACAATCAGCCGCCGAAGGTCCAAAGGTTTGGGCTAAGAACAATTACGGACATCGCCTCATCTATTCCGTAATCACGCGATCCGCCCACTCCACCAACCCCACAAAGATTGCGGGACTACCGTACTTTGCCCCGTAGTTCGCCAGATCTGCTTCCCCTACATTCCGTGCGCGTGAGCAGGCGCCGCAGGCGAAGATCTGGATCTTTTTCGCTGCTACCTTATCCAGCGTCTGAGCCAGGGGAGGCCAGCCTACCGGCACCACCGCCTCTGCTTCGCTCTTGCGCATCAATCCGACCGCCTCGCCCAGAAGGAAGATCTGCACCGAGTGACCCGCCTCGGCCAACGCCAGCCCATGAAGAAACGGAAATGCCGCCTTGGTCGGGTCATCCGATCCCCATGCGCTCTTCATCATGATATTGAGTGGCTTTCGCCGCTCTGGCGTCTGAGCGCCGCGCGCCGCAGATTCCAGAGTGGTCATCGCCATCAGCGGCAGCGCGGCTAACTGCGAAAGAAACGATCGACGCGACATGGAACACCTCCGGATCGTGCATGAGAGAGGCCCGTCGGCAGTTATACTCGATCCCCACGTCCGTAGACGTTAAAGTTCCAGATCGTCACCCGTAGCCGCCACCGCGGGCACACCACCCTGCCGCCGCATCAGCAGATAGCCGCGGATAAACGGCGCCAGCGCCCCATCCAGCACGCTATCCACATCGCCGACTTCCACTTTCGTCCTGTGATCTTTTGCAATCCGGTATGGCTGCAGCACATAGCTGCGAATCTGAGAGCCGAAGTTGATCTCCAGCTTCGCGTCCTCGATCTTGCGGCTCGTTTCCTTCTTCTTTTCCAGCTCGTACTCATAGAGCCGCGAGCGCAGCATCTTCATCGCCTTCTCGCGGTTCTTGTGCTGCGAGCGCTCATTCTGGCACTGCACCACAATCCCCGTCGGGAGATGCGTGATGCGCACGGCCGAGTCCGTCGTGTTCACATGCTGGCCGCCCTTTCCGCCGCTGCGGTAGGTATCCGTCCGGATCTCATCCGGCTTGATGTCGATCTCGATCGAATCGTCGATCTCCGGCGACACAAACACACTCGCGAACGATGTATGCCGCCGCTTCGCCTGGTCGAATGGAGAAATGCGTACCAGCCGATGCACGCCCGTCTCGCCGCTCAGTAACCCGTAGGCCGACTCGCCCATGATGGTGAAGGTCGCCGACTTGATGCCCGCCTCCTCCCCGTCCTGGTAGTCGTTCATCTCGGTCTTGAAGCCTTCGCGCTCTGCCCAGCGCAGATACATGCGCATCAACATCTCGGCCCAGTCCTGGCTCTCCGTTCCACCCGCGCCGGGATGCACGGTCACAATTGCGTTCAGCGAGTCGGTCTCGCCGGAGAGCATCGTCCGCGTTTCCAGCTCCTCGGCATACTTGCCCAGCGCGGTGATCTCGCGCTCGAGCTCAGGCTCCACTGCCTCACCCTCGCGCGCCAGCTCGAAGTACGCCTCCACATCGCCGGCGCGACGTTCCAGTTCCACGTCAAAGGCAAGCTGCTGCTCCAGCCGCTTGCGCTCGCGCATCAGCACCTGCGACTCCGCCGGCTTGCCCCACACCGCAGGGTCGCCCAGCTTCTCTTCTACGGTTTTGAGCTCCGCGCGCATCCGCGCGGCGTCAAAGATACTCCCGCAGGTCGCGCACGCGATCGCGCACGGGAGCGTAGGCAAATTCCAGATCGTTCAACATAAGATTTGGGCCTGACCTGACTTGATTTACTTAGAAGGTTCGAGCACCCGACGGCGGTTAATCGTCAATCGAACCGCGCGCGCAAGCGTCGCTATCGACAGTATCCCACACACCAGCGCAAACACATCCCCAAACCGCGTGTAGAAGGTCAGCTCGTCATTGAACCCATAGCGCACCGCCAGCGACGTAAACTCATGCCGCGGCGCGCTCTGAGTCATGCGTCCATAGGGATCGATGGCGGCCGTCACGCCCGTGTTCGTATCCCGCAGCAGCCAGCGCCGGTTCTCGACCGCACGCATCCGCGCCATATTCAGGTGCTGCCACGGCGCGCTGGTATCTCCATACCATCCATCGTCCGAGATATTCACCAGCACCTGGGCACCATTCACCACAAACTGCCGTATCTCATCTGCAAAGATCGATTCGTAACAGATGAAGATACCATAATGATGTCCATGCAGCCGAAAAACGCTGCGCTTCCATCCATGGGTGAAGCGGCCCGCATTCCGCGTCAGCCCGTGCGCAAAGCTGAAGAGCTGCGCGAACGGCACGTACTCGCCCCAGGGAACAAGATGGATCTTTGCATAGCGCCCGAGCAGCGATCCATCTGCTGCAAAAACACTCGCCGCGTTATACAGGTCCACATGCGTGGCGCGAACATCCGCCGCCGCATTGCCCACAATCGACGCCGCTCCCGTTGCTGCGGTCATCCGCCGCATCAACGCAAGGAATCGCGGATCACGCTCGGTCAGCGAAGTAGGCGCTTCCGGCCACACAATCACGGCCGCCCGTGCGTCGTTGCACTGTGGAGTGACCAGCGGCGCGTTCGTCTCCGGCATGCCGGCGATATACGGCGTGCACGTATGTTCGCTCCACTGCATGAACCGGTTTGTGTTCACGTCCCATAAGTCGACATACTTCCCTGCCTTCGGGTCCCACTCCGTGCCCGCCCAGCTGTTGTCCTGCTCGACGCTCAGGTTCTCCTGCAGCAGCACTGCCGTCGCGGATGTCGGCACATCCGCCGGATGCCACAACAGCCCAGCCTCCAGCACCACCGTCGCCGCCGCACCCGCCACCCACCACCGCCGCTCTCCCAAGGCAAATCCCGCCGCCAGCAGCGCATTCACAGCCAGCAGCACGAACGTGATGCCATAGGTGCCGATCCAGGGCGCGATCGTCGTCAGCGCCGCATTCTCAATCTGCGAGTAACCCAGCTGGTCCCACGGCACCTTGATCAAATGCGCGCCCAGCAGATCGATAGCAGTCCATAAAAAAGGTGTAAGAAACAGCGGCGCGCGCACGCCGCCGGTTGCGTGGCGCGAAAATGCAATCAGCCACCCAAAGAGCCCGTAGTAGAGCCCCATAATCAGGCTGAAGAGCAGCAGGATCCCCGCGGCTACCGGCGCCGGCAGTCCGCCGTAGAGATACATCGTCTGGTAAATCCAGTAGCAATTGATCCCGTACCAAAGGACGCCGAAGACCCAGCCGGTGAAGAACCCCTGCCACAGCGGCCGCGCGCCCTTATCGCTCACTAACAACGCCAGCAGCAGCGGCACCGCTCCGAACCAGGCAAAGATCCCCCGCCACACCGGCAGCGGCCCAGCCAGCGGAAAGCACAGGTTCAACAGCACAGCAGAGAGCACCGCCAGCCCCAGGCGAGCTTGGATTGTAGCTATGCGCATAGATGCGAGTCGGAGTCTACCATCCTGATCTTCCTCGACTTAGAGAATCCCAGTCGCCATATCGGCCTAAGCCGTCGGGCCGCAAAGGCGGAGTGGAAAGACCGCTGTTGCTCCTCTGTTGTTCCAAGCGGCTTCGGAGCATCGGCGGTACACTGCTCTCTATGTTTCTCGCACTCTTCGGCATGCGGTTGCTCGAGGTCATCTTCTTTGCCGGGATCCTAGGCTCCGCCGTTGTC
>DASUWP010000113.1:0-13820 GCA_036378335.1 Acidobacteriaceae bacterium | reverse complement strand
TGTGTGAGGAACCATCACGCTCGCCCTGGTAAGATGCCGCTTCACCTGGCGCGGGATGGGCGTTGACGATCTTCCAAGTGTGCGCACCCACATCGCCCACCAGCTCAAAGGCCAGATTTTTCTCAAATAGCTCGGCCCATGGGTTGGTGTACGCGCTCCCCAGCAGAATGACGTTCTCATCTTTCAAGTCTTCCATCCGCAAATCGCGCGCGAACCGAATGCGCAGCCGGCTCGGCACAACCTCCGGCAGATGAGACAGTGCGACCGCGGTCTCCAGATCGGTCATCGATGTATAGCGCTGGGAGGCAAGGTCGTTTGCAATGTACTTGTCAGAGGAGTCGAGCGACAGCTTCCCTAATTGAAGACTTGTGTAATCCGGCAGGGAAAGGCGGCGCCCCAGCACATCCTGCAGCGTGCCAAACCCGCTGTCCGCAGTCACGATCACTGTGTCGCGGTCGGCACGAAACATTGTTGCCCACAACGAATGCATCGGTGATGCAGCAGGCGGGAGTGGACGAGGCCGCGAGTGGAGCAGCACCAGCAGCAGCACCACACCCAGCAAAGCGATGGCGATTACGGAGAAGAACGGGACCAACGATTGCCGCGATCGCTCGCCGCGTGGTTCCGGAATACTCGGAGGAGCAACCAGCGCGACGGGTTCTACGATAACCGGAGACGGTGGATCGACCGCGAGGCGAACGAAAATGGGCTTGTATCCGCCGCGCGGAACCTCAAGCCGAAGCGATTCGCCTCGTCCTTCCCATCTGTAGTAATCGTCAAGGCGGTTGCGAAGCTGACGTGCATAGTTGCGGACGATGTTGTCCGCGCTGCAATCGTAGCGCTCAGGTCTGCCGAAGACCTGGACACCAATATGGTGTTCTGTCAGCGCATTGCCGTCGCCCGCCAGGTAGCGTTCGCATATGTAACGCAGAAAACGCGACAACAACGCCGATTTGGAAAAGTGACGGCTGCTGATGAGTCGCTCTACCAGCGCCCGCTCTTCTGCGTGCTCCGCCTCGAACTCAACGCGTACGGGGGATGGAATTGCTGTGCTCACTCTAGGGGAAACACTGCGCTCGAATGACCTCGGATTCTCTAGCCCAAAGATTATGTTCCACCCGTTAACACAACGTAAAGAGTGCTCGGACAGTGCATTCTTCACGAGCTTTTAGTAATGAGCATAATTGGCCGTATTTTCAATGACATGCCGCGACACTGCGCCGGGGTATACCCCTGTGTACATGAGGAGAAAACACCTTGTAAGCGCTGTGTCTCCTGAGTCAGGGTGAGGCTGCAGAATTGTGTGGGAGGCGACGCAGTGAAACGCATTGAAAAGAAGATGAACGCGAAAAAGAAAACCAAAACAGGTACATGGCTCCGGCTATCCGCCATTCTCCTGACATGTGGAGCGCCCTTGGCTGCTCATGCGCAGGTCAACACCGCCAGTCTGAGCGGCTTTGTCACAGACGCATCGGGCGGCGTGGACGCGGGCGCGAAAGTAACAGCAACCAACGAGGCAACTGGATACAGCCGTGAGTTGGCGACAGACGCAACCGGTTTCTACTCCTTCCAGACCATGCCCATCGGCAAGTACACCGTGAAGGTGGAACAATCGGGCTTCGCCGCAGTGCAGGAAGACGTCGTCCTCAGCGTCGGCGAGAAGGGCCGTCAGGACTTCCATCTACAGGTAGGCTCGGCGCAGCAAACGGTCGAGGTGCAGGCAAATGCCAGCCTGTTGTCGCCTGATGACGCATCGGTCAGCACGATCGTCGGTGCCCAGACGATTCAGCAGACCCCGCTCTACCTGCGCAACTGGGATGACCTCCTGCGCACCGTGCCCGGAGTGCAGATAAGCCGCTACACCCAGCAGAGCGGCAACACTTCTGCCGGCCGCACCGGCGACTTCAATGTCAATGGCGTGCACTCGCTGCAGAACAACTTCATCTTGGATGGCATCGACAACAACACCTTCTCGGAGAATGTGCAGGAGCTGAGCACGGAAGCCTCCCATCCCTCAGTCGACGTGATCCAGGAGTTCAACGTCATCACCAATCCGTACTCAGCCGAGTACGGCCGCAGCCCGGGTGCCGTGGTCTCTGTGAATACCAAGAGCGGCGCCAACCAGATGCATGGCTTGCTCTTTGAGTACCTGCGCAACAACTACTTCGATGCGAACGACTTCTTCACCAAGCGCGCAGGGAAGCCACGCACAAAGAATAACCAGAATCAGTTCGGCGGCAGCATCGGCGGTCCGGTCAAAAAGGACAAGCTGTTCTACTTCTTCAATTACGAGGGCACCCGTATCAAGACGGGCGTAACGCGCACGTCGACGGTGCCTTTGAATAACGAGCGGATCGGCGATTTCAGCCCCCAGGCTGCGGCTGCCGCCGGTTTGAAGCCCTATCCCACCATCAAGGATCCGGTGACAGGACAGCCGTTTCTCAACAATCAGATTCCGGCAAACCGTATTGATACAGCAGTCGCAAAGCTGATCGGGCTTTTTCCGGAGCCCAACTATGCGCCGGGTGGCGGCTCGTTTTCCGAGACCAACAATTATTTCCGTACGGGTCTGCTGACGGACAACGACGACAACTACAACGCGCGCATGGATTGGATCGCCGGCCCAAACGACACGCTCTTTGGACGCTACAACTACTCGAATCGCTCACGCAGCATTCCAGGTTATTTCGGTGGCCTGGCCGACGGCAGCTCCACCTCCGCCTGGGGCAATCAGGTTTTGAAATCGCACAGCTTCGTGCTGGGCTGGACGCATCTCTTCTCGCCCACGGTCGTCAATGACTTCCGCCTGGGTTTTCTCCGCAACTTTTCGCATGCAGCGCAGCAGCCGTTTGCTCTGCCGCAGACTGCCGGCCAGTTCGTTCCTGGAATTCCGCCCAGTCCGCTGATCGGGGGCGGCGTTCCGCTGACAACCTTCAGCGGCAGCATCGGCGCTTTTCTCGGCTCGCCGGACTTCCTGCCCAAGCAGCAGGTCCCCCAGCTACTGCAATACAACGACACTGTTTCGATTACCCGCGGCAAACAGACGCTGAAGGCCGGCGCCAGCATCTACGCACCCATGCGGAATATCTTCCAGGATGAAGGCGGCATGCGCGGCGATCTCACCTTCACCGGAGTCTTTACCGGCTTCCCCTATGCCGACGGCCTGCTCGGCTACACACAGAGCACGCAGCTCACCAACGTGATGACGGTGGACCAGCGGCTCTGGATGGCCTCCGGCTTCTTCGAGGATGACTGGAAGGCGACGCCGCAGCTGACGTTGAACTTGGGGCTGCGGTATGACTTCTCCACCCCTGCGATGACAGCCAATGACCAGATGGCGAACTTCAGCCCGACTGGCAATGGTGGTGCAGGCGCTCTGGTCTTCGCCAAGTCGGGTTCGGTAGGGGACCGCTCACTCATTGACCCAAGCACGAAGAACTTCGGGCCACGTTTCGGCGTCTCCTTCTCGCCGGACACGAAGACGGTGCTGCGCGGCGGTTATGGAATCTACTACACGCTGTTTGAACGCATCGGCAGCGAAGATCAACTCGCATTGAATCCGCCGTTCCTGGTGAACCGGACCGCGGCCAGCAGTACGCAATCCGTGCTGACCCCGGAAGTCGGCTTCCCGAGCGGTTACCTCGATCCGGCAAACATCAATCTGAATCAGCTCCAGTCCTATCACGTGCGTGCGGTCAATCCGCACAGCCCCTCGCCGCAGGTGCAGCAGTGGAGCCTCGGATTCCAGCGTGAATTCGCCGGCGCCTGGACAGCGGAAGCCAATTATGTCGGCACCAAGTCCACCCACCTCACCCACCTCGTGGATTACAACCAGCCCTTCATCGTGAATGGGAAAGCTACCTCCACCATTCCATACCCCAACTTCGGCTACATCGAATATGCCGATTCCACCAGCTTCGGAAACTACAACGGCCTGCAGGCCAGCCTGAACCATACCTTCCGGAGCGGGCTCAATATGCGCGCCGCCTACACGCATTCGCGCAGCCTGGACAACGCTCCAGAGGAGTTGGAGTCCAACTCCGGTTCCGCTCCGGACGGCCGCAACTATGCGTCCTGGTACGGGCCGAGTGATTTCGATATTCCGCACCGTGTCTCGGTCAACTATGTCTATGAGCTCCCCTTCGGTCACGGGAAGTCGATGCTCACCCAGGGACCTCTAGCGTGGGTTCTGGGCAACTGGCGCACTGCGGGTGTCTACACCTATTACAGCGGTCATCCCTTCCAGGTGAATGCCGGTTCCTTGAACAACGCGCTCGATCCCTACGGCGTTGCGACAGCGACACCCATGCTGATCGGCAAGCCGAAGGTGGTGGGTGATCCGGATTGCTGGTACTACACCAGCAAAAACAAGGCCTGCGCTACGATTGCGCCCGGTCAGGCGGATGCCTACGCGGCCGCCCCCGCCGGCGTTATTGGCAACGTTGGCCGCAATACGCTGCGCGGACCCCGCATCAGCGTCTTTGACGCATCGCTTCTCAAGGAGTTCCCCATCCGCGAGCGCGGTAATGTGGAGTTCCGCTGGGAGGTATTCAACGTCGCCAACACGCCTGAATTCGGCCAGCCCGGCGGCAACATCACAAGCGGCAGCGCCGGTCAGATCACGTCGCTCTCCGGAGACCAGCGCGTGATGCAATTCGCACTGCGTCTGTCCTTCTAGCCCAATCGCAGCAGACGTGCGGCCGAAGCAGAACATCGCTTCGGCCGTAGCCGTTTATAGCGTCAGCGGCGCGGATGAGACCTGCGACAATCCCAAGGCTCGCTTTTGATGGAAGCGATCTTACCGACGTCCTTCGCGTCACGCTGAATCACTGTGAGGCTGAGGTCATCGCAAAGCGGGTGACCGTTGGCGAAGTCCTGTACCGCGGCCAACAGCATCATCAGCGTGGCGTGAGCCGACTGCTGTTCGGCTCCTCGGAGAGCGGCAATCAGCCGGTCCACTCCGAACTCTTCGTCCGTAGGGCTGCGGCATTCGAGTACACCATCGGAGTAGGCAACCAGCGTATCGCCCGGTTCAAGAACCAGTTCGCCTGTCTGGTACGCCGCGCCTTCAATAGCGCCCAGTAGCGGGCCGCCTGCATCCAGCAGACAGGTACGTCCATCCGCGCGCAGCAGAATCGGCATAAAATGCCCCGCATTGCAATAGGTCAGTTTGCCCCGCTCGCAATCGATCAGCGCGATAAAAGCCGTAACGAATGGCGCAACGGGCCGCAGATAGCAGAGGTGCCGGTTGATCTCGGCCGCGATTCTGGACGGATCGGAATCGGGACGCCCATAGCTCTGCAGCAGTCCGGCAAGATGCGTGAACCACATGCCGGCGGCTATGCCCTTGCCCGCGATATCCCCAAGCACAGTCAGAATCCTGGATCCATCCTGCGACAGGGTGGTGAAGTCGCCGGAGAGAAAACGTGCCGCGAACACTTCGCTGGCAAACTGCATCTCGCCGCTGCGCAGCGTGCGTGGGCCGCCAAGCTTGCGTTGAATCTGGGCAGCATCGAACACCTGCGCATGCAGGTCCGCCCTCTCCTTCAGGAGAGAGTAGATGTCCTCCTGCAGCGGCACCTCTGACTGCGGTGCCTCCGTCGATGGCGTCACCGGCGAGATCATCGAAGCTGGCAGCGTAGAGGGCGGCACCGTGCTCCAACCCTGACGTCGGCTGTTGATCGGATACTCGCCCCCTCTGGACGGTATTCTTTCGGGCGCTACTCTCTCCGCATTCAAAATCCACCTCGTTTCGAGTTTGATCGTGCTCTCTAACCAACGAACCGGTAGCCGGTTCCGTGCACAGTGAGGAAGTATTGTGGCTGTTCAGGATTGGGTTCGAGCTTCTGGCGTAGCCGCACCAGGTGAGTATCGACGGTTCGCGTCGTAGGGTAGTGCTCATATCCCCACACGTCCTCGAGGAGTTGATGACGGCTGAGCGTTTCTCCGGCATGACAGATGAAATACTTCAGCAGCTCGAATTCTTTCGAGGACACATCGAGAGCCTGCCCTGATCTGACCACGCGGCAGCGACGCAAATCTACTTCGACATCCCCAAAGGAGTGCTGATCCTGGTCCTTCGGAAGGACCGCGGTACGGCGCAGCACGGCTTTCACGCGCGCAAGCAGCTCGCGAATCGAAAATGGCTTGGTCACATAATCGTCCGCCCCAAGCTCCAGGCCGACCACCTTGTCCACTTCCTGCCCGCGAGCCGTCAGCATGATGATCGGAATGGAAGCTCGCTGCGCGCGTAGCTGCTTGCACACTTCCAGCCCGCTCATGCGAGGCATCATCACGTCCAGCACCACCAGGTCCGGAGACTCCTCAAGCGCCAGTTGGAGCCCCTCCACTCCATCCCTTGCAGTAAGGACTTCGTAGCCCTCGAATTCGAAGTTGTCGCGCAGGCCAACCACCATGTTGGGTTCGTCCTCCACAACAAGAATCTTGGCTCGGTTCTGTTCCTCGTTTTGTTTCATGCCGGTAACGCCTCCTCTTGCTGGACCTCTGACGCTAATACCGGCAGAGTGATGATGAACTTGCTGCCGCGCCCCGGTGCGCTCTCCACTCTGACTTCGCCCCCGTGCGCGTGCACGATGTGGCGCACCAGCGAGAGCCCCAATCCGCTTCCCTTGGTGTTGTGCACCAGCGGATCGCCGACCCGATAAAACTTCTCGAAGATCTTGGGCTGTTCCTTCGCCGGAATGCCGATTCCATGATCGACAACTTCAAGGTGGACGCGATCATCACGGTGGTAAAGATGAATCCCCAAATACTTCTCGTTCGCCGAATACTTCACCGCATTATTGACGAGATTCAGCAACGATCGCGCGATGGCTTCACGGTCCACCTGCAGCGGCGGCACGTTGCTGATTTTCTGCTCGTAATAAAATCCGTTCTGCTCGATCTCGAAGCGATAGGATTCCAGCGTGCTCCGTACCAGATCCGCCACGTCGGTTTCACGGAAGCTGTACTCCTTCTTGCCCGCCTCGATGCGCGAGAAATCGAGAATATTGTTGATCAGCGAGGTGAGCCGCTCGCTCTCTTTGCGGATGATCTCGTAGTACTCCTGGTGCTTCCCGCGATTGGTAATGCGTCCGAGTTCCAGCGTCTCCGCGTATAGGCGGATCAGCGCGAGCGGCGTGCGAAGTTCGTGCGAGACATTCGACACAAAATCAGATTTCAATTTCGCCAGTGCCAGCTCGCGCGAGACATTGCGATACATCAGCATGATGCCGGCGCCCATCAGCAGAGACAGCGCCCCCAGGATCAAAAATTGAGTGCGAGCGAAACGGCGGCTCAAATCCGCAATCGTGGTCCCATGGAGCCCGATACCCAGAATCAGTCCGTTGAAAACGCTATCGAACGGGCGCTCCACTTCCGGTCTCCCTCCGGCCCAGCACGACGAGGCAGCCAGTATGGCCGGGTCCTTCGCCGATCGAATCATGAGCGACGGCTCAGGATGCGATGCATCGGTGTGCTCGTCGCTGGGCATCACTTCGTTCAGAGCTTGCGGGAAGAAGGTGTTCTGCAAGTAGCCGGGATCGAAGGCAAACCCGGCGAACGCGGGATGCTCGGGAGACGAACCCTTTGGGATGAAGAGCACCTCTGACAGATACTGCCACTTATCGTCCCTCATCACCCAGTCGTCGGTGAAGTACACATGGTGTCCGCTGGCTTCCAGCTTCCTCAGCTTGACCAGAATCATCTTGGACTCGCTTTCCAGCGTATCGCTCAGATCCGAGGAAAGCATCTTGCGTTCATCATGAAACTCAGGATCGCCCATCCGGTCAGGCTGCGATTCGAAATCTAGATGACCCTTGCCGGTCCACAGAAATGCATGGGAGACATTTGGGTGTTTTGCCAGAAAATCGTCAAGCTCATCCGAACTCTCGACATCTGGAAATGTCTGCTGGATCCCCTCGGCCATCTTGTAGGCGCGGTGATTAATCCGCTTCTCCGCAACCGCCAGAGTCTCTTGATAATCCCGCTGAATGACCGCCTCGATCTCTTTCTTGCGCTGCAGCTCACGGAGGTGCATGACGCTCGCAATGATCAGCGCTGCCGCCGGCAGCATCACCGCCAGCATCAGCAACAACATGCGCGTTTGTTCCGAAAACCGCCGACCTTGCAGCTTCAACATAGATCTATATCCAGAGAAGAGACCCAGTCCCATCAGAAGGTCCATCACAACGGAGCATAGGCCCAGGAGAGCCCGGGTGTGTCACGATGACGCAACAAGTTGCAAAAAGTTGTGAACCCGCCAGTGAGGCACAATGGCCGTCCCGCCAGTGAAGCCCTTTGCAGAAGCTTCCAGGGACGCACGGCTATGCGGGGTTAAGCTGCAGCGGGCGAAGGCTCCTGAAGGTGCGCTGGACGAGTTGCGTACACATACCATGCCACCCAGGCGGGCGCGCTCCAGAGGTAAAAGCCCGAACTAGGCGGCACGGTGAAGAGGACCTCCCCGAGTCCGGCGAATGCGACTAGCGCATACGGAACGATGGATCGCCCTGTCTCCGGCAGGGCGTAGAGACCAAAAAGGACCGCGGGCAATGCAAGTGATTCATCCGTAATCCATGCGTACGGCGCAACTAGCACGCCAACTGCGGCCAGGAGCGGGCCGTGCTTCACCCAGTCCCACTCTTCGCGGCGTTTCCAGAAATACGTCAGCGCCCAGATCAGCCCAACCAACAGGGGAACAAACTGAAGGATCCACCAGTCGCGGTGAATGGCGAGCCGAAAAACGGTACTGATGACCGGGATGAATTCATTCGAGATATGTTCCCCGCGAAGTCCGGTCCAATAATCCGACCAGATGCGTTTATCGAAATACAGCGGGAATAGGGCGCTCGCAAGGAACGTCAGGCCGCCACCGGCCAATATCTTGAATCGCTTCCGGCTCAGGCTCCATGCGAGCAGAACGACGACAATTAGCGCGATGAGATGCGGCTTCATGAGGCAAATCGATAGCGCGCCTCCGGCGATGAAGGGTCGGCTCTCATGCAGACACAGAAAAACAGTGAATGCCAGGAGAAGGAAAATGCCTATCTGACCGGCGAGCACACAGCACAGTACAGGAGGAAACATATAGGCAAGCAGATGGGTGCGATCAGGCTGCCGGCCATGCATTTGCCACAGCAGCCGTATCGAACCCATCAACGCGGCGATGAGCGCAAGCGACCATAGGATGCCGCCGGTTCGCGGCCCGAATTGTGCCAACAGCAGTTCAAAGAGCAGCCCGCTTGGAGGGTACCGGATAATCGCCACGCGGTTCCCGGTCGATCCAGCTGAGCGATCCAGAGCGAGGAGCGCGGCTGCACCATAGGGGTTGTCGTGGTGCAGAAGCAGCCGTCCGCTTGCCCAATAGGTAATGTAATCGCGCTCGGCGACAGTGCTCTGGCTGGTCATCAGCACGATGACGGAAAGGCCAATTGCCAGAATGCACACGGCCGCCAGAAGGCGCAGAGGGCTTCGCTTTGTTCTCAAACCCGGACTCCTGGGTGGCGCTCCATCGACCTGTACCGTTTCGGGATGATGGGTGCCTGCTGTCAGGCTTTCCCTGTTTTAGACGAATCTCTCAGCCAAAATCCAGGAAAAGGAGGCTTGGAGGAACCCCCTGGAGTCCGGTATTGCACCAAAAGGGTGGGCAATACCGCCTTTCGGTGATGGTCGGCCCCTCGTCACCTTACTAAGGTAAGGGTGTCAAGACCAAAGCGCCCCATCTCGGGACAGCCCACTACCGGAGACACAGCATGGCCACTACCGAACGTAGTCTTATCGGAAAGAACATCGTCATCACCGGCGACATCTCCGCCACGGAGGACCTGGTTGTCGAAGGTCGCGTCACCGGCAAGATTCATCTGAATGAGAGCCGCCTGACGGTGGGCGAAGAGGGCTACGCACAGTCGCAAATCAGCGCGCGCGAAGTTATCATCTGCGGCCGCGTCGAAGGCCAGATCCACGCCTCCGAGCGCGTCGAGCTGCGCCACACCGCGCAGGTCACCGGCGATATCATTTCCCCGCGCCTCGTGATCCATCAGGACGCAGTGATCAAGGGCACGGTCGATCTCTCGCCCTCGATCGCGATCAAGCAGCAGAAGCAGGCCAAGAAGGACGCAGAGCTGCAGGCGCAGATGGACATCGCGCCGCCGCGCATCGAGCCCGCCATCGCCGCCGCATCGCAGGTCGCCGTTGCTGCACCCGCATACGCCAGCTAGGCGCAACTCCGGCTGAGCGAATCTCCCCCGAAGGCCGCGCTTCCCCGCGCGGCCCGGCGCCCCGCACCACCATGGCGCGTCACAGCATTCGTTTCCCCGATGCAGGCCACGCCTGCTCCGAAATCTAAAAAAAGATTGTCATCACTTGGCAGAAAGGCCCCAATTGCGCGGGGCCTTATTTTTTGATTGCGCAGAATTGTAGCTGGAAATTCGGCGAGGCGATGACGGCCCCCCTGCGGTAATCCAGGTCTTCCAACACGCTGGTAGCCGCCCCGCTCGGAGAAGCCGCAGCGAGTCTGGCGGGTGCAGCATTACGAGCCTGAGTGAAGTTGCAGCCCAACAAAAAGGCCCCGCAGTTTCGCGGGGCCTCTCCTTGTAAGACTGCACCTTAGCTGAACAACAGAATGCCTTCCGCAGCTGCCGTCTCTTCGCCATCCTGAACCACGGGACGATAGAAGAGCTGGTTGTTCTCCAGGTAGACCTCCAGGAAGGCAGGCCGTACCGCGATACCGCCGGCAATCAGCGCCTCCGACAGCGGGTCCTCGACGTAGCGCTGCAGTGCGCGACGCAGTGGACGAGCCCCGTAGGTGCGATCGATCAACGTCTTGTCGAGGATCCACTTCTTGGCCTCCTCGTTCACGCTGATGGTGATCGCCTTCTGTGCCAGGTTCGCGTTCAGCTGCTGCACCAGCAGTTCCAGGATCTGGATCAGGTCTGAGTCCGACAGCGCATGGAAGATAATCACTTCGTCCAGGCGGTTCAGGAACTCCGGATTGAACGTCCGCTTGACCTCGTTCTTCACCAGGTCTTCGATCTTCTCCATCACCAGGTCTTCACGGTCGCTCTGGAAGCCCAGCCCCTGCTTCTTCTGCAGATGCCGCGCGCCAATGTTCGACGTCATGATCAGGATCACGTTCTTAAAATCGACCGTGTTCCCGAGACCGTCGGTGAGCTGGCCGTCTTCAAAGACCTGCAGCAGGATGTTGAACACATCCGGATGCGCCTTCTCGATCTCATCCAGCAGCACGACGGAATATGGCGAGCGCTTCACGCGTTCGGTAAGCTGACCGCCCTCTTCGTATCCCACGTACCCCGGAGGCGAGCCGATCAACTTCGACACCGAGTGCTTCTCCATGAACTCCGACATATCGAAGCGGATCAACGCCTTTTCCGAGCCGAAGAGGAACTGCGCCAGCGTGCGCGCCATCTCCGTCTTGCCCACACCCGTCGGTCCCAAGAAGAGGAACGACCCGATCGGCCGGTGCGGCGACTTCAGACCCGCACGCGAGCGGCGAATCGCTCGCGCCAGCGCGCTGATCGACTTGTCCTGCGAAATCACCCGCTTGTGCAGCTCTTCTTCCACCCGCAGCAGCTTCTGCGTCTCCTCTTCCTTAATCGAGGTGACCGGCACGCCCGTCCAGCGGCTCACCACATCCTCGATGTCCTCGCGGCTTACAATACCGGCCGTCGAATCATCCAGGTGATACTTGTCGCGCAGGCCGCGCAGGTTCTCGCGCTCCTTGCGCTCCTCGTCGGAGTAGAAGCGCGCCTTCTCGAACTCGTGATTCGCAATGGCGTTTTCCATGCGGTGCACGATGAACTTGATCCGCTTCTGTACCTCGGTGATCTCCTCCGGTAGAGAGGTCTGGCGCAGCTTCACCCGCGCGCCCGCCTCGTCAATCAGATCGATCGCCTTGTCTGGCAGAAACCGGTCCGGAATATAGCGGTTGGAATGCGACACCGCGAACTCGATCGCGTCATCGGTATAGCTGACCGCGTGGAACTTCTCGTAACGGTCCTTGATACCCATGATGATCTTGATTGCATCCGTCTCATTCGGCGGCGGCACCTTCACGGCCTGGAAGCGCCGCTCCAGCGAGCGGTCCTTCTCGATCGACTTGCGATACTCGCCCGGTGTGGTTGCGCCGATGCACTGTATCTCGCCGCGCGAAAGCGCCGGCTTCAGGATGTTCGCTGCATCCAGCGAACCCTCCGCCGATCCCGCGCCCACCAGCGTGTGCAACTCATCAATAAAGATGATGGAGTTCTGGTTCTCCATCAGCTCCTTCATGATCGTCTTCAACCGCTCCTCAAACTGGCCGCGATACTTCGTGCCCGCCACGATCAGCGACAGGTCCAGAGCCAGCACTCGCTTGTCAGCCAGGAAGCTCGGCACATCGCCGTCGGCAATGCGCTGCGCCAGCCCTTCGACAATCGCCGTCTTGCCCACGCCAGGCTCGCCAATCAGCACCGGATTGTTCTTGGTGCGGCGGCACAGGATCTGCACCACGCGCTCCACCTCGGAATCGCGTCCCACCAGCGGGTCCAACTGGTTATCGGTGGCCGCCTGGGTCAGGTCGCGCGAAAACTCCGCCAGCAGGCTCGACTCGCGGTTCTGCCGCTGCGCCGGAGCCTTCTCCTGCGTCGCCCGTGCCAGCTCTTCGCGAATTGCCACCAGCCGCAGCCCACGCTCATGCAGGATCTCCGCCGCGAAGCACTTCTCTTCGCGCAGCAATCCCAGCAACAGATGTTCGGTGCCGATATGTTTATGGCTCAGCCGTTCCGCCTCTTCCGCGGCATAGGCCAGCACGCGCTTGCATTCGTTCGACAGGGGGAGATCGACCGAGGTGGAAACCTTCTCGCGAATCGTTGTGTGGCCTTCGATCTGCTTACGGATCGAATCGACCGAGGCATGGGAGCGGAGAAACTTATTGGTAAGCGCTTTATCTTCGCGCAACAAGCCCAGCAGCAGGTGCTCAGTCTCGATATACGGCGAGCCAAACTGGCTAGCCTCATACCGGGCAAAAAAGATAACGCGCCGTGCCTTTTCTGTATATCGTTCGAACATATTCCCCCTCCGAGGACCGTTGGTGGGGTTGGTTGTCGTCCACCACTGCCTCTCCGACTGACTCGTGTACAGAAATGTGAGTCGTCGTTACTAAAGATGCACGACCCACGCCACCGGACTCACCGCCCATTTCGGGCTTCTCAACAGCTGCCGTCTCCTGGAACCCTCGTTGCAGAAAACCTGTCTGCACTTTCCAGATATGGCTTCCCCGTCTTGGCAAAATCCTCTTCCATATGTCCGGCTTGGAGCCGCAGCACGCGGTCGCACCGGCCGGCAAGTTCCTGGTTATGCGTCACCAGAATGGAGGTCAGCCCATGGCTGTCATGCACCTTTTGGATGAGCGAAACGACCCGGTCCGCGGTTTCCGCATCCAGGTCGCCGGTGGGCTCATCCGCCAGCAGCATCCGCGGCTCCGTTACAAGCGCGCGGGCCAGGGAAACCCGCTGCTGCTCGCCGCCGGAAAGCTCGCCCGCCTGGTGCTCCGCCCGATCTGCCAAGCCGACTTCATTTAACCAGTCAAGTGCTTTTGATTCAGCCACTTTCCGCGATGTGCCCCGAGCCAGGAGGGGAAGCGCGACATTCTCCGCAGCCGTAAACTCCGGCAGCAGATAGTGAAACTGCCAGACATAGCCAACTTCCCGGTTGCGGAAGTCTGCGGCCTGCGTGGAGGTGAGTTTGTTCAAGTGGATTGAGGCGAAGTATAGGGCACCACTCGTCGGCGCATCAAGTGCCCCAAGAATGTGCAAAAGTGTGCTTTT
>DASUWP010000112.1:0-3231 GCA_036378335.1 Acidobacteriaceae bacterium | reverse complement strand
CAAGGTAAGGTCGGCGCAGTCGCTGCCAGGCGGGATGCGCCGTCTCCCGTGCCCCAGACCAGCTGGCTGAGCCGCGTTCTGCACCGCCCACAACGCCAGGAAGACGAGGATGTGCCGTCTGCACGCCGTGCCTCATTTGCTGAAATGGAAGCTCCCGCCTCGCCGGAAGACGCTGCGTATCTCGAGGAGCCGGAGCCTGCGCCGTCGCTGTGGACACAGATTCCCCGCGCGACCGTGCGCGATCCAGAGCCGGAGCAGCCGGAACCGCCACGAACCAGCGCGCTGGACCGAGCTCGCGAAGGCTGGGAAGAGGACACGGAAGAGCCCGAAGAGACGCGCGAGGCCGGCAGCATCTCCATCGGCGAGCGCGCGGATGCCGATGCGCACCCGGTGACGCTCACGCCACGTGCTGTCTCCGGATACCGCCTGCCGCCCAGCACGCTGCTGCACCGCTCGGAGGATCAGCAGATCATCCGCGAGGACGAGCTGCGCGAAGAGGCGAAGGTGCTGGTCGAGAAATGCGCCGAGTTCGATGTGACCGGGCAGGTCACGCAGATCAATCCCGGCCCGGTCGTCACCACCTTCGAGTTCCGTCCGGAGGCGGGGGTCAAATACTCACGCGTCACCGGACTGGCGGACGACCTGTGCCTCGCGATGGCTGCTGAGAGCATCCTCATCGAGCGCATGGCCGGCAAGAGCACCGTCGGCATCCAGGTGCCCAACTCCACGCGCGAAACTATTTGGCTGCGCGATGTCGTCGAAGACGGCACGTTTGCGCAAACGAAATTCAAACTCCCGTTGGCCATGGGCAAGGACATCAATGGCCGCATCGTGGTTGCGGATCTCGCCACCATGCCGCACGTGCTCATCGCCGGCTCCACGGGCAGCGGCAAGTCGGTCGCCATCAACGCCATGATTATGTCGGTGCTATTCAAAACGACACCGGAACAGGTACGCATGATTCTGGTCGATCCCAAGCGTGTCGAGCTGGGCATGTACGAAGGCATCCCGCATCTGTTCACGCCCATCATTACCGAGCCGAAATTAGCCGCAAACGCGCTGCGCAACGCCGTTCGCGAGATGGAGCGGCGTCTCAAGCTGCTGGCCTCGCGCTCGGTCCGCAACATCGATCAGTACAACAAGCTCTTTGACTCCGGCACGCCCAGCATGTTCGAGGACGCGGAGGAGCAGACGCCGCTGCCCTACATCCTCATCATCATCGACGAACTCGCCGATCTGATGATGCTCGACCGGGCAAACGTCGAAGAGGCCATCACCCGCCTGGCGCAGATGGCGCGTGCCGTCGGCATTCACCTGGTATTGGCGACGCAGCGGCCTTCCGTCGATGTGATCACCGGCCTCATCAAAGCCAATGTGCCGACCCGCATCTCCTTCCGGCTGGCGACGAAGGTTGACTCGCGCACGATCCTCGACAACAACGGCGCGGAAGCCCTGCTGGGCCGCGGCGACATGCTCTTCCTGCCGCCCGGCACATCGCGCCTGCAGCGCGTGCACGCGCCCTTTGTCACGGAAGCAGAGATCTCCGCCGTGGTCGATTTCTGGAAAGCGCAGGGCGGCGCCGAATACGTGGAGGCCTTCCTCGAATCGCCGAAGGATGAGAAGGGCCGCGAGCTGAACAGCGAGGATGGCAACGAGGATGACAACGATCCGTTGTTCAACGATGCCGTGCGGCTTGTCTTCGAGTTCGGCAAGGCTTCCACATCGCTGATCCAGCGCCGTCTGCGCGTCGGCTATGGCCGCGCCGCCCACCTGATCGACATGATGGAGCGCGACGGCCTGGTCGGTCCTGCCGATGGTTCCAAGCCACGCGAGATCCTGAAGAGCCCAGACTGGCTCACAGAGATCGAGTCATCGATGCGGTAGATTTCGTCTCCTCCATTGGCGGGGGTGCCCCATCCTACGCGCAGCGTAGGGTGGGTTCAGAGATTATCTTCGAGCACTCCGCAGCGCCACGAAGCCCAGCGTGCCTACCACCAGAATCAGCGCAATCCACAGCAGCACCGGATGGCGCTCGGTGAATGGCCGCTGACTCGCTGGCGCTGGCGTAAGCGCCCGCTCAGCGCCAAGCGCGCTGGCAGATGCACCCATTGCCGCGGCTTCAATGGGCGACAGATCGTACTGCGGCGGTCCGAGCGAAGCATCGCCATAGCGCAGCACGTAAGACGTATTCGCCTTGCGCAGAAAGCAGATTTGCCGCTCCCGCATCTGGAGCGCGATGCCGTGCAGCGCAAGCGGGGCGTCATCTCCGTTCTGCACCGTCAGCAGCACGGTAGAGGGATACGGCACGGTACCCAGCGCGACATCGATTGCACCGCCATCCGATACTGCTTCGCCTTTCACCGGAGGCGAATGGGCAAGCCTGATGCCTTCGCTCTGCAGCGGCGCCTCACGGCGCCGCGCTTCTTCATCGGCCGGAGCTTCGCCTTTCCACCGCTCCAGATCGGCGGTGCGCGAAAACACCGCACCGGGATCGTCGCTGGCGAAGATCAGGCGCTCTAGCGGTGCATTCGCCGGCACCGCAAATTCATAAACGCTCTCATGCGGCTTTTGTGCCGGAGCCTTCGCGACCGCGACCTGCATATACCGCGGCGGCTCCGTGCTTCTGGTCAGTACATCCACCCCGGCAATGTCCTGCGGCGTCACCGGATCGAGCGCGAGCGTCTGTATCTCGAAATGCAGGTAGCGGAAATTGCTCTCCGGCAGGTCTATCCGCTTGATCTGCGGCTCATCCTCTGGCGTATCGGAGCTGTAGGCGATCTCTGGGAACGCCACTCCCGCTTCGCCAGGATGATCGACACCGGTGACATGGACAAGCACGGAAAAATGCGAGCGCGCCATCTTCAGCAGCACCCGGCTGTAGCGCGGCTCGGTCATCTCCACATCGAAGTTGATGGCGCCGTTCCGCTCGCCCAGATTCAGTATCTGCTCCGGCCGGGCCACTTGCTCAGCAGCATCGCTCGATGTGCGGACCTGGTAGGCGATCTCGCGGCCGCCTGCGATCACGCGCAAATCCTGAAGCATGGGCGCCGCATGTTCCAGCAGGTCGAGTGGCAGCACGGCACACGTCTCCGGCGCTGGAGCTTCACTCAGCTGCACCGGCCGTTCGTAGTGGAATGCTGGCGGGGCAGCGGCGAGCGCCAGCGCCATCAGGGCGATCCGCGGGATCACTTCGTCTCTCCGCCGTTCGTCGCGGCGGCGGCACGCAGGTGC
>DASUWP010000111.1:0-8994 GCA_036378335.1 Acidobacteriaceae bacterium | reverse complement strand
GCTGAATGCAGCAGAGTCTGCGCTGCTTGAGGTGTCGGAGCGAGGCCTTACTCGCGACTTCTCCAACATTCCCGCCATCGTCAAGCAGCACTTCGGCACCATCGACGCCATCTGGAAGCTGAAGCGCGAAGTCACCGGGCTGGCCACGCACTTCAAAGACTTTGACCGCATGACCAGCGGCCTGCAACCCGCCGAGCTCATCATCATCGCGGCGCGGCCCTCGATGGGCAAGACGGCCTGGGCCATCAACATCGCGCAGCAGGCCGCGCTCCGGGACGGCCGCGTCGTCGGCATCTTCTCGCTGGAAATGTCCAGCGAATCGCTGCTTCGCCGCATGCTCGCGTCAGAGGCCTTCGTGAATATGCGCAAGATCCAGTCCGGCTTCATCAGCCGGGACGATCAGGACGCGCTCATCAATGCCGCGGCCAAGCTCACCGAATCCCATATCTACATCGACGACACGCCCGGCATCTCCCTCGCGGAGATGCGCGCGAAGGCACGCCGGCTCAGACAGCAACACGGCCTCGACCTCATCGTCGTCGATTATCTCCAGCTCATGTCGGCATCCTTACCCGGTGCGGCCAGCAAGCGCCATGAGAACCGAACGCAGGAAGTTTCCGCCATCTCGCGCGGTCTCAAAGCTTTGGCCAAGGAGCTGCACGTTCCCGTCATTGCCCTCTCGCAGCTCAGCCGTGCCTCCGAACAGCGCGGCGGTGACAAGAAGCCCATGCTCTCCGACCTGCGCGAATCCGGATCGATCGAGCAGGATGCCGATGTCGTCGCCTTCATCCACCGCGACAGCTATTACAACAAGGACGAGAACGGCGAAGAAGACCCCGACACCAAGGGCAAGGCCGAGATCATCATCGCCAAACAGCGCAACGGCCCCACCGGTTCTGTCCATCTCGCCTATCTCAGTGAGTTCACCCGCTTTGAGAACATGGCGCATGAAGGTGACGGCGGCAGTTACGAATGACACGGCCCATTTCCACCCGTCCCACCTGGGCAGAAGTCTCGCGCCCGGCGTTGCGCAACAACTACCGCATCCTACGCGACCAGGCTGGGAACGCCGGCGCAGCGGCGGTCGCCGTTATCAAAGCCAACGCTTACGGCCACGGCGCTGCCGAGGCGCTCGCCGCTCTTGCCGACGAAGGCTGCGACTGGTTCGCCGTCACCTGCGTAGACGAAGCGCTTCTCCTGCAACCGCAACTCAAAAACCATCGCATGCTTGTGCTCTCCGGGTTATTCGAGCGCGAAGCACCAGAGGCCGCTCGCCACGCGTTCACTCCAGTGTTAGGCTCGCTCGATCAGCTTGCGTGGCTCGCCGAGGCGGTCCCGCAAGCGGTCGAGCCACCCTTTCCCGTGCATCTGGAGATCGACACCGGCATGGCGCGCCAGGGCATCCAGTGGAACGACACGGCAGCGCTCTCGGCGTTCGCCGCGCAATTCGACCAGCACCCGCAGCTATTGCTGGAAGCGGTGATGACGCACTTCGCCTCGCCGGAGGATCCCAGCTCTACGCAGACTGCCGAGCAACTCGAACGCCTCGGTGTCGCGCTCGCCACGTTGCGCGAGCGCGGCATTGCGCCGCCAGTGATTCACGCCGGCAACTCCGCCAGCCTTTTTGAGGCCGCGCAGATCGCCTCGCTTCGTGAGATAGCGCAGCAGAATGGCAGCCGTATCCTGCTGCGTCCGGGCATCGCGCTCTATGGCTATGGTCCGCGTGCCGCCGAGCGGGGATTGCAACCCGTGTTGAGCTGGAAGACGCGCATCACCGCGCTCCGCACTATCGCAGCCGGCGAACCAGTCAGTTACAACGCGACCTTTCGCGCCTCACAACCTACGCGCATCGGACTGCTCCCGGTTGGCTACGCGGATGGCTACAATCGCCTGCTCTCCAACCGCGGCGCAGTGCTGGTGCGCGGCCAGCAAGCGCCGATCGCCGGACGCGTCACCATGGACCAGACGATGATCGACGTCACCGATATTCCAGATGCCTCAATTGGCGACGAAGTCGTGCTCATTGGCGAGCAGGGTAGGGAGCGCATCACCGCGGACGACCTCGCTAGCCACAGCGGCACCATCGCGTACGAGGTGCTCTGCGCTATCGGGCAGCGGGTCCCGCGTCTTTGGGTCTGAGCAAGGCGATCCAGCACCGCTTATAGCCCGCGCACGCCGCCTCCAAGAGAAATACAAGCTCCAATGTGAGCGGCCAGAGGAAGCGAACCGGGCAGAACGCGCCGACGGCGCCTCTGCCTGGACGGCCAGTCCTCAAAAACTAAAGCTCATCTGCAGATCAATTGTGCGCACTGAGGTCTCATTGCGATTGAAGAACTGCCCTGCCAGCGCGAGCGACTTATCAAAATTCCGGCTGCTCACTACATTGCTCGGCTGCGCCAGGTTCACCACGTTGAAGACGTTGTTTGCCGCAACCGTAAAGTTCAGGTTGTACTTGCGCGGCGTCTCATGGGAGTGCGGTCCGCCGAAGAAGCCGCCACTACCGCTGCCACTCAGTCCGCCCGGCCCAAGGCCGCCGCGAGGACCACCGCCGCCATGTGGGCCACCGTCGCCATGCGGGCCGCCATCGCCGCCCCCTCCTCCTCCATGTCCTTTCAGTTTTGGTCCTATGCCGAAATTCTTGCTCAGCCGCATATTCGCGCTGAAGTTCGCCGGGCCTCGCCCGCTGCCATACGGAATGATCTTCTCGCCGGGATTGGGCGTGATATTCAGGCATCCATAGCGCGTTACGTAGTACTGCGTCGAGCCCGGAGTGCATAGGCTCGCGTCCACCACGGAAGGCCGCTCGTTATATTGGTTGTCCTTATTCAGGTCTTGTCCAGTCGTTATGTTGTATGGCGCGCCGGCATTCGCGATAGTGAAGATCGATCCTTGGACGCCATACGGAAGAATCGTGGTGGCGAGCAGGAAAAATCGGTTACGCACATCGTTGCTGGAACGGCCGTAGTCAAAAGCAATATCGTCCTGGCGTGATGGAAAGTAATTCGCGCCGCTGGTATCGCTTTTCATCGACCCCAGCACATAGAAGGCCGAGACGGAATAGTTCCGTGCACGCGCATTTACGGACGTGATGAGCTGCTCCTGCCGGTACACGCCTTCCGATTGGAACTGATAGAGATTGCCTTTTCCCGGAAAGGGCACCTCCGGCTGTCCAGTGGTGGGATCGATGATGAGCGTGTTGGTCGCGTAGTCATAGAGCGGCGCATTAATGTTGTCCGTCAAATACTGGTGGATGCCGCGGCTGTAGAGATACGTCACATTGGCTGAGATCGCCTTCGTGATCGCGCGATCAACGCCGACCGCTCCCTGCATATCCAGTGCCGCCTTCACCTTCGGACTGATGCTGTAGGTCGCCGAGCGTGAACTCACGGTACCCGTGCCGGAAGGCGGCTGACCGGGAACGTACGTCGGATTCGAGTACACAATCTGCTGCTGATTCAATCCATTCTGGTGAATCGCCTGGATCACGCTCGCGTTGCTGAAGCGGTTAAAGAACCAGCCATACCCCGCACGAAGCACCGTCTTCGGTGGCCGCTTCTTGCCCCCGTCCAGGGCGTATGCAAAGCCGATGCGCGGACCCCAGTCCGCGTGGTCGTGGATTCGGTTCTGCGCCTCAAAGCGAAGCCCATAATCGAAGGTGAGCTTCCGGTTCACTTTCCAGTCGTCCTGATAGAACAGCGCGGCATCGAACAATATCGCCCGCGCGTTGAAGTTGGTGATCTTCGTCACGCTGCCCTGCGATGGCGTCCCGGCTAGGAATGCTGCCGCAGTGTCAAAGTTGTAGTTACCGTTCGTGCCGGCGTTGGAATAGTCAGACTCGCGATACGCGCGAAGCCGCGTACCGAAACGCAGTGAATGATTCTTGAAGGTTCCGGTCGAATAGTTCTGCAGCTCGTAATGATCGCCGTTCGTGCGCGAGGTGCCATCGTTGCTGCCACCGCCGGTGAATGCACCCTGCACAGTCAGCGTCGGAGAAGTGTCCTGCGGAAGCTGCTCATCGCGATCGCGCTCGTACTCGAAGCGCGTGTCATTCACCAGGTGCGCGTTGAACACCTGCGAATCGCTGATCTGAATCGTGTTCTCGATGCTGCGCGTGTTGTAGGCCTGTGAGGCCAGCGCATACTGGCCCGGCCCATCACCCGTATCCACGCCGCGGTTATATTGGTAGCGCACTGACAGCGTGTTGCTCGGCGTCAGCTGATAGTCAATGCGCGGCGTCAGGTGCAGGCGCGACTGCGGATTGTCCAGATTCTGCACAAAATTACTGCCGCCGTGATCCAGATAATAATTCGGGTCCGTAGGTGTCCCCGCCGCATTCACGATCAGGACGTTCTGGCTATTGCGCGCGAACACGGCGACGAAGTACGAAGCTTTCTTTGAAATAGGGCCACCCAGCGAGCCGTGCAGGAAAAACTGGTGATACGGCGGCGTGCTGGTGACAAAGTGGCTGGTGTTGAGTGCCGAGTCATTGCCGCTCGCCTGGATATATCCGTGCAATTTATCTGAGCCGGGCTTGGTCAGGATCTCGATTCGTCCGTAGCCCAGCTTGTCGAACTCCGCGGAGAACGGGTTCTGATTGATGCGGATTTCGCGGATCGCCGACTTAGGCGGCAAATCACCGCCGGTAAAGCCGTCAATATAAATCTGGCTGCCGCCGTTTCCCGCCGCAGGACCGGCCAGCGCCGTCAGCTCGTTCTGCATCTCGTCTGGATCGTCGGAGAGCGCATTCAGATCTTTGCCGGAGAGCACCACCGCATTCGCATTATCTTCCGGCGAGGTATCCAGTTGCTGCGTATCCGCCGTCACCTCCACCTGCTGCTCCTGCGTGGCGATGCTCAGCGGGATGTTCAGCATGCGCGAGGTGCCGCTCACAATCGACACGTTCGATTCGGAAAACGGAGTGAACCCGGTCACGTTCACATCCAGGGTGTAACTGCCCGGAGGCAGCGTAGCGAACGAGTAGCTGCCATCGCCGCGCGACATAGAGGAAAAACTCTTTCCGCCGCCGGACAATTGCACACTCGCGCCCGGTACAATCGCGCCGCTCGGATCGGTGACCTGTCCGTGCAGAGATCCCGTATTTTGTGCGCGCAGCCGTGGAAGAGCGAAAATAGCGAGAAAGAAAAGAGAAGCGCAAAGCAAGCGGGACAGACGATTCATCGATTCCTGAAGAAACCCTTAAGGATAAGAATTGACAATACGGGCAGACGCCTAGAAAAGCTTCTGTATACGCAGACGAGATCACAGCGTGAAAAGTTGAACCCGCAGCGACGAAAAGATCGCTAAAGCATCGTTTGCGCTGCGTGGGAACGATATCGGAGTCGCCGGCGCCGATCTGCCTCTCCATCCGTTACGATAAGTGTAATGCTCCGAGACCTCTACGCAGGTTGGATGTTCCGATGGGAGACCGCGCTCACCACGCGTGACACCAATCGCATCGTGCGTCCGCTCGAGTGGGGCTTCGATTGGCTCGAAGATTTTGCCCGTCCGCGCGGCTTGATGCTCGAAGCGACCATGGACCGGAGGCCGCAAGATGCAGAAGCCCAGCTGCTCGCGATCAATCATGCCATCCTGCGCAATCGCGAGGCCTTCTACGGCTACACGCGTCCCACAGATTTCCGCATCGAGGAGCGCCATCCGATGCTCTTCCCCACCAACGTCCGTCCTGAGACGTTGCGTCGGGACGCGCAACTCCGCGCCGCCGCCGCACTAGGCCGCGGTAAAAAGGCGCACTTCCTGCGCTTCACCTCGCCGGTGCGCACGCCGTACCCGGAGAACGACCTCGTCAATGCCCGCTGGTATCCGGCGCCGCCAGAAAAGCAGGCCGGCAAGCCAAAACAGGCCATCGTCGTCATGCCGCAGTGGAATGCCGATGCGTTCAGTCACAACGCCCTCTGCGCGGTCTTCAATCGCTTCGGCATCTCTGCGCTTCGTCTTTCCAAGCCGTACCACGACATTCGCCGGCCCGCCGAGCTCGAGCGCTCCGACTATGCCGTCAGTTCCAATCTCGGCCGCACCATCGCCGCCTGCCGGCAGGCCGTGGTCGATATCCGTTCCTGCCTCGACTGGCTCGAGTTGCAGGGCTACGAGCAGTTCGGCATCCTGGGCACGAGTCTCGGTTCTTGCTACGCCTTCATCGCTGCTGCGATGGATCGGCGCCTGCAGGTCTGCGCCTTCAATCACGCCTCCATGTCCTTCGGCGACGTGGTATGGACGGGTCAGAGCACACGTCATATCCGCGCTGCATTCGAGCCTCTCATGAGCCAGCAGCAGTTGAAGGATATCTGGGCCTGTATAAGCCCGGTTTCCTTCATGAAGGAGTTCGCCGCGCCGGGCCGCAAATCGTTAGTCGTGCATGCGACGTATGACCTGACCTTCCTCCAGCGTTATTCGCTCGAAGTGCTGGAAAACTTCCGCCGCTTCGGCGTCCACTTCGAATCGCGCGTGCTCCCTTGCGGGCATTACACCACCGGTGAAACGCCTTATAAGTTCATGGACGGCTGGTTTCTCGGGTCGTTCGTCCATCGCGCTTTCAAGGAACTGGCGCTCTCCGGCCAAAGCGCCGGCCCCGGAAAATATGCCGGCTCCGCACAAGCAGAAAGCGATCTCATCGCCCGGTAAGAGCAGGCGCCTCCGGTATCCCGGAACAGCGGGGCGTTGCCGGATTCGAAATCCGCGTCCCACGTGAGCGACCAGAGGGAGCGAACCCTGCAAAACGCGCCACCGCGCTATTGCCTAGACGGCCAGTCTAAAATCGATATATGCCCAGCCAGACCACGTCCGTCCCATCCGGCATCCAGTCCCGCACGCTCCCGCAGGCCGACCCCGCCGTCGCCCAAGCCATCGCCAACGAAGTCGCCCGGCAGCACGAGGGCCTCGAGATGATCGCGTCCGAGAACTTCGTCAGCCGTGCTGTGCTGGAGGCCGCTGGATCGGTCTTCACCAACAAGTACGCGGAGGGCTATCCCGGCAAACGCTACTATGGCGGTTGCGAATTTGCAGACGTGATCGAAAACCTGGCGCGCGACCGCGCTAAGCAGATCTTCGGCGCCGAGCATGCCAACGTGCAGCCCCACTCCGGCTCGCAGGCCAATGCCGCTGCCTATATGTCCGTCCTTCAGCCGGGCGACACCATTCTCGGTCTCGATCTCGCCCACGGCGGCCATCTCACGCATGGGCACAAGCTCAACTTCTCCGGCAAGCTCTATCGCGTCGCCTCCTATGGCGTACGCAAGGACACCGAGGTCATCGACTACGACGAGCTCGGTGAAATCGCACGCCGCGAACAGCCCAAGCTCATCATCGGCGGCGGCAGCGCCTACCCCAGAACATTGGATTTCCCGCGCATGCGCGCTATCGCCGATGAAGTCGGTGCCCTTCTGCTCGTCGACATGGCGCACTTCGCCGGCCTGGTCGCCGGCGACGCGCATCCCTCGCCTGTGCCGCACGCGCAAATCGTCACGACTACCACGCACAAGACCTTGCGCGGCCCACGCGCCGGCATGATCCTGTGCCAGCAGCAGTACGCCGCCGGCGTGGACCGATCCGTCTTCCCCGGACAGCAAGGCGGTCCGCTTGTGCATGTCATGGCGGCGAAGGCTGTGGCCTTCGGCGAAGTGCTCGAGCCCAGCTTCCGCGACTACGCCGCGCAGATCGTCAGCAATGCCAAGGTGCTCGCAGAAGAGCTCGCCGGCCACGGCTTCCGCGTCATCTCCGGCGGCACAGACACCCACCTCATGCTGATCGATGTCTTCGCCAAGGGCATGCTCGGCAGCGAAGCCGAGACCGCGCTCCACGCCGCAGGCATCACGGTGAACAAGAACGCGATCCCCTTCGACACCAACCCGCCCATGAAGCCCAGCGGCATCCGCATCGGCACGCCCGCGCTCACCACGCGCGGCATGGGCAATCAGGAAATGCGCACCATCGCTCGCTGGATCACCGAGGCCCTCGACAAGCGTGGCGACGAAGCCGCCCTCGCCCGCATCCGCGGACAGGTCCGTGAGCTGGCCGACACCTTTCCGCTCTACGATTGGCTCCGCGAGCCGCAGCTGGCGGCCGCGCGCTGACGTGCCGGTCCCCATCGTTTGCTCCGTCTGCCGAGGTCTGTCGGAAGATCAACCAGGCTGATCGCCACCAGGCCGCGATCAGTGACACGGCCGCGCTTTCTTCTCGGCTTGGTACAATTCACCTCGGCTCGCGGGCTCGTTGGTTCTAGTCGAGGAGAAGATCATGAGCATACCGGCCTCGGTCACTCGCGCCGCTACGAATAGAAGAAGCTTCCTGAAGGGTTCGACCATGTTGGGCGCCGGCCTATGCGGCCTGCTTGGCGAAGCACTGCGTCCGGAAGAAGCTGTGGCCGCGACTGATCCACCGGGGCTCGACATCCTTGGGCCCAAGCCGGGCTACTCACCGCAGGTGGGCACCCTCGTCTCCATGCTCACCTGGATGCGCGACGCCAACGGTATCATCAGCGCGACGAAGGGCCTCACCGAAGCCGATCTTGATCATCTCTTCGACGCCAAAGCCAACACCATCGGGGCGCTGATGCTCCACCTCGCCGCGACCGAGACTTACTACCAGATGAATACCTTCGATGGCATGAAGTGGGATAGCTGGCCGGAGCCGGTCAAGCAGAAGTGGGACGCCGCCATGGGTCTAGGCGACGCCGGACGCAAGACCATCAAAGGGCATGACCGTGACTATTACCTGAATATCCTTCAGGAGACGCGCGCAAAGTCGCTGGCCGAATTTAAAAAGAGGGATGACGCATGGCTCATGGCCGTCGACAAAGACTGGCCCTGGGGCCCGACCAACAACTACTGCAAGTGGTTCCACGTCTGCGAACACGAGGCGCATCACACAGGCCAGGTCGCACTGCTGCGGAAACGTCTGCCGGGCGCCAAGCCGGATGCGGAGTAGCTGATCAACCTACTAGTGAGCTCCCGCCGCCACCCGCTCCGCAATCAACGACCA
>DASUWP010000110.1:0-4004 GCA_036378335.1 Acidobacteriaceae bacterium | reverse complement strand
TGATAGCGAAATAACGACCGAAACCGTTCCTATCAGCCGGGCCGGATCTGTCGCGATCCGGCCCGTACCTTTTCCGCCTGCGTTTTTTCTTTGATCTGAAACTTTTGCCGCTCCTGATCGTCCTCGGACATCTATCCTGTGGGTTATCTCAGGGCTGAATTGCTATGCCGGTCGCGCTCGATTTCTTTATCCATCACGCCTATCTCATCCTCTTCGCCTGGATTGCCGCGGAGCAGATCGGACTACCCATTCCGAGCGTGCCCGTCCTCCTGACGGCTGGCACCTTGACGGCGACTCATCAGGTGAGCCTGTTACTCGTTCTGTTCTCCGCCGTTCTCGCCTGTATTCTCAGCGACTCGATCTGGTATTTCATGGGCGCGCGCTACGGCGGCACCATCGTCCGCACCGTCTGCAAGCTGTCTTTTGAGTCCGCGGCCTGCGTTCGGCGCACCGGGGATTTCTTCCAGCGTTATGGTTCGCGCGCGCTTCTGCTGGCCAAATTCGTCCCCGGTCTGGGAGCAGTCGCGGCGCCCATCGCCGGCCAGAGCCGGATGCCCTACGCGACGTTCATCACCTTCGACGCGGCGGGCGCATTGCTCTGGAGCCTCAGTGCGACCTTGGTAGGTCGCTTCTTCGGGGACTACCTCAAGCATCATCCGGACGCACTCGGTGAGGTCGGACACTCGGCTGGTCTGCTCTTCATTCTGCTCCTGCTTGGTTTCTTCTGTTACCGGATCTATCGGCAGCGTGCCTTCCTGCGGCAGATTCGCGGCGCCAAAATCGAACCGGAAGAGTTGAAGGCCATGCTCGACGCCGGCGAGGACGTGTACATCATCGACCTGCGCCATCCGCTCGATTACCTTCCCGATCCGCGCCGCCTGCCCGGGGCCGTGCTCTTCAAGCCGGATACGCTCGTAGCGGAGGGCGATCGCATTCCGCGAGACCGCGACATCGTTCTTTATTGCACCTGCCCGAGCGACGCGACCAGCGCTCGGACCGCGCTGCGGCTGCGCAATCTGGGCATCTATCGCGTGCGCCCGCTGCACGGCGGCTACGATGGCTGGAAGAAGCTTGGCTACCCGCTTGAGCCAATGGAGCAAAGGACCGTAGCATAAAACTCCGTTTCTGTGGCGGGATGCGGCTGCCTTCGTGCTTGTGCTAAGTTGCCCCTTGTGGCAGCTCTGCCGGCTGCCGGGTTTTTTCTGAAGGAGTAGTGCGATGGCCTGGACAGAGTCCTATCACTGTGACGTTTGCAACAGTCCGCGTGGAGATGCGGAGGACTGGTGGCTGGCCTGGACGGACCACACCACTCCTCCCGATGGCCCGCAGCAGGAGGCCCTGCGCATCACCCGCTGGAGCCATTCGCTTTCTCACAGCGCAGAGGTGAAGCATCTCTGCGGCGCGCGCTGCGCCCAGACCTTTATGGATCGCTGGATGCAATCGGAAGGCGCACGATACTGAAGCGGTCTTCCGCAGCTTGCAGCCGATTTCGCTGGTTACCCAAACCAATACGGATTCCGCTCTACTATTGATTGGTCAGGAGACGAACTTGGCCTATCACGACCTGCGCGACTGGATCGCGCAACTAGACCGCGCCGGTGAGTTGCGGCGCATCCGCGACGAAGTCGACCCCGTCCTGGAAATCGCGGAGATTACCGATCGGGTTTCGAAAGCCGGGCGCAAGGGCGGCGTGCCGGGCGGCCCGGCACTGCTCTTCGAGCGCGTGAAGGGTTATCCCGGAGCGACCGTGCTGATGAACCAGTTCGGCAGCCAGCGCCGTATGGAGATGGCGCTCGAAACTTCCAGCCTGGACGAGATCGCCGGACGCATCCAGACGCTCATGGAGATGAAGTCGCCAGAAGGCATGCTGGGCAAACTGAAGATGCTGCCCACGCTTGCGGAGTTAGGGAAGTACTTCCCCAAAGTCATTGCGGCACGTCAGGCTGCATGCAAGCAGATCGTCGATCGCGACAACTTCAACGTGCTCGACTTTCCCGTACTGCAATGTTGGCCCATGGACGGCGGCCGCTTTATCACGCTGCCGCTGGTCGTCACGCGAGACCCGCTGCACGGCAAACGCAACATGGGTATGTACCGTATGCAGGTCTATGACGCCCGGACCACAGGCATGCATTGGCAGCGCCAGAAGGTGGCGGCGGAGCACTTCCGCGAGCGGCTGCGCATGACTGCGGAATCGAATGCGAGCGGCAGTGCGGCGGCTGCGCGTATCGACATCATGGCCTCCACAGGCGGGGGCAGCACCCGTACCGCGAGCCAGATTGCCGGCATGCCTGCGCTCACGACGACTGATCTGCGCGGCGAGCGCATGGAAGTCGCGGTTGCCATCGGCACTGATCCGGCGACGACGTTTTCGGCGATCGTGCCCGCGCCACCCGAGGTGGAGGAGTACATCATCGCCGGATTTCTGCGGCAGGCGCCGGTCGAGCTGGTCCAGTGCGAGACGGTCGATCTTCAGGTCCCCGCGCATGCGGAGATTGTGCTCGAAGGCTATGTGGAGTTGAGCGAGCTGCGCGCTGAAGGGCCGTTCGGCGACCATACCGGCTTCTACACGTTGCCGGACGATTATCCGGTCTTTCACATCACCTGCATCACGCATCGCAAGGATCCGATCTACGCCTCCACCATCGTCGGCAAGCCTCCCATGGAGGATGCGTGGATGGGACTGGCGGTGGAACGCATTTTCCTGCCGCTGATCCGCCTCTCGGCGCCGGAGATTGTCGACATCTACCTGCCGCCCGAAGCGGTCTTTCACAACCTTATGATCGTGTCCATTCGCAAGAGCTACGCCGGGCAGGCGCGCAAAGTGATGAGCGCCATCTGGTCGCTGGGGCAGGCGATGTTCACCAAGTGCATCATCGTTGTCGACGAGGACTGCAATGTGCACGACATCGCGGAGGTCACGCTGCGGGTCGCCAACAACATCGATCCGGAGCGCGACATTCAATTCACTCTCGGCCCTATCGATTCACTCGACCACGCGTCGCGCCTGCCGAACTATGGCAGCAAGATGGGCATCGACGCCACGCGCAAGTGGGCTGCGGAAGGCTTCAGCCGGCCCTGGCCTCCGATGATCGAGATGGACGCGGCCACCAAGGCGCGCGTCGATACGATCTGGAAAAAACTGGGGCTCGACGCATGAGGAAATGGCGATTCCCCTTTGCAGCCTGGATTGTGTTTCTCTCAGCGCTGGTTGCGTCGCCCCCTTTGCGCGCGCAGTCGATTGAAAATTTCCGCTGGCTTGATCTGCGCCAGCCGAGCGATGTGCAGACGATTGTCGCGCGCGCGCTGATGAATGAGCCCTACACGGCACTGCGCGAGATCGGATACATCGGCTTGCCGCCGAAAGAGCCGGCAACCTCACCGGCGAGGAGCGCCGTTGCAAACGCGCCCGCGAATGTCGTCTCCAAACTGTCCGTGCCGCGCGATGCGCACCTGTTGGTTATCGCTGCCGAGCGAACGAATCCGTCGGCGCTTCCCGATGATGACGTTCTCAGCGTCTATGACGTGAATCAGCGGCAGATCACGGCAACCCTGCTGCTGCGCGGCCCCGGGCTGCGGCTGCTGGGGTGGGTGCGCATGTGGCGCGAAGGCACGCCGGAGTTGGTCGCGACCTACAACGACTGCACCGATTGTCAGCGCACTACCTTCTTCACCACCTTCCACGTTGATATGAAAACGGAGCAATGGCGGGTGCGCTGGCCGCGCTCCACGTCCGGAGCGCCCATCTTTTCCGAAGGGCAGGAGGCCAACGGCGGCGAGCAGGTCTATGCGCTGCTGGACGATGAGGCGGGTCGTGTGGTGCTGGGGACATGGGCGCACTTCAGCACCCATGGCCGTCCGGATACTGACATCCTCTACGCCTACAGGGTGGAGTACTACGGCTCGCATGAAGCGACGGAGCCGATCGTTGGTCCGCAGGCGCGCGCATTTGAGCAGCGGCTCTGCGGCGGACAGGGCGTGCTCTTTGGATTGGCCGATGGTCA
>DASUWP010000109.1:0-14844 GCA_036378335.1 Acidobacteriaceae bacterium | reverse complement strand
GGGGCAGCTGTTTGGCGCACCCGTCTCGGTGTATTCGTTCGGCGTTTTCTTAAAGCCGCTGGTGCATGAGTTCCATGCCAGCCGTGCCGCGATATCCTTCGCGTTCACTCTGCACAATGTCATAGGGGCGCTGCTGCTGCCGGCAATGGGCCGGCTGATCGACCGAGTGGGTGCGCGTCGCGTGATCCTGGCCCTGACGGCTATCTTTGCACTGGTGTTGCTCTCTGCATTGTGGATCGGCACCGGCATCTGGCAGCTGTATGTGTTTTATACGGTGCTGGGTATCACGCTGGCCGCCGGCCCGGGTCCGGTGCCCTATGGCGTGGTGATTTCACACTGGTTTAATCGAAGACGCGGACTGGCATTGGGCCTGGTGGGTCTGGGCATCGGGATCGGCGCGTTTGCCGTTCCGCTCCTTTCACAACGGCTGATCGCGCACTCCGGCTGGCGAGTGGCGTATGCAGCGTTTGGGGGAGCGATGGTGCTGATTTCCATCCCGGTGGTCGCGACATTTCTGCAAAACGACCCTTCCGATCGCGGGCTGCAGCCGGACGTCGCCGAGCCCGCGATGAAAGCGACCGCGAGCAAGGAGGGTATGGGCTGGGCGGATATCCGGCGCAGCGCGGATTTCTGGCTGATGATCGTCGTTTTCACACTGACGAGCGCGAGCATGCATGCCGGCGTGCTGCATATGCCGGCATTGCTGACGGACGGCGGCGTGAGTGCCGGACGCGCGGCGATGGCCAGCGCGGTTGTCGGAATCTCCGTGATATTCGGAAGGCTCGGATCCGGATATCTTCTGGACCGCTTTTTCGCTCCGCGTATCGCGATGCTTTTTTACGGTGCATGCGCCATCGGACTGGCGATCCTGTGGTCGGGCGAGGCGCGGAGCAGCGCGATGATTGCGGCGTTTCTGGTAGGCCTGGGGATGGGTTCGGAGGTGGAGTTGATGGCCTACCTGGTGAGCCGCTACTTCGGCCTGCGCTCTTTTGCAACCGCCTACGGCTATGCCTTTGCTGCGTTCATGCTCGCCGGAGCCTTGGGGACGCTGCTGATGGGCGCGGGGTTCGATCATTTCCATTCCTACAAGGTGCCGCTGGGGTGCTTTTGCGCGGCGATGACCTGCGCGGTGGTGCTGCTGACTCGCCTGGGGCCGTACCGGCATGGGGTAGAGAGTGCGCCAAAGCCGCCGCTGGAAGCGGTGGCGGCGGTGAGTGGTGCGTGAGGCGGCATGATGGCGGCGTTTATGCTGTGTACAGAGGCCAGGTTCCAATCGACCCCTGATCCGGATTGATACAGCGAGAGGGATTCTCCGGGAAAATGCGCAGTAAGTCGCGGATACCGTCAGGCAGGTTGCGGAGCCCCGATCGGTCGTAGAATGGTAGTGCGATGTTGATTACTGTTGCGGATCTTCAGCTCGATCCTGTTGAGTTTGACCAGCATTTCCCCACTGAAGCGATCGATTACGGGCCGGACATCCAGCAGGTGGGCGTCCTGGATGTGAAGGGGCGCGCGGACCTGATCGAGGAGCACCGGGGGCACAAGCAGGTGGTGCCGGATATCCGGATGCGGGGTGATTACTCGGGGCGGTTTGAGACGCCCTGCGCGCGGTGCGTGGAGCCGGTGGAGCACCCGCTGGAGGCATCGTTTGACCTGCTGTACCGGCCGATCGGCGTGGATGCCGATGGGGCGGAGCGGGCCATCTCGACCTCCGAGACCGAGATCGGATACTATAACGGAGACGGTCTAGTGCTGGAAGACGTCTTGCGCGAGCAGGTGTTGTTGTCCCTGCCGGAGAAGACCCTTTGTCGCGCGGACTGCAAAGGGCTTTGCCCACGCTGTGGCCGGAACCTGAATACAGAGCAATGTTCCTGCGAATCGACCGAGGTCGACACGCGCTGGAGTGCTCTGTCAGACCTGCGCAGCAAGATCAAGTCCTAGCAGCAGGATCAAGATTAGAGAAGTACGAGGCCTGGAGACTGGCACCGCGACGGATGAGCCCCGCGAGCCTGTTGATGGCCGGATCGAAAGGAATCTGCCATGCCCAATCCGAAGCGGCGCCACTCGAAGGCGCGCACCTCCAAGCGTCGCGCGCACGATGCGCTGACGCCCACCGGCCTCTCCGAGTGTCCGAACTGTCACGAGCGCAAGCTGCCTCACCGCGCCTGCGCGAAGTGCGGCCAGTACAAAGGCCGCGAAGTGCTCGAGGCGAAAGAAGTTTAGGACCCGGCTGGTGCCCCCGCTGACAGACATCGCTCTGGATGCCATGGGCTCGGACCACGCGCCCGATCCTGAGATCCGCGGTGCCATCCTTGCCTGCCGTGCCTTTCCTGTTCGCGTTCACCTGATCGGTCCTGAGGCCAAGCTGCGCGCCGGTCTCGGCGTGCTGGGCCGTCGTGTGCCCATCGAGATCGTCCATACAGACGAGTGGATCACGATGGAAGACAAGGCCGCGAAGGCGGTCCGCGAGAAGCGCAACAGCACGATGCGGCTGGGCCTGAAGATGGTGAAGGATCGGCGGTCTGCCGGGTTTGTGACCGCCGGCAACACCGGCGCGGCGATGGCTTCCGCCAAGATGGTGCTGGGCGCGTTGCCGGGCGTCGATCGCCCCGCACTCGCGATGCCACTGCCGACCACGGCCGGTTCGCCCTGCGTGCTGCTGGACGTGGGTGCCAACGTCGACTGCAAGGTGCAGAACCTGGCTCAGTTCGCGATTATGGGCGAGATGTATGCGCGCTCCGTGCTGATGATCGAAAAGCCGCGAGTCGGCCTGCTCTCGATTGGCGAAGAAGAAAGCAAGGGCAACGAGCTGACACGCGAAGCGCTGCAGGTGCTGAAGCAGTTGCCCATCCGATTCATCGGTAACGTCGAGGGACGCGACCTTTATAACGGCCACGCGGACGTGATCGTGTGCGACGGCTTTGTCGGTAATGTCGCGCTGAAGACCTCCGAGGGTCTGGGTCGTATGGTGCGCGAGATGCTGCGCGAGTCGCTGATGTCGACCGTAAGCGGACGCGCAGGGGCGCTGCTGGCGCGACGCGGCTTCAAAGAATTCAAGAAGCGTTTCGACCAGTCTGAGTATGGAGGCGCACCGCTGCTGGGAGTGCGCGGACCGTGCATCATCACCCATGGCTCAGCAGACGACCGCGCCATCCTGAACAGCATTCGCGTTGCGGCGGAGTTTGCAATCTCCGGCGTGACGGACTGGATCGAGCGCGAGTTCAGCGCGCCTACGGTTTCGTAAGTCTCCCCTCTCCGGCACTTCGTTCGGCATCCGTGGGGATGCGCTGCTCATACTCTGCCTCCAACGGATTGAATGTGTTCCAGAAGGCGGCGGGCGTTTGGCCGCGGAGCACGTCGTCCAGGATGGAGAGATGTGTGTGCCAGCCCGCACCTACACCCACCATCGCCGCGCGGTTGCTGAGACGCTGATGCGTGATAACCAGCAGAACATCCTCACCCCGCGCCGACAGCTCAAACGTAGCCTCGGAGTGAAGATTGTTTGGCTCGCTCCAGGTGAAGCGTAGACGGGTTGGCGGCTGCCATTCGAGCACCTCTCCAGTCATGGAGGAGCCCTTCTCGTGCTCGCGGTATTTTTCCGGCGGTGGTGCGTAGTGCGGCGAGAGCTTCGCGTTGAGGAAGTGAAAGGTGACCTTCCCACCGACATGCGGCTCAATCGGGCCGGTGGCCAGCCACCTGCCGCGCTTTTCAGAATCGGTCAGGAACTCCCAGACGCGTTCCATGGGACCGGGCAGCACCCGTTCGATGCGGACCTCGCCCGGAGCAGTGACGCTGGCGTAGTCCTGCAGTTTGCGATGCAAACTGTCGAGGATCATCTCCCAGCCTTCCTGGGTGCGATCTGCCCATTCGGGCAGGACGCCTTCGTGAGTGAGGGTGACCTTTGAACCAGTGCCTGCGGACACGATCTCGATGCTGACCTGGGTATAGACGGCAGAGTATTTAGGAACGGCGAAGGTGAAGACGAGGCGGCGCGGACGGTCGATCGCGAGATATTCGCCGACATGTTCCACATCGTCGCCGTCTGTGCGGCGCACGATCAGAAACCGGCCACCGACGCGGGCGTCGATATCCACACGCACCATCTCGCCGGTGGGCGTGGCGAAGAGGAAACGGCGGGCGATCTCCGGGTTCAGCCAGGCGTCAAAAACGCGCTCCGGCGTGGCAGCGAAGGTGCGCGTGACCTTCACGGTCTTACCGGCCATAGTCTCTGTGGTCTTCATGAATTTGATCCTTTCCTTCGAGGAGATTTGGCGCGAGTGTCGTCTTCGCGCAGAGCCGCTTCGAGAGCGTCGAGATTCTGCTCCCAGAAGCGCGAGTAGTAGCGGAACCAGGCGTTCGCATTGGCGAGTGCCGCAGGCTCAAGACGGCAGATGTGGGTGCGGCCGCGGATCGTGCGACGAAGAAGTCCGCTACGCTCGAGCGTCTTGACGTGCTTGGCAGCCGCCGCGAGCGACATGCGAAAGGGTGCAGCTAGTTCGCCAACCGTGTACTCGCCATTTGCGAGAGTGCGCAGCATCTGGCGGCGCGTTGGATCCGAGAGTGCGTGAAACACAGCGTCGAGCCGGTCTGCTGATCTTCGCTGTGGTCCTTGTTCAACCATATGGTTGAATATTGCGCCGAGCCCTACGGAATGTCAACCACTTGGTTGACTAATTATTTTGATGGCATCGTGAAGGATTGCACCTCCTTGCCGCTGCCGTGCGAGAATTGCCGTTTGTTGCGAGTGACGAACTATGAGTGACCAGAAGATTGCGTTTCTTTTTCCCGGGCAGGGTTCGCAGGCAGTGGGGATGGGCCGCGACCTTGCGGAGAAGTTCACCTTGGCGCGCGACACATTTGCCGAGGCCGATGCCGCGCTGGACTATTCGCTTTCGAAGCTGTGCTTCGAGGGACCGGCCGAGCAGTTAAAGCGGACGGAGTTTACGCAGCCGGCGATTTTTGCGGTCTCGATGGCGGCGTATCGCGTGCTGGCATCGCGCGGCATTGAGCCGCAGATTGCCGCGGGGCATTCCCTGGGTGAGTACGCGGCGTGCGCGGCGGCGGGCCTGATGAGCTTTGCGGATGCGATCCGGGCACTGCGGTCGCGCGGACAGTTCATGCAGGAGGCAGTGCCGGAGGGCCAGGGGGCGATGGCTGCGGTGCTGGGGCTCTCTGCGGACGCGGTGCGCAGCGTGTGCGAAGCGGCAGCGAAGGAGACCGACGAGGTCGTCTCGCCCGCGAACTTGAATTCACCGGAGCAGATCGTGATCTCGGGCAGCGCCGCAGGCGTAGCGCGGGCCAGCGAACTGGCAAAAGAAAAAGGCGCGAAGAAAGTGGTGCCGCTGCAGGTGTCGGCTCCCTTCCATTGCGCGCTGATGCGGCCGGCCCAGGAGCGGCTGGCGGAGGTGCTGAAGCAGATTGACGTGCATGATCCGCGCTTCCCTATCGTCTCGAATGTCACCGCGGATGTGACGAAACGTGGGGGGCGGGAACGCGATCTGCTGATCGAGCAAGTGACGGCCCCGGTGCGGTGGGTGGAGTCGATGCGCTGCATGATGGATGCGGGTGCGAGCACCTTTGTCGAAGTTGGGCCGGGCAAGGTATTGAGCGGGCTGCTGCGGCAGATCGATCGCGCGCAAAGGTGCGTGAATGTGGAGGACGCGGCAAGCCTGGAAAAAGCGCTGGCGGGGAATTAGTGACTTGCCGTGCGGGTGAACGGACCTGCTGCGGGGCTTGCCGGCTTGCCGTCTTCTTCGCTCTCGGAAAGCGTGCGGTGAACTAGCTCTCACCCAATTCTCTTCCGCCTGACGAACCGCTACTGGTAGCTGACCTGCCAGTAAGTGAGGCCGAACTGGCCCTTCTGCGGAGTGAGGGAGAAGGGCGTGAAGCCGATGGTGCCGTGCGTGACCCCGAGGGTCACCAGTGATTTGCGGCCATTGACGCTGACGGCCATCAGAGTGCTGTTGCCGAGGCTCGAAGTGGCGTAAAGGATCTTGTAGCTGGTGATCTTGCCGTACTCGCCGTTCAGACTCCAGTCATCCAAGAATTTGTTGTAGGGATAGGCGGAGTTCTTGTACTTGTCGGGGTGCTGCTGCCAATCGGAATCGTTGTTCCAGATGCCGTAGGCCTTTTCGAACTGCTGCTGCTCAAGTGCGGTGAAAAAGCGATTGACGCGGTGCTCGGCCGGCCAGTTCCAGAAGATCCAGACAAAAATACCGATGATGAGCACGCCGATAAGCGAAGCGATGATGATCCTGCGCCGTTTGCGTGCGCGGGCAGCGTTATAAGAAGGAGCGTCCAGCAGGGTCATAGGCGTCTCGGGGACATTCTAGAGCGACAGGGCGTAGCCCTGCATGACTCTTGAGACACCACCAACGGTGGGGTTGTTCCTGGGATGTAGTAGGAATGGAACATTCTGGAGCCCCTTCCATGCCTTTTTGTCAATGATTAGCCGCAGGGGCTTCAGCCCCTGCTTCCGAAGGGGTAGTTCTCGCCGAAAGCTTATGGGGTCGGGAACCGGACAACGATAAGCGACAGTCGCTCAAACTTCCATACGCGGGTTGATTACCGCACGAACGTGTGGCGTCGCAGGCTTGCCTCGGACTTAGCGCGGGCGTCGGAAGGAACTCCGGCCCAAGGGGCTCTCGAGGAGCACCGGGACCGGTTGCCCGGTTCCCACTCCATAAGCTTGAACATCTCCTTTCTGCTCTGGACCTCCAGGCCTTGGTATCGTTCTTGCTGGGTCGCGTTGGTGCTCTTCCCGCTTTAGCAGTCAAACTTGCCGCACACTAGATGTTTGGGTTTATGCCCAAAGGTCAGGTGATTTACGAGATCCCCTACGTACACCAAAAGGTTGGGATAGGCTATCTACACCCTGAGTGAACTTTTTCAGAGATGAAGCAAAAGTATCTTTCACTCCTTATCATCGGTTTTGCCTTAGTTGTTCATGTGCCCGCAGTACAAGCATTGGCGTCGGGACCAACATGCGTTGATACAGTCTTTAAGTTTCAATCGAACTTTTGGGTTAATCTTCATCTCTTTTTGCGTGCTGAAGAATGGCGCCGTAGTGGCGATATTCCTCCCCAGATGCCGGTGGCATCTCTCAGCCCTGACGAGCGATCAGCTTGGGAGGCGGCCCTTGATGCGTATGCTCGAATGGCTAAGGCCAATCTGATATTCGACGATGGATTGGTGCGGCTGACTAACACGCTTGCAGAGGTGAACGACTCAACCGTCCTCAAATCGAACTTGATTGATCCACGGATTGCCAATGCCCTGAAAGGGGCCGCTCCGGTATACCGGGCACACCTGTGGTCGGAACATCAAAACGAGGATGAAGAGTGGATCGTTACTCATTGTCCCGACATTCAGCGCTATGACGTGGGCGTCAAGAACTCCATAGGACAGGCCCTTGACGCGACGCCTCCCAGAGAGCCGATACTTGTTGACCTCGCCCGGGAAACTGGGCGAACTTTGGCTTATACAATTCCAGGTCCGGCCGGAACCTCCGGCCACACAGTCATCGCCCCTCAAAAAGCCACCGACTCTGAACTAGTACTCAACACGATCCTCCACGAAATCTCCCACACAATGGACAGTAGAATTCGAGATGACATAGATCAGGCCGCCGCTCGCCAGCAAGTCAAGCCGCCGGAGGATCTCTGGCACGCAGTCACTTTGTATACGACTTGTGAAATCACAAAGCGAGCACTTGCCAAGGATGGTAGACCTGCAACTAGCCTAGACACTGATCGGGCGACGATGTTTGAGCGGAATGGGTGGCAAAACATTCTGACAGCTCTGAAAAAAGATTGGCAGCCATATCTGAATAAACGGGTGTCCCTCAGCTTCGCTCTGCAGAACTTGCTACGAGACACCGCGAAGTGAGAGGTCCGGCCGAGTGGAAGATGCCGAGTTGGACTGCACCGGACGCGTGCGTTTGCGCTATGAACTGTGGCGCAATACTGCGTACGGGATTCGTCGCAGTGAAAGTTGTGTTTCACGAAATCGATTCTCGGCGCTCCATCGCGCGGCGCTCCAGCCGCCAGCTAAACGAGGCTCATACCGCGACGCAAGTCACACCTCATCGTTATTTGTCGTGCAGGACATTCTGCGATATTTTCGGCTGCTTGGCCGTGCCGGTTACGGCTATGGAGACGATGGCGCCCGCGTCATTGTGACGGAAGAAAGGGCTGAGCGGTTTGAGCAGCACGGATTTCCATCCAGTTGCGGAATGAGAGAGATCGCGCTCGAGGTCGGCCTTTCCGGTGAAGTGAATCCGGGTATCCAAGAGATTGAAGGTGCCCCGCAGATACGCGTCCGTGCCGGGAAAGGCGACGTGAATGTCAGGGAAATATGCCATGCCATTATGGAATGTGGTCGGCGATGAGGCGACCGCCGTCACCTGCGGTGGATCGTTCTTGGAATCGGCTGGTGGGTTTTTCTCCACGCGCGCAGCGAAGGCGTTCACCGTATGCTGCGTGTCGGGTTTTGCGAAGCTTACCTGGGCGAGTGAAATGGCGCCTTGTAGATCCAGCCGCTGAAGAAACCGTTCCGGGCCGTTGCTCAGGTTCACCGCCGCGTGGAAGCTGACCTTGCCGCGTACCGATGGCTCGTCCTGTTCAACCATCCTGAGCAACTCTTCGACCCGGCTATCTTTTGTGGCGATAGTGAAATTGACCTTGTTCGGCTTGCCCACTACAGAGCCGCTGGCGGTGATTACACTTGCACCGGTCTTTACCTGCGTCTGCTGGATCTCAACGTCACCGTTCGTGCCATTCACGCCCACGCGATACGTAGCATCCAAGCGCACCTTGTGGGCAGATGCGGCGCGGAAATCAGGAATAGATGCCTGTCCCAAGATATCGATGCGGGAAAAGGTTCCGCTATAGCGCCCGCTGCCTGCTGCGTGGCCGGAGACACCATGCACGGTGCTCAGATCGGCGTCTTTCAGCGAATAGGTTCCCGAGAGCGGGGTCGCATCATAATCATTCGTGCGGAATGGCCCCACTGAACCGTTGGCAAGCACTGTGCCCTGAGGTTTGGGAATGAGCACGCGCGCAGAGAAGCTGAGCGGCTGTGTTTCTTGCACGTTGTGGATCTGAAGTACCGGGAATTGGAGGCGGAGAGGAGGCTTGCCTTCGTCCGCAAGAAAGTCCAGCGTAGTTCCATCCGCGACGATGGTCTCGATCTGAATGTTCTCGGAGGATGACGCAACCACACCCTGCTCGAAAGCCAACCTGCGCGCTTTGGTCCCCGGCGGCGGAATCTGCACATGCAGTCCGCCGAGCCGAATCTCGTAGAGTTCATGTGGATGGAAGATCAGATTCGTCCAGCTACCGATGACGGTCATTCGATCGAGCGTCGCGAGGGGCGGTATCTGCATATTGCCGTAGCGATGGAAACTCACACCCTCAGCCACATATCCGGGGTGCGGGAAGTAGGTTCGGTGGAAGCGCTTCACCAGCACTTTGCTACGGAAGGTATGCTCCAGCAATGGATGCACCTCCCGGTAGCGGAAGGGCCAGTAGGTAAGCATTGCGGCAACGCCCACCAGCGCGAGCACAAAGAGGACAAACAGACTCAGTTCGATGATATGGCGGCGATGCTTCCACGATGTAGACCGCCGTTGTTCCCCTGAGATGGAAGGGGTGCTGCTGGCCATGACCTGCCGCTCCTGACTATGGAACGCAGATGGTCTATCCCGCAGAGTGGTTGTCCTTCTTTGCCGATCCTTTGGCGCGAGGAGGACGTGTGCATGTACCGCGATGCACTCCGGTCGAGAGGACGAAAGGATGCCGGGTAACTGGCGCTGTAGAGAAATAACTAGCGGCTATATTGCGTGTCGTCGCGTTCGGCGCGGCGTTCCAGTGCCAGCTCGATGAGGCGATCGATGAGATCGGAGTACTTGAGGCCGGAGGCCTCCCACAGCTTGGGATACATGCTGATGGAGGTGAAGCCGGGCATGGTGTTGATCTCGTTCAGGTAAAGGCGGCCGGGTTTGCCGGTGCGGCTTTCAGGCTCGAGCAGGAAGTCGACCCGCGCAAGGCCGGAGCAGTCGCAGGCGTGGAAGGCGGCAATGGCCATCTCGCGAACCTCCTTTGCCTGCGCCTTGCTTAGGCGCGCGGGGATGATGGGAAGAGATGCGTCGCTCTCGTATTTGGCTTCGTAGTCGTAGAACTCCTTGGCAGGAACGATCTCGCCGACCACGGAAGCTTTGGGATCGTCGTTGCCAAGCACGGCGACTTCGAGCTCCCGCGCGCGCTCGGCGGGCTTACCTTTCGTGGCTTTGCCGCCGACACCCTGCTCGATGATGACCTTGCGATCGTAGCTGGCGGCGAGCACGATGGCGGGCGCTAGCTCGGAACGATCGTGGACCTTGGAGATGCCGACCGAGGAGCCGAGGTTCGCAGGCTTGACGAAGAGCGGGTAGCGAAGATTGGCTTCGATCTCCGCGATGGCTTTGCGTGGGGATTGATGCCATGCGCCGCGGAGCAGCGTGATGTGCTCGACGATCGGAAGTCCGGCAGCGGCGAAGAGCCGCTTCATCACATCTTTGTCCATGCCGGCGGCGGAGCCGAGGACGCCGGAGCCGACGTAGGCTTTGCCGGCGAGCTCGAAGAGCCCCTGGATGGTGCCGTCCTCGCCAAAGGTGCCATGCAGCACGGGAAAGAGGACGTCGACGCCGAGCGCCTGGGTTTGTTCCTTTGCAGCAGACGCGGGGAGATGCAGCAGGCCAGCGGGATGCGTGGCGGGCACCAGCGCACTCTGATGTGCGGCGCGTGCTTTGTGAGCGGCACTGCCGGCCGTGACTGTGGTGCCTCCGGCAAGCATGTGCTGCGCTTCCTCTCCGAGCAGCCAGTGGCCGCTTTTCGCGATGGCGACAGGAACCACGTCGTACTTCTTCTTGTCTATAGCGGCAAGTACGGAGGCGGCAGAGCGGAGCGACACTTCATGCTCGCCCGAGCGGCCACCAAAAACGATTCCGACGCGGAGTTTCCGAGGCATAGATGTGGCCAGTCTATCGTCTCGGCCGGAGTGATGTATGTGGCGCGAAGTGGTGAGGTATATGGCGGTGCACTATCGTCCCGGGTTGAGGAATGCAAGATGGCTGCGAGACTGCCCGCGACATTGCTGCGGGTCGGCGTAATATGTTGGCGATATGAAGGGAACGTTTTCTATGGGCAATCTGACACGCCGCCGCTTTGTTCAGAACAGTCTTCTAACGGGTGGAGCTCTGGCTCTGCCGCGAGGACTGATGGCGGGCACTGCTGTGCCATCGAGACAGACGCAGCTCTCGCCTGTGGCTTACGACCAGGCGCGGCTGCTGGATGGGCCGCTAAAGGAGCAGTTCGATCGCAACCATGCATTCTTTCTCGCGCTGAGTGAAGACAGCCTGCTGAAGCCGTTCCGGCAGAAGGCGGGATTGCCGGCGCCAGGCGAGGACATGGGCGGCTGGTACACCTTTTATGCCGACTTCAGTCCCAAGGGACCGTTCCACGGCTACATCCCCGGTCACAGCTTTGGGCAATACCTCTCCGGGCTGGCGCGAGCGTATGCACAGACCGGATCGAAGCCGACGCAGCAGAAGGTGCATCGGTTGGTGGACGGATTCTCAAAAACCATCACACCGAAGTTTTATGTTGACTACCATCTGCCCGCGTACACCTTCGACAAGACGTGTTGCGGTCTGATCGACGCGCACGAGTTCGCGCAAGACCCCGTGGCAATGCGGGCGCTAGGGCCAGCGACGGATGCGGTGGTCCCGTTCCTGCCCGGGCGTGCGCTGAACCGCACGGAGATGTACGCGCGTCCGCACAAGGACGAGGCTTATTGCTGGGATGAGACCTACACGCTGCCGGAGAATCTGTTTCTCGCGTACCAGCGCAGCGGCGAGGTGCGCTATCGCGACATGGCGAAGCAATATATCGAAGACGAGAGCTGGTTCACGCCGCTTTCCGAAGACCAGAACGTGCTGCCGGGCCAGCATGCGTACAGTCATCTGAACTCGCTGTGCTCGGCGATGCAGTCGTACCTGAACCTGAACGAGGAACGCTATCTGCGGGCGGCGCGCAATGGCTTCCGGATGATCGCGGAGCAGAGCTTTGCGACTGGCGGTTGGGGTCCAAACGAGACTTTCGTAAATCCGGGTAGCACCACATTGGCCGAGAGCCTGACGAAGACGCACTCGAGCTTCGAGACGCCGTGCGGCGCGTACGGACACTTCAAGATCACGCGCTATCTGCTACGAGAAACTGCGGACAGCCGCTACGGCGACAGCATGGAGCACGTGCTATACAACACCATTCTCGGCGCGAAGCCGCTGCTGCCGGACGGCACGAGTTTTTATTACTCGGACTACAACGAGAACGCGCAGAAGGGTTATCACCCGGACAAGTGGCCATGCTGCTCCGGCACGTTTCCGCAGGTTACGGCGGACTATGGCATCAGCGCCTACATGCGGCGCGGACCGGACGTATACGTGAATCTTTATATCCCCTCGGAGCTGCGCTGGCGGCAGGGTGGGGCGGCGTGCTCGCTGACGCAGACGACCGAGTATCCCGCTTCCTCGCAAGCAACGATGGTGCTGGCGCTCGATCGGCCGCAGACCTTCGCGATACTGCTGCGCATTCCCCAATGGGCGGGAGCGAAGACGCACATCTCGGTGAATGGGCGCGCGGTGGATGCCGTGGTGCAGCCGGGGACGTTCGCCCGCGTGCAACGTACATGGAAGAGCGGCGATCGCGTCGAGTTGGAGATGGATATGCCGCTACGACTGGAGACAATTCCTTATCAGCAGGCAGGCGGCCAGAATGTGGCGCTGATGTATGGGCCGGTGGCCCTGTTTGCCGTCGGAGATCTGTCCGCTCCGGTCACGAAGGCGCAGTTGCAGGCGGCGCAACGTTTGTCCCAAAGCAGCACGGACTGGAAAGTTACAACGGCGGCTGGGCCGCTGACGATGCGGCCATTTGCAGCCATTCGTGATGAGCGCTATCGGCTTTATCAGACGGTGACGACTTAGTTGGAAGCGGCGGCGCCGGTGCTGAAGCGTTTCAGCGGATGCGCTTCGGTGTTGAAGACGAACTTCTGCCAGTCGACCGTGTCGCTCGGTGCATAGAGGAGGTAAAGGTACTTGAGCGTCTCGGCGAAGAAGAAGCTTTCCATCTCATCCTTCTGCTGTTTGGTACGCACATCGGTGAGTGCGGCGTAGGCCTCGGGCGTGCGGCACCAGCGGACCAGCGAATCGAAGTAGTCCTGGCCCATGTGCAGGTAGATGGGGTCGCCGGTGAGGTGGTGGAGGTAGTAGGTGGACTCGATGATCTCCGGTCGCAGCGGATAGCCGGCATCGGGCGTAGCGAGCCGGATGTAGTCGAGCGTGTCCGGTTCGATGCCGTAGAGGGTCCACATCTGGAAGCTGGAACGCTGCAAGGCTTCGGCGCGAGGCAGGTCGCCGCCGAGCGCGAGCACTGCGGGGAAGAACGCGTCCAGTGCGCCGTACTCATGCGTCATGCGCGCGCCCGTGCGCATGTCGGCCTGTCCGTACCACAGGCCGAGACGCGTCTGTTCAGCGAGATATCTGTTGATGGCGACGATGCTCTTCTGCCACATCGCGAGGCAATCAGGGTCGCCGAAGAGCAGCCAGCTTTTGAGCAGGTACTCGTCAAAGGAATCGATGCCGCCGCTGATGGTGGAGGTAGAGTCAGTCCACTCGCCGGTCTCGACATTGATGCCGAGGCCCACCAGGTCGAGTGAAGAGCGGCGCTTCCACAACTCGGTCATCGCACGCTTGGCCGTGTCGTAGTAGACGGGATCGCCGGTGAGTTTGGAGAGCGTGCCGAACTCTGGTAGGAGCGCGACCTCGGCCGGGTTGGTGACGGCGCCGCGCACTTTTCCGGTGCGCAGGTTGACGAACTCGTAAGGCATACCGGTGGGCGAGTGGAAGGCAGGCAGCAGGCGGCGTCCAAGGTCGGTAGCCAGCTTCAGCAGTTGCGGATCGTTGGTGGCTTCATACTCGCTGAGCAGGCCGCCGAGGCAGCGGATGGTGATCTCGAAGTTCTTGACGTAGATGTTCTGGTCGAAGGATAGGTGCTTATCGATGTCCTGCTGCGCCTCAGCGGCTTCTTTATTGAGGCCCATGAGCAGCATGGTGTCGAGGCCATCGATCTGGCTCATGTGCAGCGAGACGCCGTACCAGTCATGCGGCCTTTTGGAGAGCGGCATCAGGGCATCGTGTCCCCAGGCATAGGCGTGATAGCCCTGCCAGGCGTGGAGATATTCGGTGCGGACTCGAGCGGCCATAGCGTCGCTGTCGGCGGGTGTCCCGAGTGTAGGGGCGGGTTGCGCGAGCAGCGGAAGCGAAAGCAGGGCGCCCAGAACGAGCGATGTAAGGGTACAGCCGAAGATTCGCAGGGACATAGGAGGCTTATTCCAGTTTCTTGATTAGGGAATTGGCTTATTCCAGATTAGAGGATAAACTGGAATAGCACAATGGCGGGCAAATTCATCACAGTCTCGACCCTTGGCGAGCAGGTTAGGGCGTTTGTTCCTGCGCCGCTACCGCCCTCGCCCAAGATCGATCTGGCGCCATTTTATGGCAAGCTCGACGTTGCAAATCAAGCTCTCGGAAGGCTAGATGGCCTTCATGCCACTCTTCCTGACACCGGGACACTCTTGTACTTTTACAACCGGAGAGAGGCAGTGCTCTCTTCACAGATTGAGGGTACACAGTCTTCCCTTTCGGAGCTGCTTTTATTCGAAAACGAACTGGCGCCGGCTTCTGAGGATGTGACAGAAGTCTCCAATTATGTCGCGGCCTTGCAGCATGGCTTGAAGCGCCTGAAGGAA
>DASUWP010000108.1:0-9148 GCA_036378335.1 Acidobacteriaceae bacterium | reverse complement strand
GGTGCGCAAGCTGGGCATGGGACTGGACGAGAAAGCGGTCGAAGCGGTACGCCAGTACAAGTTCAAACCTTCGATGTACCAGGGCAAACCGGTGCCGGTCGAAATCACCATCGAAGTCAACTTCCATATCTACTGAGCAGGCATGAATGAGCAGGGCACGAGCGGAGATCAAGCATCTCCGCTCGTTTGATTTCATCCGCTGCCCTTGCTATCCTCAGTGAGTCCTACCTGATGTGCGCCCATAGCTCAGCTGGATAGAGCGACTGACTACGAATCAGTAGGCCGGGAGTTCGAATCTCTCTGGGCGCACCATTCCTTCAACAACTTAGGGTTCCGGTAAACAACGCGGTTCGCTGGATTCTGCCCGCCTTTGCACCCATCCCGCCGTCATCCAGCGAGTAGAGCTGGTGCAGCGAGCGGTTTAGGCCGAAGATGAGCGGTTTACGGGGCATGTTGCGATGGTCTATCGTCAATGCGCCTGCGGAAAGGACAAAGCCAATGGATATTCACGATGAATGGCGAGTGTTCGATCTGGACGACGCGCGCACGCATCCCCTGGCGTTGAATGATGTGGAAATTGAGTTCGACAACGGGCGGACGGAAATCGGGCACTTTTCTGGAAATTTCAGCATATTCGCCGGCGAACTCGAGAACACCAAGCCGACCCGCTGGCGATACACAGACGCGATTCGCTGTCCTCTTTGCGAGAGCGATTAGAGCTCACTCACGGGATGATTGCCTCGGATTCGTCTACGAATCATTAGGCCGGAGGAATCAGTAGGCCGGGAGGTCGAATTTCTCTGGGCGCAGCATTCAAATTTCAACGTGACCGCTGATATTGATCGCCCGTGGCGGCAATTCCGGTCGACTGTAACATCAGAGCAATGCCTCGTCGGCCACTTTCCCGTCATCCTTTCTCCCGCCCTCTCTTCCTGCTTCTGCTCGCTACCGGGCTCTTCACGTTCCTGATTCAATCCGGCGAACTGGGCACATCGGACACGATGCACCGGCTGCAGGTGGCGCATTCTTTCTGGACTGGGCAGCCCCAGGTTTTTCCCAACGAGTATCCGGAATTTGGCCTGCATGGGCGGGGTGGCCGGCTCTATGCCTGGTATGGGATCGGGCAATCGCTACTCATGCTGCCGATTGACCTGGCCGCTTCCGCGGCGAGCAAGTTGCCGTTCTGGCATGCTTACGTGCTCAGCCAGGAAGATCCCGCGATCCGCAGCATCCTGGTCAGCATCAGTATCAACATTCTGGTCAATGTTCTTACGGCCTTCGCCGCGTTTCGCTTGCTGGGTCTCTTCGGGTTTTCGGAAGGGGAGTCCGTAGCGGGTGTTCTGGGTCTGCTTTGCGCCACCACACATCTGCATTATGCGCAGAACATGACGGAGAACAATTACATCCTGCTGTTGACGATCACCGGTTTCGCACTGCAATACAAATGGCTGGTGAGCGGCAATCGGCGTGCGCTGTTCTGGGGTTCCGCAGCACTCGGACTCAATCTCCTCACTCGCCTCACGACAACTCTGGATATCTTCGGAGCCGCGTGTTTCATTTTCTTGGCAGCATTTTTTTCGTGGAATGCGGCAGGGCCTGGCCCGGCGCTCGAATCCGGACAGCCGCTGGCACATCCCAGTCGCTCCATGCCCCTGACATATATGCGTACCGCAGTGCCGGTCTATCTGGTTTTTCTTACGATTGACCGAATCTACCAATACTTGCGCTTCGGTTCCTGGACGAACACCTATGTCACCTACTTCGCCCGCGAGTACCGGTCGAGAGATGCGACATTGCCCGCCAATTTCCCATTCAACAACGGCTGGTTTGAAGGAGGACTCCACTCGGGCGTCCTTGGCCCGTTCTTCATGCCGGAGAAGAGCATCCTCCTGTTCGATCCGATGTTTCCGCTGGCCCTTCTGCTCACTGCGATTCTGTGGAAGCGGCTGTCAGCGGCTATGCGCGCGTTCGCCGTGGCTACGCTGGTCATGCTCGGTGCCTATGTTCTCTTTTATGCGCGGTACAACTGGTGGGCTGGCGACTTCGCCTGGGGCGACCGGTATATCTCGAGTGCGGTTGAGCTAACAACGCTGCTCGCGATCCCACTTCTGCTTCGGTACAGGCGGGCTCTCGGCCGGACCATCTGGTATTTCGGGCTGGCAATCACGAGCATCAGTGTTGGGATCCAGTGCGCATCGCTCGCCTTTTGGCTGCCGTTGGAGATTTACCAGATGGAAACGTTCGGGCATCCGACCTGGGTGGTGCTGCTGCGTTTCAAAAATATCGCGGCATTCGCGCTGCACAAGCGCGATGCGTGGGGACTGAATACTCCGTCCATGTTTCAGGATTCGTGGGACGCGGCCCACATCACAACCTGGAACTTTTTGCCGTCGCTGCTACGTCACATCGGCGCCGCGCCGCTCTGGGCCGTGCATGTTCTGTATGGGGTGTGGGCTGCGGTAGGGTTGGCGCTTCTCCTCGTCTTGGCGAGGCTCGCTCGTATTCTTACGCATCCGGCGTCTGCGGGCCGCGCTGTCGCGACTACGCAATCCACTGCAGCCTAAGTCGGCATCAGGATTGGCCGAATGTGTCGAGAACACCTGTGATCGCTTCAGATTCCCGGGATTGTCGCAGGAGCTACGGGATTTCCTATGCAAAGGTAGTGGCGCGGCTGTAACCTCCCCCTGCCCGGTGACTCTAACCGATTGCTGGGAGCTGTTTTTCCCTCCGAGGAGGGCGACGGCACTGGCGGGTTGCTGCGACTCATTTGTATAAAGGGTTGCAATCCGCAAACGCGGTAGACAACGTAATCCGGATGGTCTCACCCTCAGGTTGTCACAATCTGAGGAACTCAACAAGGAAGGTTCTTGCGATGAACAATAGCGTTAAGACTCTCATTCTCACTGCGGCTGTAACCGGCTTGTTCGGTGGCACCTCGGCCCGCCTCAATGCTCAACCAGTGGCACAGCCGAACGGGCAGGCCAGCGTAAGCGCAAGCTCGAACGTGGGCACCGCTGTGCACCTGAAGAGCAGCTTCCAGGATACCGGCAAGCACTCCTGTAAAGGCAAGAACGACTGTAAGGGCCAGGGCGGATGCAAATCGAGCGACAACGGCTGTAAGGGCAAGAACAGCTGCAAGGGCAAGGGCGGCTGCGCAACTGACGGCTCCAAGATGCCCCAGTAATCAACACCACCTGCGCGAGGGTCGCCGTGGTGTAGGCAGCCCTCGCGAGGTTTCCCGCGTACACAATCTTTCATAGCCCGCGTTGCGAGCCGCGTTTTTGAGTGGGTCGAGGGGACTGGATCGAGAGATGCCTGCCAATCGTTTCAATGGATTTACAGAGTATGGAGTCGGGATTGGCCTGAGGATTCCGCACTACCAGCACATCTTTGAAAAGAAACCAGTCGTCGACTGGTTCGAAATCATTTCCGAGAACTACATGGTGGATGGCGGCCGTCCGCTGCAGGTGCTGGACCAGATCCTGGATCGGTACCGTGTCGTGCAGCACGGAGTCTCGATGTACTTCGGCTCGGCGCAGCCGCTGAGCCGCGAACACTTGAAACGGCTGAAGACCCTTGTTCGACGCACCAATACTCCGTGGCTCTCCGACCATCTCTGCTGGGGAAGCGTCGACGGGCGCTATACGCACGACCTGCTGCCGATTCCGTACACCTGGGAGGCGGTAAAGGTAACGGCGAAGCGCATTCGCCAGGTGCAGGATTATCTCGAAATTCCTGTGGTGGTCGAGAACGTGAGCAGTTACGCCGAATACCACGAGAGCGAGATGACGGAGTGGGAGTTCCTGAACGAGGTCGTTGAAGCTGCCGACTGCGGCATTCTGCTCGATGTGAATAACATCTACGTTTCGTCACAGAATCACAGCTTCGATCCGCTGACATACGTGAACAGTGTGCCGAACTGGCGTGTGGCGCAGATCCATATTGCGGGGCATTCGAAATATCGCAAATACATTCTCGACACTCACGATCATCCAGTCATCGATCCGGTGTGGGCGCTCTACGCGCGGGCGATCGAGCGCTGCGGCCCTACCGCAACCTTGCTGGAATGGGACGATAACATTCCTTCCTTCGACGAGGTGCATGCAGAGGCGCTGAAGGCGAACCGGTATCTGAAGCGTGCTTCCACGAACGCCGTTCTGCCGTTGGTGGTGGATGAAGAAGCACTACCGCTGGAGACGCGATGACGTTGCTGGAACTACAACGCAGGATGGCCGAAGCCGTGATGCTGCCGCTGACCGGCACTGATACCATGCAGCGCAAAACGCGGGACGGCTGCTCGATGAAGGCGGAGGCTGCCGCGTTCATCAAGCCGAACGATCGGCTCACTTCCTTCGAACGGCTGGAAATCTATAACCGGCAATACTGGTTTCGCATCATCTCGGCGTTTGGCGAAGATTTTCCAGGACTCGCTGCGGTGGTTGGGCCCGCGGCGTACGAGAAGCTGACACGCGCCTATCTCGCAGATTGCCCATCGCAGTCGTTCACGCTGCGCAATCTTGGCTCGCAGCTCGAAAGCTGGCTGAGTGAGCATCCCGAACATGCGGGGAAAAAGCCTGAATTGGCGCTCGATGTGGTGCGTCTCGAGTGGGCGTACATCGAGGCATTCGACAACGCGGCGGAGCCCGCGTTGACGCTCGCGGATCTGGGTCAGCTCGATGGCGACTCGCAGCTCTCCTTACAGCCGCATCTGCGTCTGCTGCATCTCCTGCACACCGTTGACGACTTCGTGATCGATGTACATCGCCGGCAAGCATCCCAGACGGTGGCCAGCAATGCAGTCACGAGTGCGAAGCGTTCGCGAAACCGCCGTTTACCAGCTTCGCTGAAGCGGGATGACATATTTCTGGGGGTGCATCGTCACGAAAACGCTGTTTACTACAAGCGCCTTGAACGCGAGGAGTATCAGCTGCTGCGCGCGCTCGATGGAGGCAAGACGCTGGGTGAGGCTCTCGATCAGGCGTTCGAATCCTCGCTGCTTCCCGAAGAGGAGCGCCGTGTGCGAGTGCGGGCGTGGTTTGCGAATTGGGCTGAGCTTGGCTGGTTCTGTCATCACAAGTCCGCCGCGACGCGGCGCGCGGCCAGAAAGCGAATCAACTAGCGATGCCGAATGAACGGCCTTTGGAGCGCCTCTTTTCGCTGCACGCGCAGTTTCGCCGCGCTGCGTCTTCGCTGCAGTCGCCACTCTTGTTAGTTGTGCGGCTGTATTGGGGCTGGCAGTTTGCGCAATCCGGCTGGGGGAGGCTGCATCATGTCCCGCAGGCGACGCAGTTCTTTGCCAGCCTGCACATCCCGTTCCCCGGCGCGAACGTCGTATTCGTCTCCAGCCTGGAGTTCGTTGGCGGGATACTGCTCATCCTCGGCCTGGCTTCACGGATTATCAGCCTGCTGCTGGCATGCGACATGCTGGTCGCGTATATCACCGCGGATCCGGAGGCGCTGCACTCGATCTTTTCCGATCCAGGAAAATTCTATAACGCGGATCCCTACACGTTTCTCTTCGCGTCGTTGCTGATTCTGATCTTCGGTCCGGGAAGATTTGCGCTGGACTGGCTGCTCACGCGCAATCGTCGGCTTGAACCGGCTGCGGCAGCGGTCTAAAGCAACAGCAGGATTACTGCGAGTTGCGCGAGAGTCGTTTCGTAGGCTTTTCTTGAGAAAAGCCTGTCGAGATACGTGCTCCGCGTTATACCGGTCCTGCCTTTGGACTAGCGGCCAGTTGAGGGAACGTGCCGGCTACTTGGCTACCAAGGGTGGCTGGGATCCATCCGGATGCTCGGCGGGGTTCTGGGGCGCGATCAGCGGAACTTCTTCGAGGATGCTGATACCGCCGCGGCGCAGCAGATTGGCTACGACTGCCCCGGTCAAACGAGTCGCGTCGTACTCGACACGAATGGTCTTGCCGGGCTGATCTATCTCAATACGGCGGATCCCGTATACCTCTTTGAGATTGCCCAGCGCGAACATTGCGGACTCCGAAGGCTGCTGCTCATAGCGGAACAAAACATCGACATTTGTCATCGAGCATTTCCCCTATTGCTGAGTCCAATTTAAGAGAGGTTAGGTGGCGTGTCCTCTGGTGGAAGGCTGCGTGATGGCCCTAGCGGCATCATAGATCATTTTCCGGCGGTCAGCATTGAGACGAGGAGATGCAAGCGGGCGCTGCAACCTAGAGGCGGCGGAGATACTCCAGAACCTCGGGACTGGTCCAGTCCTGTGCGCCGATGAACTTGCGCCGGATAATGCCACGCTGGTCGATCACGTAGGTCTCTGGCCAGCGGTAGGTGCCGTACAGGTCGGCAGCGTGATGGGCTGGATCGTCGATGGTCAACAGGCCGATTTTGTGTTCGACCAGATAGTCCCGGTAGGCTTGCTGGTCAGTGTCGATGCTGACGCCGATGACCTGGACCTGAGGCAGTTTCTGCTGCATCGCAGTGAGTGACGGGAGTTCCGCGACGCAAGGAATGCACCAAGTAGCCCAGAAATTGAGCACGACTACCTTGCCCCGGTAATCGGCCAGATGGACGCTGCGGTTGCCGTCCGTTACTGTGAAGTCTGGGGCGGCGCGGCCTGTTTGCCGGGGATGACTGCCACGGTCGCAGCCGAGGGCTAGAAGCAAGAGAACGGTCAGGATGAAACAGGTGCGCTTCACTCAGCCCATCATACGGTGAAAGGCGATGCCGGCAGGAGAAGCAAGCGGAGGGCCGGCGCCGAAGCATGAAGCCAATCCACGGGGCAGGACATCCATATAAAGCAGACACGACGGAAATCCATGATCCTATTGACGCGCAGGGCGGAATTTTCCGCCGCCCACTACTACTGGAATGACGCCTGGAGCGAGATGGAGAACCAGCGCATCTTTGGCAAATGTGCCAACCGCAACGGGCATGGCCACAACTACACCCTGGAGGTGACGGTGGCGGGCGAGGTGGACCCGCAGACCGGCTTCGTGGTGGACCTGAAGAAACTCAAGGACGTGATGCACAACCAGGTAGTGGATGTGTACGACCATCGCCACCTGAACCTGGAGATTCCGGAGTTCCGCGATCGCGTGCCGACGGTGGAGAACATCGCGGTGAGCGCGTGGGAGCGGCTGGACGGGAAGATTCCGGGTGCGAGGCTTCAGCGAGTGCGGGTGTATGAGACGCCGGACCTGTACGCAGACTGTTTTGGCCCGGAGGGTTCGTGGTGAACGTGACCTTGACTCGGTGCTATCACTTCAGCGCCTCACACCGGCTGGATTGCGAAGCATTGAGCCCGCAGGAGAATCGGGATGTCTACGGAAAGTGCAACAACCCGCATGGGCATGGACATAATTATCGGGTTGAGGTCACGGTACAAGGCCCCATCGAGCATGCGACCGGCATGGTGATGAACATGGCCGACCTGGATGCGGTGGTGGGTCAGGCGGTGGTCGAGCGATTCCATCTGGCAAATCTGAATGCCGATCCGCTCTTTCAGCAGGAGGTGCCCACGACGGAAAACCTGTGTCGGGCCATTCACCGTCTGCTCGCTGGCAGCCTGCCGGCTGGGAAACTCGATCGTGTTCGGATCGAGGAAACGGACAACAACTTTTTTGAGTACGCGGGGGAGGCAGTCCTTGGCTAAGCGGAAACCTGTAGTCGCACACGCGGGAGCGACCATCGAGGCGATCCATGACGTGGCAGTCAACAACGGCGCTGGGTTGAAAGGGCTCGACCGATACTCGACACAACAGCTCTATGCGGAGCTGCTGGAGCGCTTCGACGAGGATCCGACGCGCGACGGGCTGCTGAAGACGCCGGAACGCATGGAAAAAGCGATGAAGTTTCTGACCCAGGGCTACCACCTGGATCCGCAGGAGATTTTGCGGGCTGCGTTGTTTGATGTGGATTACGACGAGATGGTGATGGTGAAGGACATCGAGATGTACTCGCTGTGCGAGCACCACATGCTGCCATTTTTCGGGAAAGTGCACATCGCGTACATCCCCAAAGGAAAGGTGGTAGGGCTTAGCAAACTGCCAAGGCTGGTCGACGTGTTCGCGCGGCGCCTGCAGGTGCAGGAGCGAATGACGCGCGAGATTGCCAATGCCATACAGGAGGCGATCGCGCCGCAGGGTGTCGGAGTGGTCTGCGAGGCGCGGCACCTTTGCATGATGATGCGCGGAGTGGAGAAACAGAATTCGTCAACGGTAACTTCGGCAATGTCGGGGGTCTTTCTCGAGGACAAGACGCGGGCGGAGTTCTTCTCGTTAGTACGCGACCACGGGCACAGCTCGTTTTAGTCCGGCCGACTATGGTGGGGAAGTGAACGGCCTGCTGATCCTCGACAAGCCCGCGGGCATGACTTCGCACGATGTGGTGGCGCGCACCCGGCGCATCGTGAATGAGCGCTCGATCGGCCATCTGGGCACGCTCGATCCCATGGCCACAGGTGTACTGCCATTGCTGCTGGGCCGCTATACCCGCCTGGCGCAGTTCTTCGGCAGGATGGATAAGGCGTATACAGGCAGTATCCGTTTTGGCCACGCCACAACTACTTACGATGCAGAGGGCGAGCCGGTTGGTCCGTCGACGCAGGTGGCGCTTGACGCGGAGCAACTGAAGGAGCAGGCGGAGCACTTCAACGGCGAGTTGCTGCAGACGCCTCCTGCGTACAGCGCCAAGAAGGTTTGCGGAAGGAAGTCTTATTCGCTGGCTCGAGCGGGAGAGGCGGTTGAGCTGACGCCGGTGCGCATCGTCGTCCACGAATTTGCAATCACGTCTGTGCGCGGCGACACGGCTGAGTTTCGCGCCACTGTTTCTGCCGGTGGATATATCCGTTCGCTGGCGCACGATCTTGGCCGGCGGCTGGGTTGCGGGGCACACCTGGCGTCGCTGCGACGGGTTGCCGCAGGACCATTTCGCGTCGAAGCGGCACTGTCGCTGGAGGATCTGGCGGCACTGGCGCAATCTGGCGAGTTGGAGCGTTACCTGCCGCATCCGCGCACGCTGCTGCCGGAACTTCCTTCAAGGACAGCGGATGCCCACACCGCCGGCCGGATGCGCAACGGCGCGATGTGCAACCTTGCAGACTTTTCCGCTGCTCCGCACGTCAAGGTATTTGCGAATCGCCATGAGCTTATCGGCATCGCGCAGCGTGTTGCCGG
>DASUWP010000107.1:0-2595 GCA_036378335.1 Acidobacteriaceae bacterium | reverse complement strand
CGATGTGGCACAGGCGCTGTCGTCTAAGAGGATGCAACGCCGACGAAGGCAGGAAAAGCCACAGCCATGGGCAGCTGTGCCACAATAGGTAATTCTCCTTCCCCGTTGAAGACCATCACCCACATCCTGGCGCGGTATTCGGAATTCATCTGGTCGGTGCTCAAGCCGCTGGGTTCCTGGGGAATCTTCGGCATTGCATTTGTCGATTCCTCCTTTTTTGGGATTCCGCTCGATCCCGTAGTGGGCGGATATGTCTATGCCCACCCGCTGAAGATCTGGCTTTACGTCTTCATGGCTGCGGCCGGATCGGCACTCGGCAGCCTGATTCCCTACGGCATCGGACGCGCCGGGGGAGAGCTGCTGCTGCTCAAACGCATTGATCGCGCGCGCTTCGAGCGCATGCGTGACCGCTTCGAAAACCAGGAATTCCTGGCAATGATGATTCCCGCCATGCTGCCTCCGCCCACGCCCTTCAAGCTGTTCGTGATCTCAGCCGGTGTGTTTGAGATGCGTCCGCCTTTGTTCATGCTTTCGATCTTCGTTGGCCGGATTATTCGTTTCCTGCTACTCGGTTTTCTGGTGGTGAAGTTCGGTCCAAACATCGTGACCCTCGTGACTGCAGTCATGGCGCGGCATTTGTGGTGGGTTTTGCTGGGATTTGTTTTGCTGATCGCCGTGATTGTGTCGCATCTGCACTTGAGGCGGAGAGCGAATGCAAAGCAGTAAGCGATAAGCAATAAGCGGTAGGCAGCATTGGCGGTCCTTCCAGGACGTGCTGATCGCTTACTGCTTACCGCCGGTTTATTCCGCCAGCGCCTGATGCACCAGATGAATCGAGATTGAGCCTTCACCCACCGCCGAGGCCACGCGTTTCATGTTGCCTGCCCTCACATCACCTACTGCGAAGATGCCGGGTAGGCTGGTCTCCAGCAGATATGGCGGACGAGTCATTGGCCACTTAGAGCGCGCCAGTTCTTCTGGCTGCAGGTCACGCCCGGTCTTGATGAAACCCTTATCGTCGAGGACAACGCACCCGTCCAGCCATCCCGTATTGGGATTCGCGCCGGTCATTACAAACACGTGACGAATCTCATGCAGCTCCGAGCTGCCGGTATCGTTGTTTCGCCAGAACACGCGCTCCAGGCGACCTTTGCCTTCTAGGGCGGCGACTTCCGTATGTGGGTACAGCGTGATCCTGGGATGCTCCTCGATGCGGGCAATCAGATAGCGGGACATCGTGTCGGCAAGCCCGTCGGAGCGCACCAGGATGTGGACGTGTCGCGCCGTTTGCGCGAGGAAGACTGCCGCCTGTCCGGCGGAGTTGCCGCCGCCAACGACAATCACCTCTTCTCCGCCGCACAGCTGCGCCTCGATGAAGGTGGCGCCGTAATACACGCCGGCGCCTTCGAACTGCGAAAGGTTCGCAAGATTGAGCCGCCGGTACTGAGCGCCTGTGGCGAGGACAACAGCGCGCGCGGAAAAGCGTGTGCCGCCATCCACGTCGATCGCGTAGGGCTTGCGGTCACAGCTGAGGCGAACAGCGCTGCGCGCGATCATCATCTTGGCGCCGAATTTTTGTGCCTGCGCATAGGCGCGGCCTGCCAGTTCCTGCCCGGAGATGCCGGTGGGGAAACCGAGATAGTTTTCAATTTTGGAACTCGAGCCTGCCTGCCCTCCCGGGGCATTGTTCTCGATTACCAGCACATCCAGTCCTTCCGAGGCGGCATACACTGCCGCCGACAGTCCCGACGGACCGGCGCCGACGACGATCACGTCGCGCAACTGGTCCTGCTGAATGCCTTCGTTGAATCCCAGGCAGTCAGCGACTTGCGCGTTCGTGGGATTGCGGAGCACATCGCGCCCGCGACAGATCAGCACGGGGATGTCATTGACCGTGACTTGAAAACGATCGAGCAGCTCCTGTACCCCGCTGTCGCGTTCGAGATCGAGATAGCTGTACGGATATCCGTTGCGGCTGAGAAACTCTTTTACTCGCAGCGTGCCGGCGGAATGGCTGGAGCCCAGCACCACGACGTCGCCGAGGCCCTGGCTGATCAACGTCATGCGGCGCAGGATAAAAGCTCGCATGAAGATCTCGCTGAGTTCGCTGTCGGTCTCGATCAGCCGCTGCAAGCCCTCGCGGCTGAGCTCAATCACCTCGCCCGGCTCGCGCGCGCGCGCGCGGACGAAGCTGCGCCTGCCGGAAAGCATGTTGACCTCGCCAACGAACTCTCCTGGACCATGCACGACGATGATCTGCTGCTGCGCCGGACCGGAATCGCGCACGATCTCCACCCCTCCGGAGACGACGACGAAGAAGCTGGAGGTAAGTGCGCCCTGCTCGATCAGCACGTCTCCAGCGGCTGTCCGACGCCGCTTGCCATGCGCCGCTACCCGCGCAATCAGCTCAGCGCTGAGTGCGGGAAACATCTGCTCGCGCCGCTCAGGAGATCCGAATGTGGGATTGATGTAGACCATGGTCCGCTGCCGCAATAGGCGATAAGCGATAAGCAATAAGCAGTAGGCGAAAACCACAAAAGCAGCCGTGCTACTCTGCAGCACGCATAGGCGTTATTTGGCGTGCCACTTAAGAGC
>DASUWP010000106.1:0-7463 GCA_036378335.1 Acidobacteriaceae bacterium | reverse complement strand
GCCGGCTCGTTGACTTGCCGACTTGCTCTTCGATGATCCCGGTTCGCCGAGCCTGCGCTTCCTCGCGGAAGGCAGATGCCGCTTCTCAACCTTGTGCAGCGATCGTGGCGGTTCCGGAGCTTTTTTGCGCGGCCGCCCGGCACGCTCCAGCGCGGCAATCTCCCGCGGCTCCAGCTCCCGCACCTCGCCCGGAGGCAAGTCCAGCACCAGCGTCCCATAGCCGACGCGCCGGATCTTCTCCACGTGGTGCCCAATCTCTTCAAACAGCTTGCGGATCTGCCGGTTTCGTCCCTCGGTCAGCACAACCTCATACCACGGGTTCTCCGCATCGCGCATCAACCGGATCGTTGCCGGCTCGGTAAGCACGCGCCCCGCTCCGCCGCCCGGCTTGCCCCGCTCGATCATGATGCCGCGCCGCAATTGCTCAATCGCCGCTTCCGTTGGCCGCCCGCTTACCTTCACCAGATACGTCTTCTCCACACGCGCCGCCGCACGGGTCAGGGCGTTGGCCAGGGTGCCGTCATTGGTCATCAACAGCAGGCCTTCGCTCTGATAATCGAGCCGTCCTACCGGAAAAACGCGCGCGCCCACGCGCTCGAAGAATTTCATCACCGTCGGCCGCTTCTCCGGATCAGAGACAGTTGTCACATAGCCCTTCGGTTTGTTCAGCATGTAATAGCGCGGCTGCTCCGGACCATGCAGCAGCTTGCCGTCAACCCGGATGTGATCGCGCGCCGGATCGGCCTTCGCACCCAGCTCCGTCACCACCTGACCGTTCACCCGCACGCGGCCTTCCGTGATCAGCGTCTCCGCCTTGCGCCGGGATGCCAGCCCTGCCGCCGCAATGATCTTCTGCAGCCGCTGCGGCGACTGGCCATCCGGCGCATTTGATTCCGGGACGGTCATGCCTCGCCAGCTTTCTGCTCTTCCATCACCGGTTCTGCCGTGGTCGTCTCTTCTGTGGGCGCATCCGCGCCTGTTTCGTTGGCCGTACCGATCTCCTCGCCTTCAACAGCGTCGGCCTCCTCGTCATCCTCGTTCAGGGATCGCTCCGCCTCGCTCGTCGTCAGGCCACCTTCGCCCGCCGGCTCCAGTTCGCTATCCGCCAACTCGCCGGCCATCTTCTCGAACTCCTCAATGCTCGGCAGCTCGTTCAGGTCCTTCAGTCCGAAGCGCAGCAGGAACTCCTTCGTCGTTTTGTAGAGGATCGGCCGCCCGATCACTTGCTTGCGTCCTGCCGTCGTGATCAGCTTGCGCGAAAGCAGGCTACCCAGCACACCCCCGGACTCCACGCCACGAATCTCGCTGATCTCCGGGCCGGTCACCGGCTGCTTGTAGGCCACCACAGCGAGCGTCTCCAGCGCCTGCAGGCTCAACTTCATCGGCGGCTTCAGGCTCTTCACAAAGGAGCGGATCGCGTCGTGATATTCCGGCTTGGTCGCCATCCGGTAGCCGCCGGCAATTTCGCGAATCTCGATGCCGCGATCGCTCGTCTCCAAGTCTGCCATCAATGCATCCAGCACCTGGCGCAGGTACTCGCGAATGGCGCGATCCTCATTGCGTGCTGCGCGCTTCGCGGCAGCAGCCTCGGCATCCCGTCCCGGAGCGGCATTCTCGGCGCTGGGCTCAGCAGCCGCTGTCTCGGCTTCCAGCGTCTCGCTCGAAGCCTCCTCGCCGAAAGCGCCCTCGCTCACGGTGTCCTGGAGCGCCTCGATCGGCAGTTGCGCCGCCTCGTCCCCCGTGGAAGACGCCGCCTTGGACCTCTCGGCCTCTTCCGCCTGCCAAATCTCGCGGACCTCCGCGCCGAATACGGCGGCCAGTTGCGCCAGCGTTACCGGCTCTTCTGCGGCATACACCACTGCTTCGATCTTTGCTCGTAGACTCATCCCGTTACGGCAGCTTCGGCCGCGCGGCCAGCTGACCATACTCCAGTCTTCATACTATCGGAGCGCGGCCCGGCAACGCGCCGCCCACTTCCCGCGTCTGAACAATGGGCCCTCCCCGCCCTTCCCTCGAACTGCGTTACCCGAGTCAGGCGGTGCCCTGCAGCGTGCGACGAGCGACCATACCCATCTGCGCGGCGATTCTGCTCTCCCTCAGCAGCACAGGTTGCGGCCAGACTCAGGTCGATCCAAAGCGCATCGCGCACTCGCCCACCCCGCCCGTTGCTCCTGCCGTAAAGGTCGCCCCATCAACTCCGCTCGATGTGAAGGCCTCCGAGCTTGGCGGTCCCACCTGGGACAAGCACTGGGACATCTTCATCGAGCGCTCCCTGCCGCCCGCGATGCTCACCCGCCAGGTGCCCCGCGATGTCCGCCGCTACTGCCCGGCTTTCTACACCATGAGCGAGGAAGACAAGCGCGCCTGGTGGGCATATCTGTTCCAGGCGATGGCCGCCGCCGAGGCGGGCCTCAATGCTTCGACCAATGTCCGCCATACTGAGCCGGAAGTCGCAGTACCCGATCACGTTACCGGCCGGATTGTTCACCAGCAGGGGCTGCTGCAACTCACCTACGAAGACAGCAAACGATACGGCTGTGATTTCGATTGGCGAGCCGACAAGTATCTTCCGGCTCACGATCCGAAACGCACGATCCTGAATCCGGAGCGGAATCTTGCCTGCGGTATCCGCATCCTCTCGCACCAGATCATCGATCAACAGAAGCCGATCTTCACCAGCACATCCTACTGGGCCACGCTGCAGCCCGGCACGCCAAGTTTCCGCGTCTTCGAGAAACAGATGACGAATCCGCCCGCGGCGTGCCAACTTCATACCCACGCGCAGCGTCCCGCGACGGAAGGCCGCCAGATCGCGAACCAACAAAGCCACGAGCAATAGAGCAGCGCAAAGAAAAACGGCGTCGGGGGACTCCCGGCGCCGCTTATTTGGCAGAAAGTGCTATTTCGCGATCGTGCGGAAGACCATGAACAGCACTCCGGAAAGAATGGCCGCCGCCGGCAACGTGAAGACCCACGCCATGGCGATGTTGCGCACCGTGCTGAGCTGCAGGCCGCTCTTGTTGGCCATCATGGTGCCGGCCACGCCCGATGACAGCACGTGCGTCGTCGAAACCGGCAGACCGAATCCATCCGCCGCCATGATGGTGCCCATGGCGACCAGTTCCGCTGCCGCGCCTTGCCCGTAAGTCAGGTGCTCCTTGCCGATCTTCTCGCCCACCGTGACAACGATGCGCTTCCAGCCCACCATCGTGCCCAGTCCCAGGGCCAGCGCTACGGCCAGCTTCACCCAGCCGGGGATGAACTTCGTGGCCCCGTCCAGGTGTTTCTTATAGTTCGTCAGGACCTTGGCGTCGGTCACGCTGAACGCAGGAGCTTTGGTCTTCTGCATCACGCGAATGCCTTCACTCGCCAGGTACATGTCATTACGCACGTTCGACTGCTGATCCGAAGGAACCGCCGCGAGTGATTTGTACAATTTCACCTCGTGGCTGATCTCGCGGATCAACTGCTGCTCGGCGCCTACTGTTTCCGGTTCCACCTGCTTGGTCTGCAAATAGCGCACAATATCCGCACGCGGATCGCCCACGCTGCCCGCAGGAGAAACATAACCCTGCAGCGTGTTGGCTGCCTGTTGCGACACTGCGGCGAAATCCTGCACCTGGTTGAAACCGATGGCATGGTTGAGCGCATAGGCGGTAGGCACTGTACCGATCAGGATCAGCATGATCAGCCCCATGCCCTTCTGCCCGTCATTCGAGCCGTGCGCAAAGCTGACGCCCGTGCAGGTGCCAATCAGCAGGAGCCGGATCCAGAACGGCGGCGGTGCAGCACCCTTCGGCGCTTCGTAGAGACGCTTGTCCTTGATAAAGAACTTAAAGATCAGCAGCAGCAGCGCCGAGAAGAAGAAACCGACCAGCGGCGAGATCAGGAGAGCCTTGAAGACATTCGTGGTCTGCGCCCAGTCCACACCGCTGGTGCCCGTTCCGGCGCCGGCCTTCGCAGCGAGATATTGGTTCATCAATCCCACGCCGATGATCGAGCCGATCAGCGTGTGCGAACTCGATGCTGGTAGCCCCAGCCACCATGTGCCCAGGTTCCACAGAATTGCCGAGATCAGCAGGGCAAATACCATGGCAAAGCCGGCATTTGATCCGACATGCAGAATCAGTTCCACAGGCAGCAGCGAGACCACTGCGAACGCCACAGCCCCAGACGACAGCAGGACACCGGTTAAGTTACAAATTCCCGACCACACCACTGCAACGTGCGGTTCCAGAGAATGCGTGTAGATGACCGTAGCCACGGCGTTCGCGGTGTCGTGGAATCCGTTGACGAATTCAAAGCCTAACGCGATTAGTAGTGCGATGCCGAGCAGCACATAAGGCCACGCCGTCGGATAGTGGGTGGTCGCAAGATCGGAACCGAGCTTGAGACCGGCGTAGATAATGCCCGCGGCTATAGCGCAGCCAAAGACGATCATCGCAATCCGGCCGGGACTGCGGTTGAGCTTCTCTTCCATTGCGCTCGCGTTGAGCTTCTGGAGTTCTGGAGTGAGTGTGGTGGTGTTTTCCATGCGCGCGCGGCTCCTGTGCCGGCTTCGGCGAAGTTACCAGCGAAACGTGCATAGAGCGTGAACCAGGTTCAGCGCACTGTAAATTTCTGGTGAAAGGAAAGAGGGCTCATCGGCAGAGCCTCATCAAACTCAGAGCTAGGAGCCGACCGCAGAATTGCGCCTCACCAGGATGTCCGCATAGCTGCGATCCTGCCGCAGCAGTATCGCGTCCAGTCGCACCAGCTCCAGCAGCGCAAGAAACATGCAGATCACCGCGCGCTCCGATCGCGCATCGCGCAGCAAATGATTCAGGCGAACGGGCGCATTTTTTCGGGCAAGCCGCCGCCACAGATGATCAATCATCTGCGCGGTTGTTACGGACTCATCATCCATGTTGAGCACCGGACTCTGTCGCACCCGTTCGAGCACCTCGTGAAAGGCCCGCGTCAGATGTACCGTGTCGGCAACAATTTCACCTTCAGCGCCTGCATCTTCGCGACCCTCACGCCGGCCCAGCCATCCGGGATGACTGGAGATTGTCACAATCTTGTTAGGGCCCCGGCCCAGTTTGTCGCGGGTCGCGCTGGTGCTCCTGAACCGCTGTACACCAGAGGGGAGTGTGGAGATAAGTTCCATGGCAGGGAGGTCTCCGTGGCCGTGTTCCGAAGATAGCGCGGAACGCGACACGATGAGTTAACCACGACTGGGCAGAATATGAATTTCTGATGAATGATGGCGGAAAATCGGTCTCTTCCCAGCAAGTTGTTGATCGCCCAAAACCAGGCTCAACGCCAGTCGTCTCGCGCCGCCAGTGTGTCGTTCATCACCTGCTCGAAGGCGGTGTGCTTTTTCACCAGAATGTCGCCGAAATTCCGCTCCTGCCGCAGCAATATTGCCTGCAGCCGCACCAATTCCAGCAGGGCAAGAAACATGCAGATCACCGCCCGCTCCGAGCGCGCGTTGCGCAGCATCTGGCTCAGGGGAACCGGCCCGTCCTCCATCGTGAGCCGGCGGCGCAGATAATCGATCATCTGACCGACGGTCACTGATTCATCATCGACATTCAGGACCGGCCGCTGCTTCACCCGCTCCAGTATTTCGCGGAAGACGCGCACCAGGTCGACCGTGTCGGCGGCGATCTCCGGCTCCGTCCCTTCGTCCTGAAACTCCCGCAACGCCGGCCGTGACCACGTCGCCTCTTCAATCTGCTGCTTCTGCCGCAACATCTGTGCTGCGTTCTTGAAGCGCTCGTGTTCCAGCAGACGCTCTACCAGCTCGCGCCGGGGGTCTTCGTTCTCGCCCTCGGCAGCCTCTGCAGGGCTGCGCGGCAGCAGCATGCGGCTCTTGATATGGATCAGCAGCGCCGCGGTGTAGATGAAGTCACCCGCCGCATCTACATCTGTCTGCTTGAGCCGCTCGACGTAACTCAGGAACTGCGCAGTGATCTTCGCAATCGGGATGTCATAGATGTCGATATCCTGCTTGCGGATCAGGTCCAGCAGCAGATCGAGCGGCCCGTCATACACCTCGCCGACCACCACGGAGAAGGGCGAGGCGCTCTCCACCTCATCCTTCTTGCGCGCCGGCTTTGCGGGCTGCTCTTTCCCAGAAGCAGGCTGCTGTTCCTGTCCCGATGTGCGTTCCTCGGTCATGGTGCAACCTCCGGCAGCAGGTGCATCGCCTGGTTCACTTCCGCCATCGTTTGAGATGCCCGCATCCGCGCGCGCGCGGCGCCGTCACGCAGGATCTCCTGCGCGCTGTTCTCGTCATAACGGGCGCGCCGTTCCTGGATGGGTGTCAGCTCGTGCACAATCGAATCGGTAGCCCACCCCTTGCACTCGATGCAGCCGATCCCCGCTGTCCGGCAGCCTTCATACACCTTCGCCATCGTTTCCGCCGTCGAGAAGACCTTGTGCAGATCGCCGACCGGGCACTTGTCCGGATCGCCCGGGTCGGTACGCCGCACGCGTGCCGGATCGGTGACCATCGGTTTGAGCTTCTGCCGGATAACCGGCTCGGGATCGGTTAGCAGAATGGTGTTGCCGTAGCTCTTGGACATCTTGCGCCCGTCGGTGCCGGGCAACTTGGGGGAAGGCGTCAACAGCACCTGCGGCTCGGGCAGAATCGGCGCGACGCCGCCGGGAAGCTCCTGATTGGCATTCCCCGCCACCAGAGTTTCCTTTAATTGCGCGTGGGTGGGCGGAACATATCCAGGGGGCGGGCAAAACTGGTTGAACCGCCGCGCCACCTCGCGCGTCAGCTCCACGTGCGCCACCTGGTCCTGCCCCACCGGCACAAAATCTGCCTGATAAATCAGGATGTCTGCCGCCTGCAAAAGCGGATAGCCGAGAAACCCGTAGGTGCTCAGGTCCTTGCCGGTCAGGTTCTCCTGCTGTTCTTTATAGGTAGGCACACGCTCCAGCCAGCCCAGCGGCGTGATCATGCTCAACAGCAGGTGCAGCTCCGCATGCTGCGGCACATGGCTCTGCACAAAGAGCGTGCAAATCTCCGGATCGAGCCCGGCGCCCAGCCAGTCGAGCATTACTTCCAGCGTATTCTGCGCCACATTGCGGGGGTCGGCGTAGTCGGTGGTCAGCGCGTGATAGTCGGCAATAAAGAAGTAGCACTCGTACTTGCGAGAGCCATGTTCGTTGGTCTCGTGCTGGAGCCGCGCCCAGTTCTTCAGCGCGCCCACGTAGTTGCCCAGGTGCAGTTTGCCGGTGGGACGCATGCCGCTCAGAACACGCCGGGCGGAGGTCGAAATTGCTGCGGAGTCAGTCGTCAAAGCCATGAGAGTGCTTCGCCGATTGTACCGGGCTAAGACGCTGTGATTCAGCCGTGCAGCAGCAGTGTGAGGAAGATAGCCAGGATCGGCGAGACGATCCTCATGGTCACCCAGCCGCCGACGATGAATGCAAGAATGAAGCCGATCCAACCGAGGTTGTCGTAC
>DASUWP010000105.1:0-9327 GCA_036378335.1 Acidobacteriaceae bacterium | reverse complement strand
CAGGCTTACCTGGTGAACGAAATCCAGGAGGTCTATCGTCTGCAGGGCGTTGCCATCTCCGACAAGCACATCGAGACCATCGTGCGGCAGATGCTGCGCTGGGTGAAGATCGAGGACGTAGGCGACACCAACTTCCTGCTCGAGCAGCAGGTCGACCGGTTCCGCTTCCGCAATGAGAACGAGCGCGCCATGAGCGAAGGTGGCCGCCCCGCAGTAGGCCGTCCGCTGCTGCTCGGCATCACCAAGGCATCGCTCTCCACCGACTCTTTCATCTCCGCGGCCTCCTTCCAGGAGACCACTCGCGTACTCACCGAGGCGTCCATCAACGGAGCCATCGATGGTCTGCGCGGTCTCAAGGAGAACGTCATTGTCGGCCGTCTGATCCCAGCCGGTACCGGCATGGAGTTCTACCGCAACATTGCGCTCTCACCGGAACTGGAGGAAGCAGCGCAGAAGGTGCAGGAAGAGGTCTCCGCAGCCCAGGAAGCCGAGGAGCGCGAGCTTGAGCTCATGCGGCAGGAAGGCGAAGCCGAAGAACTGGCTGCCGAATAACGGTATCCATCCTGCTCTCAGCAGTTTTGCTGGCATCTCATCAGGTGGGGCCTAGTGCCCCGCCTTTTCTTTTGCTTCCTTTGGCCGGGTAAACTTCCGGGATCTCAAGGCGTCTATGTCTATTACGTCACGCGCCTGAACCGCAGGAAAAGATGCATTCGGGTCTGGTTGTAGCTTATTGATTGACAGAGTGAGGAGTTATTTGTGCCCAGACCATGCGCGAGGATGATCGCACGCAAGCCGTCCCGTCGGGAGAGACACTTCGGGTGAGTTTTCTGTCGCGACTCTCCAGCTCCCGGTTCTCCAGACCAGTGGTGCTACTGTTACTTTCCCTGCTCATGATTGCCGTACAGGGATACCACTTCGGCGTGGACGATGGCGCCATCTATCTGCCTGCCGTCGAGCGCATCGTCACCCCTGGACTCTTCCCCTACGGCGCCGATTTCTTCCTTTCTCACAGCCGCGTCTCCTTCTTCTCCAATGCCGTGGGCGGCATGGTGCGCTGGCTGCACGTGCCGCTGCCCTGGGCCGTCCTCATCTTTCATGTGCTCGGCATCTATCTGCTGCTGCTGGCCGCGGACTGGCTTGCCCGCCTCTGCTTCACGCGGCCGCGGGCGCAGTGGTCCGCCATCCTCACGCTTGCCTCTGTCCTCACCATTCCGGTCGCGGGAACCGCGTTGCCGATCATGGATCCCTATCTCACGGCGCGCTCGCTCTCCACACCTTTGACCCTCCTGGCTCTCACCGCGATTCTCGCCAGCCGTCCCGTTCCCGCAGCCGTTCTGTTGGGCATTACGGCTCTCCTGCATCCACAGATGGCAGCCTACGGCGTAGCCCTGGTCGTACTGTTGTCGCTGCCGCGCTTTGCGCCGCGCCAGTTGCGGGCAGAGGAGGCGCTGGCCTCGTCTGTTGGTCTATTCCAGCGCCTGCCCGATGGCTTTCACCTCGGGGCCGCGCAGGAGCCGTATCGCGAGACGCTTTACTCCCGCACCTTCTTTTTCGCCTGGGCATGGTCCTGGTATGAGTGGCTCGGCGCTCTGCTGCCTCTTGTCATTCTCTTCGCCATCTCGCGTATCCGCTTCGCCGCTCTCACTCCCGTCGCGGCGAGGCTCTGCCGCGCGTTGCTGTTGCTGGGCGCAGTCTCCATTGCAGCGTTTCTTCTCTTCAGCTCCAGCCCGTACTTTGACGATTTCGTGCGACTGCAGCCGATGCGATCGTTCCAACTCATCTACATCGTGATGTTCTTGCTGCTCGGCGGCCTCGTCGGCGAGTATCTGCTGCAGGGAAAAACATGGCGATGGCTGGCCCTTTTTCTTCCCATCTGCGCAGCGATGTACGCAGTCGATCGCAGCGTGTATCCCACGAGTCAGCATCTGGAACTGCCTGGCCGCGCCGTGACCAACCCATGGCTCCAGGCATTTGAGTGGGCGCGCGACAACACGCCGCAGGATGCTGTCTTTGCCCTGCCCCCGCGATACCTCCAGATCCCCGGTGAGGACCTGCATGGCTTCCGCGCGGTTGCGGAGCGCAGCATGATTGCTGATTGGGTCAAAGATAGTGGGGTCGCTTCCATCTTTCCGCAGATGGCGCCCGAGTGGAAGCGCGAGCAGGAGCTTACTAGTGGGTGGAACCACTACACTGCCGCGGATTTTCTTGCTCTGTCGACGCGCAGTCCGGTCAGCTGGGTGATGGTCGAGCCGCGGCAGTCCGATGGCCTCGCGTGTCCGTTTCATAATGCCGCGGTGTCGGTTTGCAAACTCGAGCGGCAGAGCAATGTGCAGGCGAATGCCCAAGACAACACGCCGGCCAACATCCAGACCAAAATTTGGTAACCATCGCGAACTTCGCGCATCATAAAAGGACCATCTCAGAGGAATCTCATTCCGCAGCTTTCCAGGAAGGAGGCAGCATGCAGCATCGGCAGCAATGGTTTCACGCGGTTCAGGCATTGAAAGCAGTTCCGGCAATCAAGAGGATGGCTGTGCTGTGTGCCGTCTTACCTTTCGCAGTTCAGACCGCACTCGCGCAAGGACGCGCGATCTATCCCGATCCGGCCGTTGCCAAAACCGAGATCCATGACGCGCTCCAGCGTGCCAGGGCCCAGCACAAGCGCGTCATCCTAGACTTCGGCGGCAATTGGTGCGGGGATTGCCAGGTGCTCGATATCTACTTTCACGATCCCGCGAACAAGTCGTTGTTGAATGAGAACTTCGAACTCGTGGACGTGAACATCGGACGCTACGATGCCAACACCGACATCGCCGACCACTATGGGATCCCGCTCAAGAAGGGCGTCCCGGCTTTGGTCGTGCTGTCACCTGACGGCAAAGTCTTGCTCGCGCAAACCCATGGCGAGTTTGAAAGCATGCGCCATCTCCAGTCCAGCGATCTGACAAAGTTCCTCAACGACTGGAAGCCCAAGCGCACAGGTGCGCGAGGGCGGTAGAAAAAATAGGGAATAGGGAAACAGGAAATTAGCGAAGCGGGGAACAGGGACCAGGGAAGCGCGATGCGTCTTTTCCTGTTCCTATCCCCCTGTCTTACTCCAGCACAGTGAAGCTGCCCGCTTTATCTGCCAGCGAGCTGCCACCCACGAATACATCGAAGGTTCCCGGCTCGACCACGCGCTTCACCTCTGCATTGTAAAAAGCCAGGTCGTCATAGTGGAGCTTGAAGTCGATATGCTGCGTCTGGCCGGGTTGCAGCAGGATGCGCTGAAATCCCTTCAGCTCCCGCACCGGCTGCGACACGCTCGCTACCGTGTTGTGCAGGTAAAGCTGCGCAACTTCAGCTCCCGCCACCGAGGAGATATTCTTCACGTCCACGCCCACTGTGATCGTGCCTATATCCCTGCTGCTGCCGCCGCTGTGATCGATCTTGATGTTCGTGTAGGTGAACTGCGCATACGACATTCCCCAGCCGAAGGGATACACCGGCGCGTTGGGTGAATCGATGTAGCGCGATAGATATTTGTCTGCCGGACCTGTCGGCGGATGCGTCAGGTCAGCCTCGCCCGCGGGACGTCCCGTGGGCAATTGTGCGAGATACAGCGGCTCCTGACCCACACTGTAGGGAAACTCGACCGGCAGTCTGCCGGAAGGGCTCACATCGCCGGTCAGCACCGAGACCAGCGCCGGCCCGGCTTCAATACCCGGAAACCACGCTTCGAGAATAGTGGGTACATGCGCCGCAGCCCACGGAATCGCAGTCGGCCTTCCATCGAACAGCACCAGCACCACGGGCTTGCCCGCGGCCACCACCTGTTTCATCAACTCTTCCTGGTTCCCGGGCAGTGTCAGGTGTACGCGGCTCGACGCCTCGCCCGTCATCGCGCTGCCCGCTTCACCGAGCGCCAGGATCACGAGATCGGCATTCTTCGCTGCCGTCACCGCCGCTGCGAACCCGCCGGTGTCTGTGCCCAGGATGTCCGTGCCCTTCGCATAGGTGAGCTTCTTGCCGAGCTTGTCCGCCAGTGCGGCGCGCAGCGTTGTCGCGTAGCGCGCCTCGCCCTGCGCTCCCCATGATCCGAGCATGTCTTCGGCGTCATCGGCCAGCGGACCGATCAGCGCGACCGATTTCAAATCGCTCGCCAAGGGCAGCAGCCGACCCACACCCGGGATCGCTTCATTCTTCAGCAGTACGAAACTCTCTTCCGCAGCCTTCCTCGCCAGCTCGCGCTTCTCCGGCGTGGGTGCATATGGCGGCAGGTTCTCGTCGGTGTAGGGATGCTCAAACAATCCCATCGCGAACTTCACCCGCAGCACACGCCGCACCGCTTCATCCAACACCGGCATCGGCACTTTGCCGCTCTCCACCAGCCCGGCCAGCCGGGCGTGGTAGAGGTCGCTTTGCATATCCATATCCACGCCGGCGGTGAGCGCCTTCTCTGCGGCGGTCGCGCCATCGGCAGCGATGCCGTGTTTCATCAGCTCGCTGATCGCGCCATAGTCGCTCACCACCATGCCATCGAAGCCCCACTCCTTGCGCAGGATCTTCGTCAGGGTGAATGGATTCGCGCTTGCCGGTACTCCGTTCAGCGCGTTGAATGCCGACATCACCGTCGCCGCGCCCTCATCCACTGCGGCCTGGTAGGGCGGCAGATACACCTGACGCAACCGGATCTCCGACATGTCCGTGGTGTTGTAGTCCCGTCCCGCCTCAGCCGCGCCGTACGCCGCAAAATGCTTCACCGACGCAGCCACGGAATCCGGCTTCGACAGGTCGCCCTGCTGATACCCGCGGATGTACGCACGCGCAATCGCGCTTCCCAGGAACGGATCTTCGCCCGCGCTTTCGACGATGCGTCCCCAGCGGCCGTCGCGGGAGATGTCCACCATGGGCGAGAACACCCAGTTGATGCCGTCCTGACGGGCTTCCGTGGCTGCCATACGGGAGGCCTGCTGCACCACCTCCGGGTCGAAGCTGGCAGCCAGCGCCAGGGGCACCGGGAAAGTCGTGCGATGGCCGTGGATCACATCCAACCCGAAGAGCAATGGAATATGCAATCGTGACTGTTCCACTGCAATGTGCTGATAGTGGTTCGTCTCTTTCGCGCCTGTGACGTTGAATAGCGATCCGATCTCGCCCTTGGCCAGCATCGCATCGAAATCGAGCTTGTCGCCCGTCGGTCCTGTCACGGTGGTGCCACCGGTATATTGCGCCAGTTGTCCGATCTTTTCTTCCACCGTCATCTGTCCCAGCAGCGCGTCCACGCGGCCGTTCAGCTTCTTGTCCGCAAGCTGCGCACTCGCATGGGGGGCCGTCGGTGGCGGAGCGGCGGGCGTGGGCTTGTGCTTGCGCGTCAATCCGGCGAACGCCGGAACACATGAGAGCACAAGTACGAGCGTGGCGGAAGCGATGGAACGGCGAAGCGGATGGTTCAACAGGCAGTCTCCTGTGGTGGCGGCGCCACCGTAATCCTAACAGCGGCTAGGGCGGCCGGTGTCTATAGCCCCTCTCACCACAGAGCCGTCAGTAACCCGGGCCGCATGGGAACCCCGGCCCGCATTTGGATGTCGGCTAAAAACTATTTGCGGCCGGCGAATCGTACCCTCCGGAGTCACCCTTCCGCCAACCCCCCGTCGCAGCGCAAAGGGCTTTCTCCGGCAGGGGCCGCGGCGGTACCCTGAAGACACGGAATGCTGCGCCCACTCCAGCAATTGCGGCGAGCCACGCTGCACGCGCTCTCTCACGATGTGCTGACGCTCGCGCGGGCGACAGCATATTCGGCGATCCTTGGCCTGTTTCCGGCCCTGCTCGTGGTCACCACGGTGCTCGCGCTGGTCCCGCAGAGCGACACACTGATAGGCGAGATCCGCACCGCTCTTGCCGACTTCCTCCCCGGCAACGCCGTCGATGCCATCCAGGACTACTTCAATGCGAGGCACGTCCGCTCCCTGCAGGCCGTCAGCTCTGCGACCCTGGTCACCCTGTTCGGCTGCATGGGTATGATGACCTCCTTCATGCAGGGTTTCCGTCGCGCCTTTGCCTCGCCCATTTTCGACGACACGCGCACCGAGTGGAACCCCACCCGCGAACGCGTGACCGCTCTGGTGCTGATCCCCAGTTGCCTCGTCCCCATGGCCCTGTCCACCGCGCTTGTCGCCTTCGGCCACCAGATCGAGGAATGGGTCATCGATGTCGCTGCTCACAGCTTTAAGCCCTACGTGCTGTTCCTGTGGCGGATGTCGCGCTGGTCCATCGCCATTCTGTGCACTGCCGTCGTGCTCGCCGTCATCTACCGTTTCGGTACGCCCCGCCGGCAGAGCTGGCGCGATGTGATGCCCGGCGCCGCCATGTCGGCCGTCATCTGGTTCGTCACCACCCTGGTCTTCGGCTGGTACGTGACGCGCTTCGCCGATTACAGCATCATCTATGGATCGCTCGGCACCGCTGTCGCCACGCTGGTATGGCTCTATATCACCGCGCTCGCCGTGTTCCTGGGCGCGGAGTACAACGCGCAGGTGGAAGCCGACCACATTGCTCAGGCTGAGAGCGTTCCCTCAAAGCAGCAGGAACTCATTCTTCCCTGAGGAGATCCGGGCCACCCGCACTCTGCGAGTAGAATGAAAACGTTGACAAGACCACATAACAGCCCCGCATGTGCCAGGGGCCGGAGTTTTCACGGATGCTGCCTGTATCAGATGGATCGCCGTTCGCCGCTGTAGACAATCGACGCACCAAGATTGTCGCCACCTTGGGCCCAGCTTCGAACAACGAGGTCACCTTCCGCCAGCTGGTACGCGCTGGCCTGGATGTCGCCCGGTTGAACTTCTCGCACGGCACTCATGAGCAGAAGCTCGACCTCATCAAGATGGTCCGGCAGGTCGCCAAAGAAGAGAACAAGCCGCTCTGTATTCTGGGCGATCTGCAAGGACCCAAGATTCGCACGGGCAAGCTCGTCGATAAGACACCCGTGCAACTCACCACTGGGCAGTCGCTCACCATCACGCCGCGCGAAATCGCCGGTACCTCGTCGCTGATCAGCACCACTTTCCTCACACTTGCGGAGAACCTCACACCCGGCGCCCGCATCCTGCTCTCCGATGGCCTCATCGAGCTGCGCGTCACCGCCATCCGCGGCGACGATGTCGAATGTACCGTGATCAACGGCGGCACCCTCGGCGAAAACAAGGGCATCAATCTTCCCGGCATTTTCGTGAAGACGCCCTCCCTTACCGAGAAGGATGAGATCGACCTGAAGTTCTGTATCGACAATGACGTCGATGCCATCGCCGTCTCGTTCGTCCGTACCGCGGAGGATGTGCGCTATACCCGCGATCGTGCGCGGTCCCACGGCGGCGACATCTGGATCATTGCCAAGCTCGAAAAACCGCAGGCCATCGAGCACCTCGAAGGCATCCTGGAGATCGCCGACGGTGTCATGGTGGCCCGTGGTGATCTGGGTGTTGAGGTGCCTCCGGAAAAGGTTCCCGCGCTGCAAAAGCATGTCATCCGCCGCGCTGGCGAATACCGCAAGCCCGTCATCACCGCTACCCAGATGCTCGAATCGATGATCGAGAACCCGCGCCCCACGCGCGCCGAAGCCTCCGACGTAGCCAATGCCGTCTACGACGGCACCGACGCCGTCATGCTCTCCGCCGAATCGGCAGCAGGAAAGTATCCGGTCGAAGCGGTCAAGATGATGGATCGCATCGTGGTCGAAAGCGAAGCCGTCATGCTCGCCGATCCAGCCGCGTACCGCAAGAGCTCCTCGCACGTGCGGCTCTCGATTTCCGAAACCATCTGCGAATCGATGGCGCATGCCGCCGAAGATCTCGATATCGCGGCCATCGCCGTCTTCACCGAGACCGGCACCACCGCCCGCCAGCTCTCGAAGTGGCGTCCCAAGCCACCCATCTTCGCGCTCTCCAGCGTGCCCAAGGTCATCCGTCGCATGAATCTCCTGTGGGGCGTGCACCCCATCGGCTGCGCCAAGATGTCCACTACGGAATCCATGGTGGAAGAGGCGGAAGACATTCTCACCGCGCATGGCTACATGAAGCCGCAGGAAATCTTAGGCATTGTCGCCGGCACCCGTACCCTCACCGGCTCCACCAACTTCCTCCGGCTCCACGTACTAGGCGACCGAGCCCCCGGCCACGACGACCAAAGCAGCGCCTACGAGCTGACCACCGCATAGCCGGGCGCCGCCGCGTCGCTGTTCCTCTCGAATTGTCATCCCGACCGGAGCGCCGCATCACCAGCGCACCGGATTCCCATCCTTCGCAACGCGAAGGGTGGGAATCCACAACATTCTTGTGCAGTTGTCCTCTGTCCTCTGGCGTACTCTTCTAACCCATGCGCTTCATCGACCGCGAAGAAGTAGCCCGCCGCCTCACCTGCGACGTCTGCATCCCCCTCATCCGCGACGCGATGATCGCCTTCTCCAGCGGCGAAACCAAACAACTGCTCCGCTCCATCATCCCGCTCGCCGACGGCCACCTCTTCGGCATCATGCCCGGCGCACTCGGCGCGACGAAACCCTTCGGCGCGAAGCTGATCAGCATCTTTCCCGAGAATGCTGTGCAGGGCCGCCAATCGCACCAGGGCCTCATCGTCCTATTCGAGCCGAACACCGGTACGCCCGTCTGCATCGTCCACGCCGGCGAAGTCACCGCCATCCGCACCGCTGCCGCCAGCGCGGTCGCTACCAACGCCCTTGCACTTCCAGACGCAGCGCATCTCGCCATCCTCGGCACCGGCGAGCAGGCCGTCACGCACGCCCGCGCCATTGCAAAAGTCCGTGCGCTCCAATCCATCACCGTCTGGGGACGCTCTCCCGAGCGCGCCCATGTTTTCGCCGAGAAAGTGCGCGCTGAACTCAAACTTCCCGTCACCGCTCTCGCCACGGCGCAGCAGGCCGTTGCAGGTGCGGACATCGTCTGCACCGTAACCTCCGCGTCCGAGCCCATCCTCGAAGGCGAGTGGGTCAAGCCCGGTACGCATATCAATGCAGTCGGCTCCAGCCATGCCGGCCCTGCCGAGATCGACAACGCACTCGTCGCCCGTGCACGCTTCTTCGTCGACAGCCGCGAGGGCGTCCTCCAGCAAGGCGGGGAATTTCTGCGCGCGAAGCAAGCCGGCCTCATCAGCGACAATCACATCCGCGCCGAAATCGGCCAGGTCCTCGCCGGCACCGCCGAAGGCCGCACGTCGCCCGAAGAGATCACCATCTACAAATCGCTAGGCCACATCGTGCAGGACCTCGCATCCGCCTGGTGGTTGTATTCACAGGAAGGGGATCGCGACTGAGCGCGACCCTGCTACCAGCTA
>DASUWP010000104.1:0-16840 GCA_036378335.1 Acidobacteriaceae bacterium | reverse complement strand
TTGGTTCGCTGGATGCAGGGTCTCGAGGAAAGAAACCAGCGCTGTTACCTGAGCCGGCGAGAGGGTCTTTCCGTATGCGGGCATGTTGCCCCCGCCCTGCGTCACCTGGCGCACCAGCTGATCTTCCGTAAGGCGAGTCGCCACGTCATCCAGCGATGGCCCTCGCCGACCGCCGAGACCGCCGATCTGATGGCAGTTGCGGCACTGCTTCTCCTGGAAGACTACTGCGCCCTGCCGCTCCAGTGGCTTTGTTCCCTGCACAAAGTGCACCGGAACCGGATCGGCGCTCCAGCCATCCATCTGCGGACTCCACGGAACGTACGTACCCAGATGGGTGAGCGTAGCGAAGCCAACCGCCAGCACCACCACCAGGATCACCGCTACTGGCCGGCGATGCCAACTCTTCTCGCCCAGTCCGGCAACGAACGGCAGCGCCAGCATGATGCCCACGCCGATCACTGGAGCGATGAGCATGATCGGCGTCTCGATCGAGGGCGGCAGAAATGCCAGGGCCGTATAAATCCACAGAAAGAAATAATCGGGCTTGGGCGCGGTCTGTACGATCGTCGGATCCGGAACACCGGTTGGCCCCATCGGCCCGAACAGCAGCGCGCAGATGGCGACCGCCAGCACAATGCCCGCCGCGAACATCGCATCCTTCCATACCGCGCCGGGCACAAACGGCATGCCATCGGTGTGCGAGAGCTCGTTGTATTCCTGAATGTAGGTCTCGCGCTTGACCAGCCGCCCGGGTGTTGGCCATTCGTTGATGCCGAGCTTCAACACCAGCCAGGTGTGCAGCGAGGCAAACGCCAGCATCAGCGCCGGAATGACGAAGACATGCAGCGCGAAGAACCGGGTCAGCGTGGCACCCGCAATGATGGGACCGCCCAGCATGAACTCAACCAGCTGTCGTCCGATGAAGGGGACGCGGCTTAGGATGGAGGCGCCAATGCCCAGTCCCCAATACGAGTCCTGATCGAAGCGCAGCACCTGCCCGGTGAAGGCCATCGCCAGCGTCATCAGCAGCAGGAAGACGCCCAGGATCCAGGTAAGCTCGCGCGGAAACTTATATGCACCGAACAGAAAGACCTGGCACATATGGATGAGCACGATGGCGACCATGAAGTTCGATCCCCAGCCGTGCATGCCGCGCAGAAACCAGCCCAGTGGCAACTGGTGATTCAACACCTGCAGGCTAGCCCACGCGGAGCCTGCGGACGGCACATACACCAGCGCGAGAAGGATACCGGTGACGATCTGCAGCAGCAGCAGCACAAAACTCGCGCTGCCGAAGACGTACCACCAGCTCGCCGTCTTGCTGGGCACCGGGTGCTCGACCGACTCTTTGACGAAGCCTTCGAGCTGCACACGGCGCTCTACCCAATCGTAGGCTTGCTTGTACCAGGGCATGGCAGGATTCCTTTCACCAGTTTGGCCTCATTGGCGAGTGTTGGCATCTGCCCGGCGTTGATCATCAGCTTGCTGCCGACGACGCGGTAGTCGTAAGTGAATAGGCCACGCTCCGGCGGTCCCGCCGCGCGTTCGCCGTTCGAGTAGTACACGCCACCGTGGCAGGGACACATAAACAGCTCCGACTGTGGAAACCAGCGCACTGGACAACCGAGATGCGCGCAGTTCACCGCGAACACGGTGAACTTGTTGCCTGCCTCGCGTCGCACATAGCAGGCGACGTTTCCGGTATCGCCGTCCCATGGAGTCGTAAACGGGTTACGATATGTCGCCAGCACGGTCTCGCCTTCGCGATAGCCGCTCGCGTCTCCCAGCGCGATCCATGAGTTATAACTGCCCTTCCGGCGTATCGGTCCCAGAAGATACCCGATGACCGGAGTTGCAACCGCGGCAGCGACCACTGCGTTCAGCGCGATGCTTGCCTTCAGGAGAAAGGTGCGCCGCGAAACGCCCTCTTCGCCGTCTCGCGCGACTTTCTTGGCATGCTTCCCCACGGATTCCTGGTTGGGTTCCGGCAAACCCGGCTCCGGATTCATCGCACTCCTCCACTCATCTTGGGCTGGTGTGCCGTTCCCTGCACCGCCTGTGGCCCTTGCGTTCTTTCCGGCGCTGTCGCGGACTTCTGCGCCACCAAGAACGCGACCACGTCGCTGACATCTTGTGCCGTCATCGGCTTGCCTTTCATTTGGCTGCGCCAATCGGGCATGCCCAGGTCCGGACGCCCTACGATCACCGCGGTCCGCAGGCCCTGGGGCGTCATCAAGGATAGAACATCCGGATCGAGCACCGAGCCGGAACTGCCGATCTTTCCTCCCGCCGGTCCGTGGCAGCGCGCGCAGTTATTTGCATACACCTGCTCACCCGCCTTCGCACTTCCCATGCCATCATCCGCATACGCTGGAAGATTCTCTCCGGCCAGCGCATTTCCTGCCTTCCAGTCTGCGCGGATGCCATGCACGATCGCGTCCACCTGCGCATCGGTCAACTCACCGCCTGCATTTTTCGCGAAGGCCGGCATCATCGATCCCGGCTCTCCCTGCGCCACCACGCGACGCAGCGCTGCATCGTCGATCAGCGCCTGATACACCGGTGATGCCAGCGGTGTCGCTGGTCCGTGCAAGCCGTCGGCGCCATGACAGCCTGCACAGTTCTGCGCATACAGAACCTGTGAGGACAGAACGCTCTCCGGGCGTGGCACCTCGGGCCCCGGCGCGGGTTTTCCGGGCAACTTGCTGCACCCGCTTGCAAGGAGGACACACGACAGCGCGAGCGTCAACACGCATTCCTTCATCGCTTGCCCTCATCATCCTGTCGTGGCGATTCGGGGCGCTCCACGCCGAGACGGACAGAGAGCGGCACGCCCTGCAAACTCTTCAGACGTCCTTCGCGCGCCACCACCCACCCGGCAACCAGGCCGAAGCCGACTTGGCTCAGTGCAAACCAATACCAGTTGATGTGGTTATCGAAAAACGGATTGAGCAAGCCGAGTGTGGAATGCAGCAGGCCGGTCCAGAGCGCCGGTGCGATCAGACCGCCCAGCACAATCGGATGCCGCGGCATGATCGGCAGGAGTGCCCCATACAGCAGGCCAACCAGGAATGACGACGCCGTGTGGATCACGATCGCGATCAGGAAGGCGGCCAGGTGGAATGCAGCCAGGTCGTGCTCCGATGGAGTATTCCAGCCTGTGACTCCGGCGCCACCCAGCAGGTTCACCACGTACCAGATACTGTGAAAGCGCACGACGCCATAAATCTCCGCCAGCACGATCATCACCGTGCCGCCTGCGAAGCCACCCTTGATGCCGGACGAGATGGGATACGTCGATACCGGTGTCGTGCTGCGGCCGGAGACGGGATGTTCGAAACGCGTGACGCGCCGGCCCTCGCGCTCGATCGCGATCTCTTCCTCGGTGACCGGCAGCATCTCGTGCGCTTCGTGCGGCAACACCTGACGAAACCACCCCACCGCGCCGGCGATTGCCATCACAATGCCCAGCACGGAGATCATGAAGTTGGTCACCAGCCCGGCAAACAGCAGCGTCAATCCTACTGCCATAATCAGCGGCCACTGCGTAGGCGCAGGCAGGTGGATCGCGTTCTCCGCGTGATGCCCGGGTGCCGCGGAATGTTTGTGCTGTGCGTCCGTACTCATCCGCTATCGTCCAATCACGTATACGACGGTGAAGACCACCACCCACACCGCGTCCACAAAGTGCCAGTACAACGCAAGCACTTCCACCTTCTCCGTATGCTCCGGCTTCAGGGCACCAGTCAGCGCAAAGATCAGCACCGCTGTCAGCATGATCAGCCCGACAATGACGTGCGAAGCATGTAGGCCCACCAGCGAGTAATACGTCGTGCCGAAGAGGTTCGAGCTGATCGTCAGGTGGTCTACAACGATGAGCTTGCGCCACTCCTGTGCCGTACCCAGCAGGAAGATTGCGCCCAGCGCGATCGTCAATCCCCACCACGCGCTGAAGGCAGCCATGGCGCGCTTCACCAGCGCGCGCTCCGCCATCATGATGGTGGCGCTGCTCGAAAGCAGAAAGATCGTGTTCAGGATCGGCAGTTCCAGCACCTTCGGCTGTGGGCCGTAAGTGCTCTTCCCGATGTTGTAGACATACGCAACTACGAAGATCACGAAGATTGCAGATTCGGCCAGGATCAGGGACAACATCCCGACACGGCCGCGCGACGGCAACTGCCAATCAGAATCGACTGCATGACTCGCGTGCGCCATGGGAATCGTACTCATGACTGTGACACTCCGATCGGCTCTTCCAATGGCTCGTCCGGATCGTCCGGATGCTTCAGGTCCCACAGCGGCCGGCGGCTCGCGACCAAAGGCTCGGTGGCGAAGTTATACGGCGGCGGCGGCGATGGTGTTGCCCACTCCAGCGTCCAGGCGTCCCACGGATCGGGTCCGGCCTCACGCCCCTTCAGGCATGAGTGCACCATGTTGTACACAAGTATCGCGATGGCAATCCCTTGGATGAGCGCGCCGAAGCTCACGATCTGGTTCAGCATCGTCCATCCGCGATCCGCCTCATAGGTGTATATGGAGCGCGGCATTCCCAGAATGCCTGGAATATGCATCACGTCGAAGCAGACATGGAAGCCGATAACAAACAGCCAGAAGTGCCACTTGCCCAACGTCTCATTCAGCATGCGGCCCGTTACCTTGGGGAACCAGTAGTAGATGCCGGAGAAGATGGCGAACAGAATCCCGCCAACAATCACATAGTGAAAGTGCGCGATTACGAAATACGAATTGTGCAGCTGCCAGTTGAAAGGCGCCACCGAAAGAATGATTCCCGTCAATCCAGCTATGAGAAATTGCACCAGGAAACCAACTGCGAACAGCATCGGGGTTCGATAGCGTATTTTGCCGCCCCACATCGTCGCGATCCAGTTGAAGATCTTGATGCCCGTCGGGATTCCCACCAGCATCGTCGAAAGAACGAAGAACGCGTTTGAAATCGACGTCATTCCTATGGTGAACATGTGGTGGGCCCACACGCCCAGACTCACAAACCCGATACCCACCGACGCCGCCACCATTGCCGGGTAACCAAAGATCGCCTTACGCGAGAAGACCGGGACCACTTCGTTCATGATGGCGAACGCCGGCAACACGAGCACGTAGACCTCGGGGTGCCCGAATATCCAAAAGAAATGCGCCCACACGATTGCGGAACCGCCCGCCTGCGTGTCGAAGAAGTGGCCGCCCAGATAGCGGTCAATCGTCAGCATCACCTGTGCAGCTGTCAGTGGACTCACTGCAACGAGCACGAGCCCGGACGACACGACGTAGAGCCAGACGAACAGCGGCATGCGGAAGAGCGTCATGCCCTTGCAGCGCATGCAGAATGCCGTTGCGATGAAATTGATTGCCGCTCCGATTGAACCGAATCCCGACACGATCAGCGACAACGCCCAATAGTCCGTGGAGTGTCCGCGCGAGAAGGCTCGTGCGGTCAGCGGCGCATAGGCCCACCACCCCACATCCGGCGCGCTGCCCGCGCCCTGCAGCCCCACGCCACCGATAAAGCTGTAATACAGCAGCAGCCCACCGAAGGCAGACATCCAGAAGCTGAATGCATTCAGTCGCGGGAACGCCATGTCCCGCACGCCCAGCATTAACGGAATAAGGTAATTGCCGAAACCGAAGACCAACGGCATCGCCACGAAGAAGATCATCGTGGTGCCATGCATGGTGAAGACGCGGTTGAAGGTTTCTGCGCTGACGAAATGGTTATCCGGAAAGAAGAGCTGAATGCGGATGATCAGCGCCTCGATCCCCCCGACCACCAGGAAGAGAAGCGCGTATAGCACATACAGAACGCCCAGCTTCTTGTGATCTACCGTGACCACCCAGCTATGCAGTGTCTCCAGCCAGGTACCTCCATGGGCGTCAGGACGCGCGACTTCGGCGCCGCCCAGGCCTCCAGGTACCGGTATGCTGCCCTCTGCCATCTGCGCCCCGCTCTCCTTCCAGCTTCTTACTGCAAAGTGTTCAGGTATGCCGTGATCTCCCGCACCTGATCGGGGGTCAGATGCATCGAGGGCATCAGTGATCCCGGCTTGATCTGATCCGGATCGGCAATCCAGCGCTCCAGGTTCTCCGTTGTATTTTCTGCCGCACCGGCAGCGATGGTCTTACGGCTCGCCAAGTGGGTCAGGTCCGGACCAAACTGTCCATGCGCCGGCGTGCCCGCGATTGCATGGCAGTTCATGCACGCCTGTCTTTCAAATTCCTGCCGGCCCGCGGCAATCGAAGCGTCCTGCACGCCCGGCTGCTGCTCCCGCTTCACCCACGCCGCGAACTGGTCGGGCGTATCCACACTGACGCGCAGCAGCATCTTGGCATGCTCCACGCCGCAGAATTGCGCGCACTGCCCCACGTACACACCAGGTGCGTGCGGATCCATCCAGAGCTCGTTGATGCGGTTCGGCACCAGGTCGACCTTGCCTGCCAGGCGAGGAACCCAGAAGCTGTGGATCACATCCGCCGAAGTGAGTTTCATGAATGTCGGCCGCGGATCGCCGGTCGGGCTAACCGGGATATGCAACTCATTCGCGGTCGTAATGTGCAGCGCCGGATAGCGAAACTCCCACCAGAACTGATGCCCGATCGCCGTCACTTCCACTGCCGCAGCCGGCTTGGGTGCGTCCTGGATCGCGAAGATCATGCGTGCCGTCGCCAGGAACAGCACCACAACGATGAGAACGGGAATGATGGTCCAGGAAAGCTCGATCTGATTGCTGCCGAAGATCTGCGGCGGTTCACTGTCGTCGTCATTCGGCTGCTGGCGGAAACGCACAGCCGTATACACAATCAGTCCGCCGACGACAACAAAGATGCCGGCGGCAATTGCCAGCACAAAAAGAGACAGGCTGTAGATCGAGCTCGATGGTGTCGACACCGGGGAGAAGATGCTGGTGTCAGTTTTCAGTGCAAGGGCGCGCTCCGCACCGCCAGCGGCCAGCACCACCGCTGCACTCAGCATGCGGCGCGGGCAAATAAGCGAGCATTGCCTTGCACACGCACCTGATCGAGCCATACCTTCAGCATAACGCACTCTCCCGCCATGGCTAGCTCCGATCTCAGTAACGCATCGCATAGCTCCGTCCTATCGCCGGCACACAATCGCGCGCGATGGAGCATCGCCTTTCTGCTCGGGTTGGGTGTGCTCATTAATTTTTTCGATCGCGTCAACCTCTCCGTTGCACATGATGCTATGCGCAGTACGTTTCACATCAATGAAGTCGCTTTTGGCTATCTTGCCGGCGCATACAATTGGACATACGCAATCTGTCAATTGCCTATCGGCGCGCTGCTGGATGCCGTAGGCGTCGCCATCGTGGGACGCGTCGGCTCGCTCCTCTGGGGTCTCGCGACTCTCGCTGCTGCTGTCTCGCCCACCTACGGGACGCTGTTCGCTTCACGCATGCTGCTCGGCATCGGTGAGTCGCCAATCTTCCCCGCGAATGCCAAAGCCATTGGCCTTTGGTTTCCGCCAGAGGAACGCGGTCTCCCCACCGCGATGTTCGATGCCGCCGCAAAGCTCTCCACCGCCATCGGTGTCCCTATCATCGGCATCCTGCTGCTGCACGTTGGTTGGCGTCTCGCCTTTGTTGCTACCGCGCTTGCCAGCCTGCTCTATTTCGCCATCTTCTACTTCGTCTATCGCGATCCACCCTCCGGGCAGCGCTACGGCGACACCGCCGAGTCTCGGCACGCAACCGTAGCCTTCACTTATCTGCTGCGCCAGCCTAAGGTTTATGGCCTCTTCATCGGCTATGGCGCTTACAACTACGTCTTCTATCTCCTGCTTACCTGGCTGCCGACCTATCTCGCCGTCACCCTGCACATCAACCTCATGCACTCTTTCCTTTACACCGGCGTGCCCTGGCTGATTGCCACCGCCACGGACCTCATCGCGGGTGGCTGGCTGGTAGACGCGCTCATCCGCCTTGGTTTCTCGTCCACACTCGTGCGCCAGGCCATCCTCATCGCCGGCATGCTGCTGGGTATGGGATTGCTGGGCGCTGTGCACTCCACCACCCCGATCACCGCCCTCTTCTGGATCAGTCTCTCGATCGGCGGATTGGCAGCGGCTGCGCCGGTGAGTTGGTCGCTGCCGGCACTCGTGGCGCCGCCTGGGGCCGTGGGCCGGGTCGCCGGAATTATGAACCTTTCCAGCCAGGTCTCTGCCATTGCCGCGCCCATCATCACTGGTTATCTCTACGGCCACACGCATTCCTTCACCATCGCCTTCAGCGTGCCGGTCATCTACCTGCTCGCCGGAATTGCCGGATACATCTTCCTGCTCGGCCGGATCGAGCCGATCCCCGCACCTGCTCAGTCGTGATTCCCTCCCCAGCTCAAGCCGGATTCCGGCTGTATCCTTACTCACAAACTCCATGCCTTTGTCCGATCTCGGTTCGTCTGGTCAATGATGCGTTCAAGCCTCAGCAGCGCTGCCCGCCTGGGCGTGCCGGCCGCGCTCGTAGCGCTAATGGCTATAGCCCTCAGCACACCGCGTTTGTGGGCGCTCGATCCCGCACCGCCGCTTCGCCAATACGGACAGCAGCTCTGGCAGACTGACAATGGCCTGCCGCAGAACACCGTTCACTCCATCCGCCAGACTCAAGATGGCTATCTTTGGCTCGCCACCGACGGCGGCCTTGTCCGCTTCGACGGTATCGATTTCACCCTTTTCGACCGGCGCTCCACGCCCCAACTGCGCAGCAATCTGATCGGCGCGCTCACCGAGACGGCCGACGGCACGCTCTGGGCCGCGACCGCCGATGGCCTCGTTCGCCGCAGCCGAGGCTCCTTGCAAGTGCTCGGTGCAGCCGACGGCCTCCCGGCGGGGCCCATCTCAGGCGTGATCCCTGCTGCCAATGCCGGCCTTTGGGTGCTCACTCCCGAGGGGGTTGCCTTTGGCGGTGGAGACCACTTCACCCTCATTCACGGCCTCGATGTGCCACTCACCGGCCGTGACGGCACACCCATCGCAGCGGGCGCGCCCGACGGCTCGCTCTGGCTGGCGACCGCGCTCAACGTCGTACAATTGCGCGGCGGCCGCGTAATCACCACGCTGCCGCGCTCCGCCGACCTGCTCGCCGTCGCATTCGATGGCTCACTCTGGCTTGCCCGCGAGGGCACGCTCTTCCACTATCAGGGCGGGACACTCAGCCCTGTCCCGCTGCACCCGCCCGGATCGTCGTCAAAAGCCGGCAATGCGATCCGTGCTCTCTACGCCGGCTCCGGCGGCCGGCTCTACATCGCTGCTTCCGGTGCGCTCGGCATTCTCTCGCCCGGCGGCGCACTCGTCTGGAAGACGACTGCGGACGGACTTCCCGCCAGCCGGATCCTGCGTCTCTTCGAAGATCGCCAGGGAGCGCTTTGGATCGCTACCGAGGACACCGTCGCGCGATACGCCGAAGGCCGCTTCGAAATTCTGCGCGCTCGCAGTGGCATCGCCGGCATCGACACCTTCTACGAAGATCGCGAGGGCAACCTGTGGCTCGGCACGGATGCCGCTGGACTGCTGGAGTTACGCGAACAGCGCTTTACCACTCTCACCACAGCAGACGGTCTTCCCGGCGATGCGATCCGCACTGTCTTGGCCGGCGGCGATGGGGTGTGGGCCGGCACCGACGGTAGCGGACTCGCTCACCTTTCCGCCTCGGGATCGACATGGCAGACCGTCACCACGAAGCAGGGCCTCGCCAGCAACACCATCCTCGCTCTGGCTGACGAGAGCGATGGCTCGCTCGCCGTCGGCACCCCCGATGGACTCAGCCGCCTGGTGAACGGCCACGCCACGCCCGCACCGCACAGTGACACGCTGCCCGACGACTTTGTTCGCTCGCTGCTCTACGACCCCGCCGACAGCTCACTATGGGTTGGCACCCGCCGTGGCCTCGCTCATCAGACCGCCAGCGGTTTCGCTCTCTGGAAGCAAAGCGACGGTCTGGGCAGTGATCTGGTCGGCGCTCTTGCGCTCGATCACGCCCACCCCGGTGCCTTGTGGATCGGCACGCGCGGCGGACTCAGCCGTCTCGATAACGGACACATCACCAACCTCACCACACGTGATGGTCTTTCCTCCAACGTCATCACGGCGCTGTACCAGGATTCGTCCGGCGAGTTATGGATCGGCACCAACGGGGGCGGCCTCAATCTGCTCCGCAACGGCCGGGTTACCGCGTTCCCCTCCGCGGCCACCGATCCAGCGGACGTTCTACCCGAGTTCATTCATGAGATCGTCGAGGACGCTCGCGGTGATCTTTGGCTCAGTGCCGCGACTGGCATCTACCGCGTCTCCCGCCGGCAGCTCGAGAGCTTCGCGAGCCGCACTGTCACGCATATCGATGTCGCCGCATACGGCGTCGCCGATGGCATGCGCATTAACGAGTGCTCCTCCGGTCATCCCGCCGCCGTCCGCGCAGCGGATGGCACGCTCTGGTTCGCCACTCTGCGCGGTATCAGCGTCACGAATCCGGAGCATCAGCAGGAGAATCGCCTGCCGCCGCCGGTGGCCATCGAAAATGTAACCGTCGATGATCAGCCGGTGAAAATAACCGCGCCCCACAAGACAGAGATGATCAAAGTGCAGCCCGGCCAATCGCGCCTGGCCCTTCATTACGCCGGCCTCAGCTTCGTCGCGCCCGCGCGTGTGCGCTATCGCTATCGGCTGGAGGGCTTCGATACCAAATGGATCGATGCCGGCGCGCGCCGCATCGCCTATTACACCAACATCCCACCGGGTACTTACATGTTCCGCGTGCTCGCGGCCAACAACGACGGCGTCTGGAACGAGACCGGCGCATGGCTCGAAGTCCGTGTGCTGCCGCACATGTGGCAGACCTGGTGGTTCCGCACGCTGCTCGGCCTCGCCGTGCTGCTCATCGGATACCAGGCTTACCGTATGCGCGTCCGCAATGTGGAGCTGCGCTTCAACGCTGTGCTCGCCGAACGGACCCGCATCGCGCGCGAGATTCATGACACGCTCGCGCAGGACATCGTCGGCATCAGCGTGCAGCTCGAGCTGGTGTCACGCCTGCTCGGCTCCTCCGTCGATGCCGCACGCGCCCAGCTTGACGCGGCCCGCACCCTCGTAAAAAGCAGCCTTACTGAGGCGCGCAGCTCCATCTGGAACCTGCGCTCCGCCTCTGCCGGCACAGACGACCTGCCGGCACGCGTGAATCGGGCCGTCACCCAGGCCGCCGCCAATGGTCCGGCCAAGCTGCGCTTCCAGGTCCGCGGCACCTATCGCGCTGCCCCCTCTGCTGTGGAAGATCAGCTTCTCCGTGTCTCTCAGGAGGCCGTCAACAACGCGGTGCACCACTCGGGCGCCTCGACCATCGATGTCACGCTCAGCTACGACACGCGGGCTGTCGAACTTTCGATTGATGACGACGGTCGCGGTTTCACCTATGATCCTGCAGGCTTCATTGAAGGTGGTCACTTTGGATTACAGGGGATGCAGGAACGCGCAGCCGAGATCGGCAGTACCCTCCGCATCGACACAAAACCCGCGAAAGGGACACGCATTTCTCTCCGCGTCGATATACCATGAGGACGCTTGACTGTGACCACTGATTCCGCTGTCAAACCCGTACGCCTGCTCGTCGTTGACGATCACCACATCGTCCGCCAGGGCTTGGTGGCGCTGCTCGCCACTGTGCCCGAGATGCAGGTGGTCGCCGAAGCCTCCGACGGCGAGCAGGCCCTTGCGCTGTACCGGCGGCATCAGCCCGACGTCACCCTGATGGACCTGCGCATGAACGCAATGAATGGTGTCGAGACCACCCGCGCCATCCGCGCCGAGTTTCCCCATGCGCGCATCATCGTCCTCACCACCTTCGACGGCGATGAAGACATCTACCGCGCTCTTCAGGCCGGCGCGCGCGGCTATCTGCTCAAAGGAATGGATACAGACGAGTTGCTCTCGGCAATTCGTACTGTCCACAGTGGCAAATCCCGGATACCGGCGCCGGTCGCGGAGCGCTTAGCCGAGCGCATGAATACCCCCGCGCTGACCGACCGCGAGACTGAGGTCCTGCGTCTTATCGTCGGCGGCAACAGCAACAAGGAGATTGCCGCGGCACTGTTCATCTCCGAGGCTACAGTCAAGACCCACATCAACAGCCTGCTCAGCAAGCTTGGAGTGAGCGATCGCACGCAGGCCGCCACCACCGCATTGCAACGAGGCATTGTCCACTTTGACTAACTTCAGCGCGCGTCGCCGTTTCCTGCATCTTGCCTTCTCCGCTACGATTGCTCTTTCGCTGCTACCCGCTGCTCTCTGTGCGCAGCCCGTGGAGAACTGGCGTGGCGCTACCCCGGACGAGCTAAAATCCGTGATCCCCGCGCGCGCTCCCGTCATCTCTGAGCGCATCGAAACCGAGTTCCGCACCGCCTCGGGCATCACCGACGGCAGCGGCCATTTCATCGCCGGCGTGGTTATGATCACCGCCGGCTACTCTGCCGAAGGCAAATACTCGCACTACTTCCTGGTGCAGGCGCCGGTTCGCGTCGGCACGGTCGATCTCGCACCCGGCGACTATGTCTTCGGTTGGACACGCTCTCAGGACGCGCTCAAAGTCAGCTTCTATCAGGCTGCAACCGGCAAAGCGGTGGGCGAGGTCGATGCGGTGCGGAACCCCACGATTACTCGCGTAGAAAGCTTCCGCATCTGGCCCCCGCGCGAGACAGGCAGCGAGCCGCATTCTGTCATTCAGATCGGCCGCTTTTCGTTTCCGTATTCACTCACAGCGAAATAGCGCCACCGCCCGCGCTGTCATCGTGAGCGTAACCGAAGGTGGAGCGAACAGCCTCCCCTGAGCTTGTCGAAGGGGATCTGCAGCATCTATCGTTTCGTAACATCCCGAAGAGCCCCTCAGCCAAAAACTCTGCTGCGGCAAATCTCTGGTAGCACGAAGGCTCGAGCGCACGACTACTTTTTCCACCCCGTCATCGTCTCCGCCTTCACCAGCTTGCCGCCCTCGGCCAGCACATAAAGCTTGTTCGCCGCGAGATTCTTCCACGCGTCCACCTGGCCGGAGGGCCAGCGAATCTCGATGGATTCAACCGTCTCCGCCTTGTCCAAGCCAAAGTGCAGCCGTAGATCATTCTGCGAGTAGTAGCTTCCACCGCTGCGTACCTCATCTACCTGCACCAGCGGTTTTGCTGCCGCTGGATCGGTCTTCGCCGTCACGGTCACCCGCGCCCCGATGCCGGTCCGGTTCGACTTCACGCCCATTGTCTTGATCTTGATCCAGTTGCGCTTGACGGTTGCATCGCAACGCAATAGTTGCGGATACGAATTCACACAATTCACGACAATGTCCAGATCGCCGTCATTGTCGTAGTCGCCGAAGGCGCAGCCCCGCGCAGCAACCGGTGTCATAATTCCCGGCCCCGCCTTCGCGCTTACATCCTCAAACCGGCCGTTGTGCAGGTTGCGATAAAGATACTTGTGCTCCGCGTACGGCGCCTCGGTCTTCGACCCGGTCACCTCCGGATACACATGCCCATTCGACATGAACAGGTCCAGCCAGCCGTCATTATCCATATCAAAGAATCCCACGCCCCATCCGAGGTAGCGCGTATTGATGCCCAGCCCCGACATATAGGTGTGGTCTTCGAAGGTGCCGTCGCCAAGATTGGTGTATAGCGAATCGGTGTCGCCGGCAAAATTCGTCTTCACCACATCCAACGTTCCATCGCGGTTGTAGTCTCCAACTGAAACACCCATGCCCGCCTGCGGTTTGCCGTCCGGTGAGAACGCCGCACCTGACTCAATCGCTACATCCTTAAAGGTGCCGTCCTTCTGGTTTTGATAGAGCGTCGCTGCGGTCGAATCATTCGCAACATAAATGTCGGGCCAGCCGTCGTTATCCAGGTCTGCCACCGCCACGCTCAATGCGTAGTTGCCGATGGTGTTCCACATGCCGGCCTTCTGCGACACGTCCGTGAATGTCCCATCGCCATTGTTGTGATACAGGATGTTCTTCCCGCCCGGCAGGCCCGGAGGTCCGCATGCCACCGTGATGCCTTTGTACGTGCAAGGCCCAGACTCCGGCAGAGGCGCCGTCTTCAGATCGAGATCGATGTAATTCGCCACGAACAGATCGAGATGTCCATCGCGGTCGTAATCCAGAAAGGCGCAGCCGGAGTTCCAGCGTGTCTTCGCCTGCGTCAGCCCGGCCTTCGCGGTCACATCGGTGAAGGTGCCGTTGCCGTTGTTGTGGAATAGTGCGCATTGCCCGTAGTAGCTCACGAACAAGTCATCGTGCCCGTCGTTATCGTAGTCGCCCACGCAGCAGCCTTGTCCCCAGCCGCTGCGCCCGAGGCCTGACTTGGCCGTCACATCGGTGAAGGTGCCGTCACGATTGTTCTTGAACAGATGGCACGTCGGCTCCTCGCCCTTGGCAAATCCCTCCAGCCGCCAGCCGTTCACCAGGAAGATATCGATCCAGCCATCGGCGTCGTAGTCGTAAAAGGCCACGCCGCAGCCGGTCGTCTCCAGCAGAAACTTGTTCTTCCCCACGCCGCCGTAAATGGTCTCTGCATTCAGCCCGCTCTGCTTCGCCACATCCACAAAGCTCACGCCGAGCGGCGTACCCGCAATCGGCGATATCGCACCTGGAGGCGGCGGCATCGGCTTCGCCTCGTAATCATGCTGCGCCACTGGCGCCTGCTGGCCTTGGGCGCGGGCCCACGGTGGCACCGCCATTGCTAAGACGTCGGCGAACGGAAGCACCAGTGCCGTTCGGCTCAGCGAGCCAAGCACACGTCGGCGGGTCCAACTCAATGAGGAATACCTCCAGTATTCAGTCAGCGGAAGAGCGTTGCCAGTATAGCGATCGGATGAGTCCCACTGCCTCCATCATTGGGCGGGCTTTGCCAGCGCGGCTGCCTTCTCTCGTTCCGCAGCTGCCTCGGCCGTGCGCCCCTGCCGGGCCAGTGCGGTTGCCAGTCCGGTGTGCGCATCTGCATAGCTGGGGTCGCTGCTCACCGCGTCCTGATAGCGCGCGATCGCATCGGCCACCTGCCCCTTCGCCAGCAGCATATTGCCGGTGTTCGTCGCGAAGGTTGCGCGCTGCCGGTTCACGGCAACTCGCGTCAGCTCCGCGGCTTGCTTGCGCTCCGCCGCCGCTTCATTTTTCTGCCCCTGGTCTGCCAGTACGCTCGCGAGCGTAATGTGCGGTCCCGGCTGATTCGGCAGCATCGCAATCGCGTGGCGCAGCGCATCCGCCGCCTCGGGCAGCTTGTTGTCCTGCTTATATACGCTGCCCAGTACTGCCCACGCATCGCCGTTCTGGGGACGGAGCTCCAGCGTGTGACGCAGTTGCGTTTCCGCATCCGCAAACCGTCCCGCCTGCATGTAAAGGATGCCCAGCGTATAGGCGGGATCCGGCGAGCTCGGGTCCAGCCGCGCTGCCAGCTCCAGCTCCGGGATAGCATGCGCCATATCGTCCTTCAGCTTGTAGGCGAGCCCCAGGTTGTAGTGCAGTTGCTGGTTATCGTTGTCCAGCTTCAGCCCGGCTTCGAACTCGCGGATGGCATCGTCGATGTCGCTTTGCTGCAGATACGCTACCCCGAAATCCTCATGGACCACTGGATCATCGGGCGTCTGTGCGGCGGCGCGTTCGTACAGCGGCACCGCTTCTTTTGCGCGTCCCTGCTGCACCAGCGCCAGCGCATAGTTGGTCAGCGCGCTCGCATTCTTCGGCTCGGCTTCCACAACCCGCATGAACAACGGGATCGCCTCACGTTCCCGCCCCAGCCCCTGTAACGCAATCGCGGTCTGATAGGCAGCCACACTGCTCTCGGGCGCCAGCCGCATGGCTTCCTGCGCTAACGGAAGGGCTTTGTCGAAACTCCCCAGAGCCGCATACACCAGCGCCAGCTCATTCAGCACAGCTATATCCTGCGGCTGTTCTGCATGTGCTGGCTCAAGAATTGAGGCAGCATCCGCCGGCTGATTCAACTGCATCAGAACGGTTCCAAGATGCAGCCGAGCGGCAAGCATTTTTGGATCGAGTTCCAGGGCCCGCGCGAACTCCGGTTGCGCCGCCGTCCATTGCTGCTCCTGCGCCAGCAGCGTTCCGAGTGCGTCATGCAACGTTGCGCTATCTGGAGCCGCCGCCACTGCCGCGCGCATACGTTCGAGCGCCAACGAACGCTGACCCGTCTGCGTCAACGCCTGCGCATACCCAATCTCCACCTCAGCGGGCAAGGCCACATTCTGTGCTGTCAGTTGCTTGAACACTCCGAGCGCCTCCGCCGAGCGTCCCGCGCGAACCTGCGCCAACGCCAGGTTCATCTTCATATTCGCATCGTCCGGTTTCAGCGCAAGGCCGCGCTTTAGTTCCGCCGCCGCTTGTTCCGGCTGTCCCAGACTCAGCAGCACGGAGCCCAAAGCCGCATGTCCCTCAGGAATCTTCGGCTCGAGTCGCACCACCTCAGCAAAGGAGCGCCGCGCCTTTTCTAGATCACCGGCGTTGGCAGCATCGTATCCTGCCCGGAAATCCGCGCTCGCCTGCTTCGCCGTCGCGGTAGTTTGACTGGCGCTCGGGGCCTGCGCTGCGGCGCGAGATCCGGCAGACGAACAAATAGCGCCAGCAGCGATCGCAGCGAAGGTAAGACCTTTTATCCGGAAAGCCCTCATGGCCTAGAAAGCTTCGGCGCCGTCGCCGCCTGCAGTTCTACCGCTTTCGCCGTCTCCCGCTCAGCGTCTTCTGTGCGGCCCGCAGCGCGGTACGCCTGCCCCAGCAGACTGTGTGTCATGAAGTTATTGGGGTCCATGTTGCGCGCGCGCTCCAGATACATGGTGGCCATC
>DASUWP010000103.1:0-2157 GCA_036378335.1 Acidobacteriaceae bacterium | reverse complement strand
GAACTGCTAGGTAAGCGCGCGGTCCAGGTGCACATAACCGCCATCCACGACGATGTGCTGCGCGGTCGTATGTCCAGATTGAGTTGGCGACAGCAGAAAGACAGTCGCTGCGGCAATCTCCGCCTGAGTCGTCATCCTGTGCCCCAGCGGAATCTTGCTGGTGATCTCGCGCAGCTTGGCGTCAGGATCGCCGAGCGTCTTGAGCCATCGCTCGTACAGCGGAGTCATCACCTCCGCCGGCAGCACCGCGTTCACGCGAATGCCATCGGATAGTAACTCGGCTGCCCACTCGCGAGTGAGCGCAAGCTGCGCACCCTTGCTGGCAGCATAGCCTGAGGTGTTTCCCTGGCCCGTCATCGCCACTTTGGAGCTGATGTTGACGATTGCGCCCTTGGTTCTCTTCAGAGACCCAAGCGCGTAGTGCGCCAGCGCGTAGTAGTGCGTCAGGTTCTTCTGGATGCTTTCCATGAAGCGCTCGACGCTGCCGGAGGCAAGCCCAACGCCGTCGTTGATTCCGGCGTTGTTCACCAGCCCATAGATATCGCCGTACTTCTGCTCGATCTCCGCAACCGCGGTTTTGCACCGCTCCGCATCTTCCAGATGCGCCTCGACAAATTCGCACGCGGCCTTGCCGGCCTTCATCTCGGCAAGGAATTCATCCGTATTCTGCGAGTGTCGCGCGAGAACGACCACGCGCGCTCCCTCGGCAAGACAGGCCCGCGAGATGCCCTGGCCAATGCCGGCTCCTCCGCCTGTGACTACGATCAGCTTGTCCTTCAGTCCCAGATCCATCTACTGCTCTGCCTCCGCTTCGGCGAGAAAATTCGCGTTTTTCGCAAGTATATCGTGCAGAGCAATCTCCCATTCTGGAGCGCTTACACGATGTGGAAGATGCGAATGAACAACGCCGCAACAACAGCGCCCGCAACCGGTCCGAGCACAGGTACCCACGCATAGTCCCACCCGGACGATTTTTTCCCCTCGATGGGCAAAATGGAGTGAGCAATGCGCGGCGCAAGGTCACGCGCCGGATTGATGGCATATCCTGTGCTTCCGCCGAGCGAAAGGCCGATGGACCAGACCAGTCCGGCAAGCAGAACCGGCCCGAGCCCAGGCGCAAGTCCGCCGGGCGCAATCCGCCGTGAGAACAAAGCGGTCGAGACCAGAACCAGAACGAACGTGCCGAGCGCCTCGCTGAAGAAGTTCCACCCGAGGCTCCGAATCGCCGGAGACGTGGAGAAGCATGCCAGCTTCAGGTCTGAGCTCTCGGTCGCCTGCCAGTGCGGCTTGTAGTGCATCCACACCAGCACCGCTCCGGTAAATGCGCCCAGTAACTGCGCCGGGATATACGTTGCCAGCCGCCAAGCGTCGCCGCTCATCATCACGGAGGCGACCGTGACGGCAGGATTCAGGTGAGCATCCTTGTCGCCCAGCGCAATCGCGACGGCAACGCCGGCAAACACGGCGAGTCCCCATCCCGCGGTGATAGAAATCCAGCCCGCGTTCTGTGCTTTGGAGCGGTTAAGCAGGGCGCCGCCAACGACGCCGTTACCGAGAGTGATGAGAACCAGGGTTCCGAAAAATTCGCCCCAGGATGGGCTGTTCAGGTTCATACGTGCGTCCCTCTTTCAAGCTGAAAACTTATACGCATTAGCAATGCGAAGAAAATTTTCGAGATCACGGGCGCGCCGTTGCTCGTCTCGACCATGTTCGCGAGCAAGAAGGCGCGAGACCTCCGGAGCCGATTCAATCGCAGCGCTCGCATTCAGAAACAGCGCCCTCGTCCTTCGCGCCAGCACGTCCTCCGTCGTTCGTGCATGCTCGCGCCGCGCGGCCCATACCACCTCTCGCTTGCGGTACGGAAGCGCCGGATGGAGAAGCGAATTCAAGCCGGGATCGCCCTCGCTGATCGCCTGAAGCTGCGGAAGGTCGGAGCCGTAGACACTCTCGTGCCCTGTCGGAATCTGTTCGGTCCAGCCGTGGAGCTTCAGGTTCAGCGTGTCCGACGGCTTGGCACGGAGTTGCGCTGCGTGCGCGGCGGCTGAGATGGCATCCTCGCCCATCTTGCGATAGGTGGTCCATTTGCCGCCCGTGATGGTGATCAGCCCGCTGGACGATCGCACGATGTGGTGATCTCTCGAAAGCTTCGATGTGGCT
>DASUWP010000102.1:0-2945 GCA_036378335.1 Acidobacteriaceae bacterium | reverse complement strand
ACAGGAGGCGGTGCACGGCATTGTGGCGGATCCAGAGGGCGTAGGGAAGAGGAGCTTTCAGGTGCTGGGGGAGGATTCGCTAGATGATCCGACGCCGCATCCGGCGTTCGACTGGTGGTTCGGGACTCATCCGCCGCTGTGGTTTCGTGCGGGTTTCGCGGCCGCATACGATCCCTGGGGGCCGGGCGAGCATCCGAAATACTTCTCGAAGTGAAGTAGTGTGGTCGTGAAGGAGTGTGTCCTATCGATGGCTACCGATTGCTTGTTCTGCAAGATCGCTGCGGGAGATATCGCGGTGAAGCGTCTGTACGAGGACGACCTGTGCCTTTGTTTCCCGGATATCAATCCGCAGGCACCCACGCATGTGCTGATCATCCCAAAGAAACACATCGCCTCGCACGCACATGCCGAACCGGAGGATGAGAAGCTGCTGGGGCACATGATGGCGAAGGCGGTGGAGATTGCGCGGGAGCAGGGGCTGACCGGTGGCTATCGCGTGGTGATGAATACCGGCCGCGATGGGGGGCAGACCGTCGATCACCTCCACTTGCATTTGATGGGTGGACGGCACATGACCTGGCCTCCGGGTTAATCGGAGAATGCGGCACGGATAAGGGATAATCGGAGTGACGCGATACGACGAATCGCGCCAGCGGAGGCCGATCGGATTGGCACAGGAGACGGCGCAAACCCAGAGCGTTTCGCAGGAGGCTGCGGTGGGTATTCCGGTGGGCGTGCCACTGTGTGTGGACTTGGATGGGACTCTTGTCAAGTCCGACACCCTGCTGGATACGGTCATCGTTCTGGCGCGGCAGCAGCCGCGTGCCGTGCTGTCGTTTCCGAGATGGGTTGCGCAGGGCAAGGCAGCGTTCAAGCGCAGGGTGACGGAGCTGGCAGAGATCGACGTCGTCCATCTGCCGTACAACCAGCCGCTGCTCGAATATTTGCGTCAGCAACATGCCGAAGGGCGCGAGATCTATCTGGCTACTGGCGCCGATACACTGCTCGCCGAGCGAGTCGCCGCGCATTTGGGCATCTTCACGGGAGTGCTGGCGTCGGACGGCAGCACGAACCTGACCGGGCACAATAAGCTGGCGGCATTTCAGCAGCGGTTTCCCGCTGGGTTTTGCTACATCGGTAACGCAAAGCCCGATGTGCCGTTGCTGACCAACTGCGTGCACCCCATGGTGGCGAACCCGCATGCGCGGCTGCGTGCAGGTATGCGCTCCGCAGGTATTGTCCCGGCGAGGACCTTTGAGGACGCGGCGGCTCCATGGAAGGCATGGCTGAAGGCGATCCGGCTCCACCAGTGGGCCAAGAATGTTCTGATTTTCCTGCCGGTGCTGCTGGCGCATGTTCGCGCGATTGGGCTGCTCGCCGCCGCATGTCTGGCGTTTCTTAGCTTCGGTTTGGCCGCTTCAGCCACTTACATTGCCAACGACCTGCTCGACCTGGAAACCGACCGCCACCACGTGCGCAAGCGCAATCGTCCGTTTGCTGCTGGCGATCTCTCGCCAATCACCGGATTGATTACGGCGGCTGTGTTTTTTGGCGGCTCGCTGGTGCTGGCGCTGTTGATTCCAGCGGTAGTCGTGCGCCTGTCTCCCCAGGCGGCGCTCGGAACCCCGTATAGCTTCCTGGAGTGGCTTATTTTTTATGCGGTCACCACCACTGCCTATTCGCTTCATTTGAAGCGCGCGGTGCTGGTGGACGTTATCGTGCTGTCTGGTTTGTATACGATTCGCATTCTGGCGGGCTCCGCTGCCACAGGTGTTCCAGTTTCGCCATGGCTGGCTGCATTCAGCATCTTCTTCTTTCTGTCGCTTGCGTTGGTGAAGCGGTTCGCGGAACTGGAAGGCATGCGGCAGCGGATGGGAGGGGCTGCCGTTGCGCAGATTAAGGGACGCGGCTATCGCATCTCTGACCTGGAGCAGCTTCGGAGCTTTGGCACAGCCAGTGGCTTCGCGTCGGTCGTGGTCTTCGCGTTGTATATCGGCAATGAAGTTGCGGCGAATCTATACGCGCACCGCACACGGCTCTGGCTGCTCGTCCCCGTGCTGCTGATGTGGCTGATGCGCCTGTGGATGAAGGCCTCCCGGGACGAACTGCACGAAGATCCGGTCATTTACGCCATTACTGACGTGCGCAGCCTGATGTTGGGCGTATTGGTAGTGGTCATCGTGCTATCGGCGCTCTAACCGGGCGCGATACACTACAGAGACTTGCACTCGCACCGATGAATGAATCTATCCCGCCGCTCTCCAGTTATGACGAATCGTCTTTGGACTCAGCTTTCGCCGTTTTAGCGGACGAGGTGCGGGCCGAGACTGCCGCATCCGTCGATGTGGAGGCCTTCCGCCTGCGCTGGCTTGGCCGAAAACAGGGCCGGCTCAAACTCGTCAGTGATGCATGGTTGAAGGCCGCGCCGCCGGAAGCGCGCAAGCCGCTTGGGATGCGCTTCAACGATCTTAAGCAACGTATTGAGGCCGCCCTTGAACAGATCGCCGCTACGCCTGGGGCACCTAAGGCAGGTGCTGGTGTCGATATAACACTGCCAGGTATTGTCCGCACTCCCGGCATTGAGCACCCGCTGGTGAGGACGATGAACGAGATCGTTCGCGTGTTTCACCAACTGGGCTATTCCACGGCGCTGGGCCCGGAGGTTGAGACCGATTTCTACAACTTCGAGGCGCTGAACTTTCCACCGAACCACCCCGCGCGCGACACGCAGGACACGTTGATTGTCGCCGGCCAAGGATCGAAGCCGCTGCGAGAGCGGTTACTCATGCGCACTCACACATCGCCCGTGCAGATCCGCACGATGGTCGAGCAGGGGCCGCCGCTTCGCATTGTGGTACCCGGCAAGGTGCACCGGAATGATGCCGCGGACGCTACTCACTCGCCGGTCTTCCATCAGGTCGAAGGGCTCTGCGTGGACACGAACA
>DASUWP010000101.1:0-8410 GCA_036378335.1 Acidobacteriaceae bacterium | reverse complement strand
TGGAGCCGGCGGCACCACGGCGCGTGGCATTCACCGGCAGCGTGCTTGAAAACATCGCAACCGTGCGCGACGCGATGTTCGCCGAGATCGAGCGCGAGCATCCCGGTGCGCAGGTGTTGCCACATGCCGTCGATCCCGTCGAGGGCGCGCTGTGGCGTGCGCGGCAAAATCTGCAGGAAGCCCCGTGACGGAATCGGTGGCGCCACCTTCCAGACCGCGAATTGGGGTGCATCTCTCGACCGCGGGCGGCGTGTTTCGGGCAGCGGAGCGCGCACACGAGATTGGAGCGAATACTTTCCAGATTTTCTCATCGAGCCCCCGCATGTGGCGGCCGGGGAAGATTTCTGCAGATCACTGTGCGCGCATGCGGGAGCTGCGCGAGCAGTTTGATGTAAGCCCGCTGGTGATCCATGCGAGCTACTTGATCAATGTGGCTGCGGAATCGGAAACCGTCTGGAAGAACTCGGTTGCTGCGCTTCGCGGCGAGATCGAGCGCGCGCTGGCCTTGGGTGCGGAGTTCTTGGTGCTTCATCCGGGGTCGTGGCGCGGCATGACGCGTGAGCAGGGCCTGCTGCGCGCAGCGGAAGCGATCGAGCGCGGGCTGCACGGACTGGTGTGGCAGGAGTGCGACTTCCGCGTGCTGATCGAAAACACCGCGGGTGCCGAGTTTTCGCTCGGCTCGAACTTTGAGCAGGTGGGCGAGTTGGTGGAACATCTGCGACGCATTGCGCCTGTCGGTGCATGCCTCGACACCTGTCATTGCCATGTGTCCGGCTACGACATTGTCACCAGCAGCGGCTTCGAGGAGACGGTCGGTCAGATCGCGCAGTTGATTGGCCTGGACACAGTGCGGGTGTGGCACATGAATGATGCGAAGGCTCCGCGAGGTTCGAAGCTGGACCGGCACGAACATATCGGGGAGGGGACGATCGGGGTGGCGGCATTCCGGCGCATCTTGAACGATCCGCGTTTCCAACACTGCGCTTTCATTGCGGAGACGCCGGTGGACGAGCCGGGGGACGATGCACGAAACGTGAACGTGCTGAAGTCGCTGGTGGGCCGGACTGCTGTGGCGAAATAGCCTACGACCAAGCTCAAAAGCCGCTCGAGAACGAGCGATACAATCGTTACTACACATGTCAATGCAGCGAAAGACGCCCGGCGTGTACGTGACCGCCGATATTCACACCAGCGACAGCCCATCTGCGGTCAGCACAGAGGTGCGCCCCGAGATCCGCTATGACTCAGCCGAGATTGAGACGCGCTGGCAGGCGCGCTGGGCCGCGCAGCCGGAGCTCTATCGGGCCGAGCCCGCATCAAGCAGCAAGCCGAAGTACTACGTGCTGGAGATGTTGCCCTATCCCTCCGGCCAGCTGCACATGGGCCACGTGCGTAACTACGCCATCGGCGACGCGCTGGCGCGCTACATGTGGATGCAGGACTACAACGTGCTGCACCCCATGGGTTGGGACGCGTTTGGGCTGCCTGCGGAGAATGCTGCGCTGAAGAACAACACGCCGCCGCGCGAGTGGACGCAAAAGAACATTGCTGCGATGCGCGTGCAGATGGATCGCCTCGGCCTCAGCTACGACTGGGCCACGGAGGTGACGACCTGCCTGCCCGACTACTATCGCTGGAACCAGTGGTTCTTCCTGCGCATGTACGAGCGCGGTCTCGCCTATCGCAGGAACAGCAAGGTGAACTGGTGCCCGGAGTGCCAGACCGTTCTTGCGAACGAGCAAGTGATCAATGGCTACTGCTGGCGGCATGAAGACACGCTGGTCGAACAGCGCGAGCTGGAACAGTGGTTCCTGCGCACGACGCAGTATGCGCAGGAGTTGCTGGATGGACTCGACAAGCTGGATGGCTGGCCGGAGCGCGTGCGCACCATGCAGCGCAACTGGATTGGCCGCAGTGAGGGCGCGACGGTGGGGTTCGCGATCGAAGGCCGCGCAGATGTGGTCAAGGTATTTACCACCCGCATTGATACGATCTATGGCGCTACCAGCCTGCAGCTCGCGCCGGAGCATCCGCTGATTTGCGCGCTGGCGAAAGAGGACGCGGAGTTGGCGCGGGACGTTTCGTCACTTGTAGACCAGCAGAACCTGGCCAGGGAAGCAAATGACGTCGGCGGGATCGAAAAACATGGAGTGTTCACTGGACACTACGCCATCAATCCATTCACGCAGGAGCGTGTGCCCGTCTGGGCTGCGAATTATGTGCTGCTCGACTACGGAACGGGCGCGATCATGTCCGTGCCGGCGCACGATGAGCGCGATTATGACTTTGCGACCAAGTACGGACTGGCGATCAAGCAGGTGGTTCGCGAGAAATCACCCGGCGAACCGCCCGCAGCGCTGCCATTTGCAACAGAAGACGGCGTGCTCATCGACTCGGGCGAGTGGACCGGCCTGAGCTGCGCGGAAGCGCAGCAGAAGATGACCGTCTTCGCGAACACAAATGGCTTTGGTGAGGCGACGATCACGTTCCGCCTGAAGGACTGGGGCGTGAGCCGTCAGCGCTACTGGGGCACGCCGATACCGATGCTCTACTGCGCGAAGGATGGCATTGTGCCGGTGCCGGACGATCAGTTGCCGGTGCTGCTGCCGGAGAATGTCGAGATCACGCAGGAGGGCGGCTCGCCGCTCGCGAAGCTGCCGGAGTTTGTGAACGCCACATGTCCGAAGTGTGGCGGCCCGGCTCGCCGCGAGACGGACACGATGGATACCTTCGTCGACTCGTCATGGTACTTCTACCGCTACACCAGCGCGAAGGATGCGGCTGCTCCATTCGACACGGCAGCGGTGGCATATTGGTTCCCCATCGACCAGTACATCGGCGGCGTGGAGCACGCCATCCTGCACCTAATCTACTCGCGCTTCTGGACCAAGGTGATGCGCGACCTGGGGCTGATCAAGAACGACGAGCCCGCGGCTCGCTTGTTCACCCAGGGCATGGTCATCAAGAACGGCGCGAAGATGTCAAAGTCCAAGGGCAATGTGGTGTCGCCCGACGAGATGATTGCGCGTTATGGGGCCGATGCAGCGCGCATGTATGCGCTGTTTGCCGCACCGCCGGATCGCGATCTGGACTGGCAGGAGGACGGGGTGGCCGGCATCAGCCGCTTCCTGTCACGCGTGTATCGCTTTGTGATGAGGCATGCAGCGCTGGCGCGCGGTGCATCTCCCGCGAGTCACGAATCATCGTCCGCCGCAACGGCACTGCTGCGCAAGCTGCATCAGACCATCCGCAAAATCACGCAGGACTTTGGCGGTCGCTGGCACTTCAACACCTCGATCGCCGCCATCATGGAACTGGTCAACGAGCTTACCGCGGCAGATGCAGCCATTGCCGAAGGGAAGATTCCGCCGGCGACAGTCGCCAGCATCCTGGAATCACTGGTGTTGATGCTCGGGCCGTTTGCTCCGCATCTTTCCGCTGAACTGTGGGAGCAGATTGGCCGCACCGACGGCATCCTGCGTCATCCATGGCCGAAGTTTGATGAAGCGCTGGCGCGCGAGGACGAGGTCGAAGTTCCGGTACAGATCAACGGAAAGCTTCGATCACTGGTCACGGTGCCGGTAGACGCGTCGAGAGAAACACTCGAAGCCGCGGCCCGCGCGGACGAAAAGGTGCAGGCTGCGCTTGCCGGCAGGACTGTCGTGAAAGTGATCGTGGTGCCGGGCAAGCTGATCAACTTTGTGGTTCGGTAGGTGATCCGGTAAGTGGAAACAGGCCCAACCAGTCGCCCGCGCCCGGTTACAGATGCGAAATACATACGCGGCACGCAGTCGCTGGTGGAGATCCAGGCGCGCTGCTGGCGGCGTCCTGGGCTGATCGCGTGCGAGCTGGCATGGCGCTGGATTTTCGGCATTCCCGCGCTACTACTTCTGTTCGCCTGTGCACAACGGCTGCTCGCGGTCTTGTTCGCTGCTCACACCGGCATAGACGATTTTTCTCCGCAGCAGCCAGTACTGGCGGCGCAGATCGTTCGCGCGTCCTATTACGCAATTCTGCCTGCTGCGTTTGGGCTCGCGCGTTGGGTTGCGCCGCTGCTGATCGTGGGCTGGGCTGTCGCGTCGGGTGTCGGCCGGGCATTTCTTCTACGCGGCCTTATGCCGGAGAGCCAATCACCGCATAGCCAATTCCGTGCGGCCTCTCTTTGCGTGCTGCAGTTGCTGCGGGTGTGCGCATTGGCGCTGAGCTGGTACGTGTGGTTCGTCCTGGTGCGCTGGGCCGCCGCACGCGACGTGACGCAGGTGTCTCCAGGGACGGAGCCGAACATGGTGGCGCTCGCCGCCTGGTTTATCTGCCTCTCGCTAGGCAGCTTCGTCGTGTGGGCACTGTGGAGCTGGGTATTGTCGATCGCGAGTGTGCTGATCGTTGCCGCCGATCGCGGCGTGGCGTCTGCGCTTGTGGAGAGCGTGCGACTGGGACCCCTGACCATGCAACTCGTCGAGGTGAACCTGGTGCTCGGGATCGTGAAGCTCGCGCTCATCGTACTGGCGATGGTCTTCTCCGCGATCCCGCTGCCCTTTGAGGCGCAGATGAACGGGACGGCTCTCTACCTGTGGTGGGCCGCGGTGGGCGTCTGGTATCTGGCCGCTTCGGACTTCTTCCAGGTGGCGCGGCTCGCTGCTTTCGTGGAATTCTGGCAGCGCAGACAGTCGATACACTGATAATGTGTATTGTGGACACCCAGTCGATTGTCATTCTGGACTTTGGCTCGCAATACACGCAGTTGATTGCGCGCCGCATCCGCGAACAGAACGTCTTTTCCGCTGTGCTGCCATGCACCGCGTCCATTGAAGAGATTCAAGCTTACAAGCCCATCGGTATCGTGCTCTCTGGCGGCCCATGCTCGGTGTACGACGCGGACGCGCCACCCGCCGACGCGAAGGTGCTTGCGATGGATATCCCGGTGCTGGGCATTTGCTACGGGCTGCAATTCATCACGCACCATCTTGGCGGCAAGGTGCGCTCGGCGGAAAAGCGCGAGTACGGCCACGCCGAAGTCAGCATCGTCGACGCGAAGAACCCGCTATTCGAAAGCCTGCCTGCGGATCTGACAGTATGGATGTCACACGGCGATGAGGCGCTGGAACTGCCGCCGGGATTTCATCTGACGGCGAAGACAGCGAATGCCGTTGCCGGCATTGCGAACCCGGAACGGCGCATCTGGGCAGTGCAGTTCCACCCTGAGGTGCACCACACACGGCAGGGAACCGCGCTGCTGCGCAATTTTCTCTTTCGCATCTGCAATGCAAAAGCCGACTGGACGCCGGCACATTTTGTGCAGAGCACCGTCGCAGCGATCAAGGAGAAGGTTGGGGATGCTCATGCTATCTGTGCGCTCTCCGGCGGCGTGGATTCGTCGGTAGCGGCAGTGCTGGTAGCGCGCGCCATCGGCAATCAGCTCACGTGCGTCTTTGTGAACAACGGTGTGCTGCGGCGCAACGAGTTCTTCAAGGTGCAACAGACGATGCGCGACAAGCTCGGCTTGAATCTGGTCGCCGTCGATGCGAGCACGCGCTTTCTCGCGAAGCTTGCGGGCGTGACCGATCCGGAGACGAAGCGCAAAGCCATCGGCAATGAATTCATCGCCGTCTTCGACGATGAAGCCCATCGCATCGCAGAGACTACCGGCGGAGTGGACTACCTGGTGCAGGGCACTCTGTATCCCGATGTGATCGAAAGCTCCTCGGTAAAAGGGCCATCGCAGACCATCAAGAGCCATCACAACGTGGGCGGCCTGCCGGAGACCATGAAGCTGAAGTTGATCGAGCCCCTGCGCGATCTGTTCAAAGATGAAGTCCGCCGCATCGGCCGCGACCTGGGCATGCCGGAAGAAATATTGGAGCGGCAGCCCTTTCCTGGCCCGGGGCTGGCGGTGCGCATCCTGGGCGAAGTGACTGCAGAACGCGTGGCGCTGCTGCAGGAGGCAGACGAAATCGTCGTCAGCGAAATCAAAGCGGCGGGACTGTATCGCCAGATATGGCAATCGTTCGCTGTGCTGCTGCCGGTGAAGAGCGTAGGCGTGATGGGCGACCAGCGGACGTATGCGTATACCTGCGCGATTCGCGCGGTGCACTCGGAAGACGGCATGACGGCAGACTGGGTACCGCTTCCTTATGAAGTGCTGAAGCGTATGTCGAGTCGGATCGTGAATGAGATTCGCGGCATCAACCGGGTGGTCTACGACATCACGTCGAAGCCTCCTGGAACCATCGAGTGGGAATAACGGTGCGCGGGTCCAGTCTTTCTCATGAAGTTCGAGGCCTGCTCTGGGACCAAACATAGATTCGATAGCCGGCAGGCGGCTGCGGGCGCGACCACCAGCGCACCGGGTGCGGCGGCGTACGCTCCACTTCCAGCGTGTAATTGGCATTCAGCCATTGCTCGAATGCCGGCCACGCATCCAGCTTTCGATAGCCGCTTGTGCCATCGAGAAACAATCCGCTGACCACGACGAACACCAGCGGCGGCTTCGCTTCGATCTCCTGAAGAAACTGCCGCCGCGACGCATCGACCACCGCCTGCCCTGAAGGGCCGAACAGGTTCACGTCGCCGAGCGTGCCTGTGGCCGGCAGCAGGCGCAGCGTGTAAAGCGTCGGCAGACAATCCTGGATGGTGTCCAGGCACTGCACACGCCCGCTCAAATCTCCGGCACGCATATTGCGCAAGTCTGCCGCAAGCATCGCGTCAAACTCCTGCGGCTTCGCCACGAAGCGGTGAACCTTGATCAGCGCGAGCGGTGCCAGCACGAGGCAGCCGCAGCAAACCCCGGCCCACGCTAGCGCACGCACCACACCGCGCCTGCGCCACGCCGTCGTCAGGTCAAGCGCTATCAACGGCAGCAAAAATGCGAGCATCGGATATCGCTGGTAGGGAAGCGCTTTGCCCTGCGCTAACAGCGCCAGCAGGTTCAGGACGGCGCCCGTCGCCAGGAGCAACCGCTCGAACCACGGCCACGACGAACCACGCAGTACCACGCAAAGCATCCACAACACGACGAGCGGCAACAGCGGCGAGATGCTGTGCGAGAGCGTGAAGCCGAGGGGCCGTCGCTCCTGCATCGCATACGAGGGAAGCAGCACGCGCTGTGTTGTGAGCCATACCCCCAGCGCGTGCTTGCGCTCCAGCCAAAACAGCATTCCAGCCACTGGTGCGGCCATCGCTGCGATCCCGATCGCCGCCCATCTGAGGAATTTCGGGAATTCCGCAAGCCGTCCGTCAGGACTTCCCGCTTCGCTCGCCGGTGTCTCCCGCGTTCTACCCGGCTGGAGACCGCTCCGCCGCCATCCCGCGCGATAGATCGCCGCCATCGCCAGCAGCACCACGCCCAATGGTCCGGCGGTTGGTTTAATGGTCGCGCTCAACCCGACAGCAAGGCCGAATGGAATCAGGTATGCCCAGCGGTTTCGCCGTACAGCCTCAAGCAGAAATGCCAGCGCCAGGACCAGCAGCACGGCTATCACCAGGTCGCGTTGTCCCGCCTGCTGCACGCCATCCTGCCCATGCACCAGCAGCAGCATCACCGTTGCGAATAGCGCAGCAAATCGTGAGTAGGGCCGTGCGATCAGGAAATAGCTCACGCCCGCCAACGCAATGAGCCCGAAGTCGAATAGACGCCAGCTCGCATCGGGCGATGCAACCAGGTGCATTCCGAAAGCAGTAACCAGGTAGGCGCCGGGCATATTGATGTCGGTAAAGTCCCGGTATGGCGCCCAGCCATGCTGAATCAGGAAGACGGAGTAGCGGATCAGCGCCGCATCGCCCACCACCGGCCAGTGCCGCGTCATCATGACGAACACCACCGCGCACGCGATCAATACTCCGCCAAACAGCCATAGCCACGCTGAAGCGATGCGGCTGGGCGAAGCAATTCCGTCAGCGGCGGGCGGCGAGGCAGACATGCTGGGAACAGCCTAGCAGTCCGTTGTCGGGAGCTAGAGATGGAAACCTGTGTTTCGCCACCCTCGCACCTCGGGCGGGCGATCAGCGCAATCGAAGCGATGGACCTTGGAAATCAACGCAGAAACTGGCTACTATGTCTTCCGCCATGACTCACGACCGCAAGATCATCGTCTCCGTCGCCACCAGTGCCGACGGCTTCATCGGTCGCGCAGACGGCTCAGTCGACTGGCTCGACCGCCCGGTCCCCAAGGGCAACTACGGCATGGGCGCGTTCTATAAATCGATCGACACCATCTTATGGGGCAGAAAGACTTGCGATATGGCGCTCCGTTTTCAAGCGGAGGGCATCCCCGGATCGGGCTTCGACACCAACGTAAAAAATTATGTCTTCACCCACACGCCGCCGCCAAACCCGGCTCCCAATGGCGTCGAATTCGTGGATGAACCGGTAAAGGCCTTCGCACAACACCTGCGGTCAACGGATGGGAAGGAC
>DASUWP010000100.1:0-2604 GCA_036378335.1 Acidobacteriaceae bacterium | reverse complement strand
GGATTGTTCTTCGCCCAGTTGCCGCAGGCGTACTGGTAGAAATCCGTGCATGGGTCGGCGGTCGTGTCCATGGAGCTCAGGTCGAGCATCTTCTGCGCCTTGGGCTCCGGCGGAACGGCACTGGTGGTGTCTTCGAGTGCATCGAGCGCGCTCAACGAATGGGGAGTGAAGCTGCTTTGGGCGCAGGCGATACCTGTTCCCATCAGGATGATGGCGGCAAACCGGAATGGCTGCATGGCGCTCCTTGAAGGTGAAGTAATGCGGAAGCGCAGGCTGCAACCTGCGTCGTGGGGCCCGTCCAGCGGCGTGAGCGCCGACGGCGAATCCTCTGGTGAATCTCGGTCCTTCAAACTCACGAAGCTAACACAAATCGTGGCGCACGAGGCGGCGCCTCGTCACACACAAGTCAGGATCAAAGTCACTGATTTTGGTGATTGGATTTCGGCGCTTAGAAAATTAGATCTAAATCGTTCTTGACATGTTTAAGATATATCTTGATACTACATCCATGAGATATCCATTTGAACACCTCAAAGAGCACTTCAGAGAATCCCACGGATGCGACCGCGGCCGTGAGGAACGACATTTCCGGGGACGCGGCCCCTTTGCAGCCTCCTTCGAGGGGGAGCGACCCTTCTGGCGTGGACGCGGCCCGGGACGGATCTTTGCCTCGGCCGATCTTCGTTTTCTTATCCTCGACCTCATTGCCGAGAAGCCCAGTCACGGCTACGAACTGATCAAGGCGATCGAAGAGAAGTTTGGCGGCGCCTACTCGCCCAGTCCGGGCGTCATCTACCCCATGCTCACGCTGCTCGAAGAGACCGGCCTGGCTACGGTCACGAGCGAGGGCACGCGCAAGCTCTACAGCATTACCGAAGAGGGCAAGAAAGAGCTGGAGGAGAACCGCAGCGCACTCAATGAGATTCTGGAGCGCATGGCCGCGGTCGGCAGCGCCGCACGCCCCACAGATCGCGATCCGCAGATCTTGCGTGCCATTCAGAACTTCCGCATGGCCCTGGGGCTACGCGCCGGCAACCTTACGCCGGAGCAACGCAGCCGCATCGTCGAGATCATTGACACCGCCGCCCGCAACATCGAAAAGGTGTAATTGTGGCTGCGCATCACTACCGGATCACGGTAGACGCACTGGATCCCAACCCGGGCGGAGAGGGTCTGCAATCGCTCTCCTTCTTCGCCTCGACACCTGACGACATCTTTGCCGCGATTGCGACTTTGCGCGAGCGATTGGAGTGCACCGCCTGCCAGGCGACCAAACTCGCAGTGGGACTCGGTCTTTTGAGCGAAGCTCCGCACCAGCAGCACATCCTGCTGACACCGCTGCGCAAACCCATGCGCGAATTCATCGCAACGCTCTCCGATGCTGCAGACAGGACTTAAGCCCTGCCGATCTCCCCTGCGAACTGAGGCTGGCTGATATAACAGCGAAGGCATTGGCCTGGCGCATGACGGACGAGACAAGCAGGGAGTTCAGCGGATTTCGTAACAACTTCGGTGCCTTGCGCATGCTGCTGGCGACGGCCGTGGTGTTCGGCGACAGCTTTCTGCTGGGCAATGGCGTGACCGATGCCGACCCGATGAAGCGGTTCAATCATCGCCAGGCGATCACGGGCCATGTCGCGGTGGATTTGTTTTTCGTCATGAGCGGCTATCTGGTGGCGCAGAGCCTGATGCGCGATGCGGCATTGCCGAGATACTTCTGGCATCGCATCCGGCGCGTGTATCCGGGGTTCATTCTGGCGGCGGTGTTCAGCTTTTTGATCGTGCTGCCGCTGGCGGGTGGCGCAATTACGCCGCCGGCGCATCTCGGAATGGCGGGAGACTTTCTTTACCGCACGCTGCGGCTGGGCTGGCCGACCTATGCGCATGCGTTCCCAACGAATCCCTTTCCGGGGGATGTGAACCAGTCGCTGTGGTCGATTCCCTACGGCTTCTGGTGCTACATCCTGGCGGCTGTGCTGTCAGTGATGGGCGTGTTGCGCCGGCCGCGCATTCTCCTAACCCTGCTGGTACTGGCGATTGCATTTGGTGTGTGGGCGCTGGCGGCGCACTGGTTCCCTGCACCGCACTGGGCGCTGGCGACGATCGGCTATCCGGGGATGTGGGCGCGGCTGCTGCCGATGTTTTTGAGTGGGTTGCTGCTCGCTGCGGCGGGGGATTGCGTGCCGGTCAACGGATGGATCGCGCTCGCGGCGATGGTGGTGCTGGCGATTGCAGCGCAGATTCCCTACGCGTGGCCGCCGATGATAGCCATCGCTGGCGCATATCTGCTGTTCTACTGTGCGTACACGCCGAAGGTACGGCTGTGGCGGGCGACCGCGTGGGGCGATCCGTCGTATGGAATGTATCTGCTGTCGTTCCCTATTCAGCAGTTGGTTGTGCGGCAGTACACGCACGGTGCGGCGGGACGGACGATGTCGCCGTATCTGTTGTTTGTGGTGTCGCTGCCGATCTCGTTGATTGCGGGATATGTGAGCTGGTGGCTGGTGGAGAAGCGGTTCTTAACGAGTCGGCGAGTCACCAGGTCGGCGAGTCAGCGAGAGCGCGCAGGAATGATCTGAGCTCCTCTCGGCAGTATGCACCGCG
>DASUWP010000099.1:0-2395 GCA_036378335.1 Acidobacteriaceae bacterium | reverse complement strand
AGTTTTTCCGGTATCACGATGAACTGCGCACCATGGGCGGCGAGGCGCTCTGCTTCGCGCGCGTATTCGGCGAACAAACGCCTGCTCCTTGCGCCCGGCGCAGCGACGATCACGTTCGCCGGCGTATCGGAGGCGATGAGCCCTACCTTTACCTTTTGGGATTGCGGGACGACGAGACGGATGGTGCCGAAGACCAGCGTTAGGACAATGACACCGAGGGACACGGCCACAATGCTGAGCGCCTGCCTGGGCTGCGAACGGCGCAGATAGATCCCGATGGCCATTGCGGCGGGAAACAGCAATAACAGGAAACTGAGCCCCCATGGTCCGGTAATGGAAGCGAGTTGCAGGAAAGGGAGGAAGTGTAGTTGCGAATAGGCCAGGCTTCCTGCGGTACCGTGCGGGGTAGTGAGATTGCGGACGTATTCCAGGGAAACCCAGATTGCGGGCAGCGCGAGAAGCGCGCTCCACGGGGCGCCGCGATGCACCAGTGCACGAAAAGCCAGCACGGCAGCGGCGAAGATGACCGCCACGCTGCCGAAGATGCTGAGCCATGCGAGTACCGGTACGCCCACCAGGCGGAGATAGTGCCACATGTTGAAGCAGCCGAGAAGCCATGCCAGCGCTGCGACTACAGCCGCGCTGCGCCAGCCGCTGTGCAGCGCAAAAATCAATACCGGCAGCGGTGCGAACCAGAGCAGCGGCCACCACGGGTCCAGGCCATTGCCGAACCAGACCAGCACGGCCGAGAGAGCGATAACGAGAAGAGCGATGGCGATGCGACGGGCGTTACTTGCGAATGCCATGGATATACCTCCAAAACGATCTGCGGCAGAAGGTGCGAAAGCGAGCCGGCGACATGGCCATGCGGCCGCCGAGATAGAGCATGATGAGCCCCTGGAGGAGAGCGCCCATTTCGAAGACGATCTCCCACACATCGTCCTTGCGAAAATAGCCGCTGTCCATGCCTTCCTGGATCAACGTTGCCATCAGATTCGCGGTTGGTGAACGGCCGGCTTTGAAGTCGCGCGGATACTGTCGCGCGCCCTCGCGCTGCCGGAGGAACATGAGCTCGAAGAGCCGCGGGTTCTGGAGCGCGTGGTCGAGATAGATATCGCGGATCTTCGTGAGGCGCGCTTCTATGTCTCCCGAAAGGCGCGCGGTGGAGAGTTGGATGGCCAGTTCGTCGAAGCCATCATTCGCAAGGGTATTCAGGAGAGCAGCGCGATCCGCATAGTGCCGGTAGAGCGCCATCGCGGTGATGCCGACGGCATCGGCGACACGGCGCATGGTCACGGCATCGGCCCCCTCATTGTCCAGAAGCTGACGGGCGGCGGTGGCGATCCTCTTCGCGGTTGGGCTCGCGGGCATGTATACAGTGTATACCACAGATCGATCCCGCCGTCATCAAGCTCGGTTTCTCGGTCTTTCCGCGATCAGAAGAGGATGGATCCAATGAATCGGCGCATGAATTCGGTTGACATATGCCAAGCCGTCTATATATAGCTGTCTTAGTATGCCGAAGACGGATGCCCTGCAAGGTTCGCTTGATCTGCTGGTGTTAAAGATTTTGTCGCGCAGGCCGCGGCTGCACGGCTACGGAATTATGTCGGCCATCAGCGAGCACTCTGGCGAGGTGTTGCGCGCGGAGGAGGGCTCGCTGTACCCGGCCTTGCATCGCATGGAAGAGGCAGGGTGGATTCGCGCGGAATGGATCACAAAAGATACCGGCCGCCGGGCGCGGATATATGAGCTGACGGCTGCCGGGAAAAAGCAGCTTGCGGCGGAAGAATCCCGCTGGCAAGCCGTAACTTCTGCTGTAAATCGTGTGCTGAGGACGGTGTGAGATGTCCCTTTGGTCGCGCACTGCCAATGTGTTTCGAGGCGATCGGCTGAATCGCGAGATCGAGGAGGAGCTGGAATCGCACATCAGTGAAGCCGTCGAGCGGGGACGCGATCCCGAAGAAGCTCGACGGGCGATGGGCAGAACGGCGCGGCATCAGCAGCAAAGTCACGATATCCACGTCATCCATTGGCTGGAATCGCTACGCGCTGATGTCATCTTCGGCTGGCGGCAACTGAAGACTCACAAGGTGACATCATTCGCGGCTGTCCTGTCCTTGGCGCTTGCAATCGGCGCGTGCACCTCGGCATTCCGGCTCATCGATGCCCTCCTGTTGCGGCCGCTGCCCGTTGCGCATCCTGACCGCCTGTATGCGTTGTCGCGCCAGGGCATCGGATTCGATGGCAAGTTTGGGGGGTTCGACGGATGGGCGTATCCCGCGTTTGCGCAGATGCGCGATGCGGCAAAGGGAGAGGCAGACCTAATCGCGATTTCGTATGCCCAGCGAACGGATGTGACGTACAAGACCGATCAGGAAATGGAGAAGGCGAA
>DASUWP010000098.1:0-4044 GCA_036378335.1 Acidobacteriaceae bacterium | reverse complement strand
TTCTCTGCCGTCTCCAGCCGTGTGTCCGGCGCGGAGAGACTGCCGAAGCTACGGAAATTCTTCACCCCGCGGAGATCGAACGCGGTAGACCCGCTCGGCACGCGCACGCGGAAGAAGTCCGCGTCCTCCACATCCTGCAGGCAGAATGCGGCACGCGCGTCTGGCGCTTCGGTTGCGACCTCGACGTTGCTCACTTCCAGGTTGCGCACATGACGCAGATAAAAGCCGGTCGCCGGCAGATCGCCGTAGATCCCTGGGTCTGGATAGGCGTTTTCTTTGACCGGCGGCTGGATGGCCGCCATGGCCGCGACCGCGCCGCCTTGCTGATGCAGGTACAGATCGCTGATCTTCACGTCTTCAATCGGATGCCCAACGATGCCGATCATCAGGCTGGGCAACTGCCCCGCGTGCGAGCTCACAATATTCGAAAGCAGCACACGGCGAAGCGTTCCAATGGCAGCATCCTTCGGCCCCCGCATACGCGAGCCCAGGAAAAGAAACATGGGCGCCTGGGTGATATTGCGCATCGCGATGTTGCTAAAGACAATGTCTTCCACAATCGCGCCATCCGCCGTTTCCAGCGCGAAGCCGCGGCAGCTATCGAAGACGCAGTTCGAGATGGTGATGTTGCGGAAGCCGCCGTTCGACTCCGTGCCGCACTTGATGCGCCCCGTAGCATGACCGGTGAAGGCCGCCGGCATCGGCTTCCATGTGCCCTCCAGCACCGAACCGATCTCGTAATTACCAGTCACGAAGCAGTTGCTGATGGTGACGTTTTCAGTCGAGCGCGCATAGCCCAGTGCAAAAGAGCTCTTCGGGCAGATCCCGTCGTCGTAGGGCGAGTTCACCGTGCAGTTCGAAACCCGTACGTTGTGGCAGCAGTCAATGTCCATGCCATCGCGATTGGTATCGATGCGTAGATTGTCGATGGTCAGGTTGTCGACGCCGGTGGCAAGAATGCCGAACCAGCCGCCCTCGAGAATCTGGAAATCGCGCAGCGTCACATTGCGGCAGAGCTTGAGCGCAATCGACTTGTTGCCCGCTCCCGGCTGTCTCGAGCCCGGCTGATACACAGAATCCTTATCCCAGCCGCGGCTGAGCCCTTTGCCCCAGATCCGGCCCGGCCCGAGGATCGACACGTCGTGGAGGTCCTCGCCCCACAGCAGGCTATTGTGCCAGTGATTGTGACCATAATCCTGGTACGGCTCCCACGCGCCCTGCGGCTCCGCTGCATCGTAACCGCCGCTGGTAGTCCCTTCCAGCGGAACGGATGCAGCCAACAGAGTTGCGCCCTGATCGAGATAGAGCGCGACGTTGCTCTTCAGATGAATCGAATAGCTCGCATATGTGCCAGCGGGAAACAGCACCGTCCCACCACCGGCCAGCTCCGCGGCATCAATCGCGCTCTGAATTGCCTTTGTATCAAGCGTCTTGCCATCGCCGCTCGCGCCAAAGCGGCGGACATCGAAGCCAGACACCGGCAAAGCCGGATATGTTCTGCCAGCCGCAAGAACAGGCGCGCCCGCAAGAGCCACACCACTCCCGGCCCACTTCAATATCTCTCTACGATCCATTCGGCTCACGTATGACTGCTCTCACTCGCCATCTTTTTCCCGCAAGCGGGCGATGACCTGCAGGTCTTCCAGCGTCGTCGTGTCCCCCTGGATTTCTCCAGTACCCGCTGCGAGTTCGCGCAGCAGACGGCGCATGATCTTGCCGCTGCGCGTCTTGGGCAACGCATCCGTGAAGCGAATATCATCCGGCCGTGCCAGTGCGCCAATCTCTTTTGCAACCCATGCGCGCAACTCGTCCTTCAATTCTTTCGATGGCTTGTGGCCGCCTTCGAGCGTGACAAAGGCGGAGATCGCCTGTCCTTTCATCTCATGCGGGCGCCCGACCACAGCGGCCTCAGCGACCTTGGGATGCGCCACCAGCGCGCTCTCTACCTCCATCGTGCCCAGGCGATGACCGCTCACATTGATCACGTCGTCCACCCGGCCCAGAAGCCAGTAGTAGCCGTCCGCGTCTTGCCGCGCCCCGTCACCGGTCAGATACGTGCCGGGAAACTCCGACCAGTAGGTCTTCTCGAAGCGCTCCGGATCGCCGTAGATCGTCCGCGCCATCGAGGGCCAGGGCCGCCGGATCACCAGCAGGCCGCCTTGTCCCTTGGGCACCGGCTTCCCGTCTCTCGTCACAACCTCAGGCACAATTCCCGGCATCGGCAGCGTCGCCGATCCGGGCTTGGTGGGCACAGCCCCGGGCAGCGGTGCGATCATGATGCCGCCTGTCTCCGTCTGCCACCACGTATCGACAATGGGGCAGCGTCCGCGCCCGACCTTCTCGTGGTACCACATCCATGCTTCGGGGTTGATGGGTTCTCCCACCGAGCCCAGCAGGCGCAGCGATGCAAGCGAGTGCTTCTCCACATGCTCGTGGCCAAGCCCGATAAATGCACGGATCGCTGTCGGCGCAGTGTAGAACACAGTAACCTTGTGATCGTCAATGATCTTCCAGAAACGGTCGGGCGCGGGAGTCGTCGGAGCGCCTTCATACATTAACGTCGTAACGCCGTTCTGCAGGATGCCGTAGATCACATAGGAGTGCCCCGTCACCCAGCCAATATCCGCTGAGCACCAGTACACATCGTCTTCCTTGAGATCGAAGACTACCTTGCTGGTGTAATACGTTCCGACGCTGTAACCGCCGGTGGTGTGCACCAGCCCCTTGGGCTTTCCCGTCGTCCCGGAGGTATAGAGGATATAAAGAGGATGCTCCGCATCGAGCGGCTCGGCCGGGCATTCCGGCGCGGCCTTCTCCATCAACTCATGCCACCAGAAATCCCGCCCGGCCTTCATCTCCACTTCGCTGCCGGTCCGGCGATAGACGACAACTTTCTTCACGCTCGGGCATTGCGCGAGCGCTTCATCGACGACCTTCTTCAGCTTGACCTCGGCGCCACGCCGGAATGACCCGTCCTGCGTGATGACCGCGACACACTCCGCATCATTGATGCGGTCGACCAGCGCATGCGCCGCAAAGCCGCCGAAGATCACCGAATGCACCGCGCCGATCCGCGCGCACGCAAGCAGCGCGATGCCAAGCTCCGGCGTCATGCCCATGTAAATCGCGACGCGATCGCCCTTCTTCACGCCAAGGCCTTTCAGCACATTCGCAAACCGCTGCACTTCTGCGTGCAACTCGCGGAATGTGAGCTTGCGCACCTCGCCCGGCTCGCCCTCCCACAGGATCGCCGTCTTCTCCGCGCGTGCACCCAGCGCATGCCGGTCTACGCAGTTGTGGCAGAGGTTCAGCTTGCCGCCGACGAACCACTGCGCCCGTGGCGGCTGCCAGTCCAGCACCTTGCTCCACCGAGCGAACCAGTCCAGCTCGCCGGCAACTTCACCCCAGAATGCCTCCGGCTCCTCGATCGAGCGGCGATAAAGCTCCTGATAGGCTGCTATTCCGCGCACATGCGCCTTCGCCGCAAAATCCGGGGGCGGCGGAAAGACCCGCGTCTCGTTCAGGATGGAGTCGAAGTGCTGATTCTCTGCCGTTTCGGCCATGCGTCCGGATGTCCTCCGCGCGGCAAATCGAAAAACCGCGCACACGGGCTCCACACTAAAGGGAAGCGGCAACCGAGGGCAAGCTGAGGGCTGGAGCTGGCGTCAGCACCGGCGGCGGATTAGGATTGCATGCGGGCCTGCGCGAAGACAAAGGAAGTGGGCTGGGATGGAAACGCACCGGTGGGAATGCAGTTGCGGCGAGAGCGGATGGTTCAGCCCCAAGAGACACTCACAGAAGGCACTGAACCGCGCAGCGAGTGTGATACATCGGTGTCCGGAACCGTATATTGCGGTGGAGACACGGGAGGAATACGAACGCAGACAGCTGGCGGATCGCCTCGCAAGCATCATCGAAGGACCGCGCAAGGCCTCTTAAACTGACCCAGGGCCGCGTTTGCCGCTATGTCCTGCGTGTTGCAGCTTCGCGAATGTCCTTCGTTTCCTCCCACCGTCCTCTCGCGCCAACCATGACGGCATTCAT
>DASUWP010000097.1:0-4339 GCA_036378335.1 Acidobacteriaceae bacterium | reverse complement strand
GCCGCCGATGCGCGTGCGAAGAGTGGAGCATTTAGCGAAGGCGAGCTAAGTTTTCCCTCAGATCTCTGAAAAGTAACAAATACTATTACATATTCCTGCGGCGGGATAACGAAGTCGCGGGGGGCTAAATGCTTTTTCGGTGTGCTGCCGGACTGAAGTCCCGGCCTATCCGGACAATCACCGGGACTAATAGCAAAAGCGGATTCCCTTCGGGAATTACAACCAAGAAGCTTTGCCGGTCGCGGATTGGTGGTTTAGCGAACCTCGAGAGAGACTTTTCCGGTTACATTTTCATTGAGGACCCACCATGGGCCTTCGCGGTGTGCAGGCGCGGGACGTCCGTCTTTCCATATGCCGCGTGAGGTGTCAGTTGCAGGCAGACGGATTTCGGCTTGCATGCCTTGGGGTAGGGTGGCCGTGAGGTTGAACTGCGGCGTTCGCCGCCAGGCCACCTGAATGGCGCCGCGCGGAGTTGGCACCGTTCCGTCGGCAAACGCGAGATCTCCGGGATGTGGGGGCGATTTCAGCTCTGGCCCATCCGGGCGTACGGGACTGCACGCCGAGGACGAATCGCGGCAGCAGGTTTGCTGGGGCGGCCCCCCAGGCGTGGTTCCAATCCTGGTTGCGTTTGTAGCGCTGATCCCATGCCTCCCACGTGATGGTGGCGCCGCTGTCGACCATGTGCCTCCAACTGCGATCGCCAGGCGCGGTCATTTCTTCTGTCGCCGCTGTGGATTGGCCGTTTTCAAAGAGTGCCTCTAAGAGGTACTGGGCTGCGTAGACGGAGCCGCGCATGCCTTGTTTGGCGAGCCAGCCGGCGATGTGCGCGCGCCTGTCCTCAGGGACGAGACCGAAGGCCAGCGGGAAGAGGTTCGCGTGCAGTGAGGTGTGGTCGGTTCCGACACCATCGCGATAGAGACCGGATTGGGGATCGAACAACTGCTGTTGGAAGGCAGCGAGGGTTGAGCGCTCGCGTCGGGCGAACTCGTCTGCGTCGTTCTGTTTGCCGAGTGCGAGCGCGAGCCGGCGCATATACTCGATGGCGCGCAGGTGGAATGCGTTGACGACGGTGTTGACCGGAGTAAAAACGTATCCGTCGCGCTCGCCGGCGGGCCAGTCGACGATATCGCCGCGGTGTATCTGCATCGGCGAGCTGCGAATGAGACCGTCGCGCCCCGCGCGCTCGACGAGGGTTTTGGTCTTCAGCCATTCGTAGTGTTGCGCGAGCCACTGCTTATCGCCGGTCTCCATCCAATCGGCATAGGCCATGAAGACCATGTGCGGCGCCCACTCGGTGGGCCAGGTGGGATACCGCATCAGCCGCTCGAAGGTGTCGCGCTCCATCTGCGGATTGGGATCGCCGTAGAAATAGCCCAGCCCGGTAGTGTAGGCATCGGCCTCGTAGGCGAGCCGCTCGCGGTCGCCGTCGACGAAGACTCCGGCGAAGGTGGTCGCCTGGATGGAGTAGTGGCAGAGATTCCAGATGCGGTCGAGCATGGCATCGGAGGAGTGGAAGGATGCGGCGTGCTCGTCCCATGCGCTGTCGAATGCGGCGCGTCGGCGCACCTGATTGGAGCGGAGCTCGCCGGGCCATCCGTGGATCTCCACCCAGCGGAAGGGTGTGAGCACACCGAACTCGCGCGGCGTAAGGACGGCAGGCGGCGTGGTGTTACGTGCATCGGCCGGAGGAGCGACGATCTGATGCGCGCCGTCGAGGCGAGTGCGCACTTCGGAGTAGCGGACTGAGCCCGGCGGGTTGCGGTCGACGCGCCCATCGCGCATGGATTCGCCGAAGCGGACGGTGATCTCCGCATTGCTGCCGGGAGCGGCTTCGAGCAGAAGGTTGCCGAAGGCGACGCGTCCGAAGTCGAGCAGGTAATCTCCGCCTGGTAGCTTCACGACGGAAGCGGGACTCTGTTCGACGAGCTTTACAGGAGCGCCGGCGGCGGTGAAGCTAGTAACCAGGAGAACCGCGAGAAGCGCGGCGCGGGACGCATTCTTTCGGTGGTCCGAGAACGGCATGCTTGCTCGACTGTACACACGATCGATTCAGAGTGCATGGATTGCCTTGCCATTGGCGTGCGGCTTTTCCTAAGGCAAAGCAAAAGCAGATTCCCCTGCGCGCAGGCACGGTCGGGAATGACACCCAAGGGACGACTCGTCTGCGCCGAAGCAGCTAGAGTGGTTTGGCAGGCGTGGATTCCGAGGCCGTAGCGAGTGACGCCGGATGGCCGGTGCGGATTGCTTCCGCGTTCTGGATCAGGATGACCACTCGCTTGTCCGTCAGGTACTTGCTGAGCACGGCGTCTTTGCGCATCTCTTTCTGCAGATCCATGCCGGCCTCGCCGGCCATGGCGAGCGAGTGCAGCATCTGCTCTTCGAGACCGTTCTCGGCATAGAGCTTTGCCATCTCATAGGAGAAGCGGGCGCGGTCTTCCGAGGACAGGACGTGCGCTTCCAGGCCGCCGGTGCCTTCCCTGCGACTGAAGATGTCGGGATCAAGCTTCATGGCGCTGGCGAGCTCCTTGCGCGCGCCGTTGAAATTCTTGGTCTCGAAGTAGGCGGTGGCCAGGTTGGCGTGATAGACGGCGGTGTGGCGATCCAGCTTAATCGCTTTTTTGTAGGAGGAGATGGCGCGCGAGGCGTTGCCGCCGATGAACTGTGCCGCGCCGAGATTGTTCCATGCCTCGCCGTTCTTCTTGTCGATCTTGACGGCGCGGTTAAAGTAGCCCTCGGCCAAAGAGAAGTTCTTCATCTCAAGCTGAGCGAGGCCCATCTTGTTGGTCAGCATGGCCGGGTTGCCGCCGCGAGCGAGCGCGTATCGATAGAAGTCGATTGCGTCTTCTGGAAAGCGGCGGGCGCGGAGGATGTCGGCTTCCTGCTCGAGTACTTTGGGACTTGCGGTCGCGGGGTTGGGCAGGTGCTTCTCGATGTCGCGCCACTGGTCGGAATCGTGCAGGCGCGCGCGTTCGATCGAGAGCGGCTCCTGTTTTACGCTGCCTCCGAAAGATGGCTTGGATTGCGCGATGCCGGGGACGACAAAGGAGGTTGAGGCCAGAAACAAAACCGCGCAGTGGATGAGGGGGGAGTGAACAACTGGGGAGAGGGGAGACCGGGAGAACGGGCGCATAACGCCACCTCGCTTCGCCAGTATTCTTGCGCTGTCGGATAAGAATCGTCAATAGATGGCTGGTAGCGAGAGGTGAGCATTTGACCGGCCGTAACCGCCCCGGGGAGCCGAGCTGGCATCTTACTGGCAAGAACCGGGGCCAAAGAGTGGCAACAGCGGAACAGAAACTGCAGGTGTTGTTTGGGTTAGCCTGTAGGTCAGCCGGTTTGCGAGCCGTGGGAGGCAGCCGATTTGGAGCGGTATCGCAGTAACTTTCTGAGCTTGCGCTCCCCATGGTCGCGGCGCGAGACAAAGGACAGGAATGGCAAAGAAGGCAATCATCATTGGCGCGGGCCCGGCTGGGCTGACCGCAGGGCTGGAACTGCTGCGGCGCACTGACATCGTGCCGGTGATTCTGGAAGCAAGCCAGGAGATTGGCGGGATTTCGCGCACGATCCGTTACAAGGGCAACCGGATGGATATTGGCGGGCACCGGTTCTTTTCCAAGTCGGATCGCGTGATGCAGTGGTGGATGGAGCTGCTGCCGCCGACGGAAGATGTTGCTGGCAGCGATGGCGCAGGACCGGTGGAGATCTCGTACCAGGGAAAGCAGCGGACAGTGGAGATTCCGGCGAACGTGGAGCAGGAGCCGCCGCTGCGCGGGATGGGGCCGTTGCTGGGTGATGCGGATGAAGAGGACATTGAGCCGCATGGCGACTCGGCAGCAGACGCTGAGCACAAAACCGAGACCGTCGCGGTAGAGGCCCCGAAGGACCCGGACCTGGTGATGCTGATCCGGCCGCGGCGGAGCCGTATCTATTATCTGCGGAAGTTCTTCGACTATCCGATCACGCTGACGCAGAACACGATTCAGAATCTGGGGCTGGTGCGAATGACGCGCGTGGGCATGAGCTATATGGCCTCGCGGATGCGTCAGATCAAGCCAGAGAAGAGTCTCGAAGATTTTCTGATCAATCGTTTCGGCCGCCAGCTCTACCTGACATTCTTCAAGAGCTACACGGAGAAGGTGTGGGGCACGCCGTGCAACGAGATCTCGGCGGAGTGGGGCGCACAGCGTATTAAAGGGCTGTCGCTGACGTCGGCGGTGAAGCACTTTTTGAAGAAGTCGTTCAGCAGGGAGAAGAAGCAGTCGAGCGAGCTGGCGCAGAAGGGCACGGAGACCTCGCTGATTGAGCGTTTCATGTATCCGAAGTATGGGCCGGGGCAGTT
>DASUWP010000096.1:0-19266 GCA_036378335.1 Acidobacteriaceae bacterium | reverse complement strand
CAACTGGCGCAGCGGGTCGCGGAGGCCGCGACGGCGCTTTCGCTGAACCAGGAGGTCTATCGAGCCCTGGCATCCGTGGGCGCCGCGAGCGCGGATCCGGCGACGCGCCACTATGTGGAGCGGACGCTGCTGCAGTACCGGTTGGCCGGCGTAGACAAGGATGAGGCGACGCGAGCAAAGCGGCGCGAGCTGCAAGACAAGGCCACCCTGCTCAGCCTGACCATCGGTCGCAATGTGCAGGAAGGCACGCTCAAGGTCGAGATCACCGACTTGGACGAGCTTGAGGGGCTGCCCGAGGACTTCCGTAAGAACCATGCTCCGGACGAAAGCGGGAAGGTGGTGCTGACCACGGACTACCCGGATTACCTGCCGGTGATGACCTTCGCCGCCAGCGACGCGCTGCGCCGCCGTATGTTTCTGGCGTACAACACGCGCGCGTTTCCGGCGAACAGGGAGCTGCTGCTCGACCTGTTCCGCACCCGGCATGCGATTGCCAACCTGCTCGGCTTCGCCACGTGGGCGGATTTTGCCACGGCCGATCAGATGATCGGTTCAGCGGCCAATATGAAGCAGTTCCTCGATCGCCTGGAGGAAGCAACGCGCACCGGAGCGCAGCGCGAGTACGGAATCGTCCTCGAGTTTGCGCAGAGCCAGCGGCCGGAGCTGCGAGCGATTGATGCCGCGAGCCGCGGCTACTGGGTGGAGCAGTATCGCCGGCGGGAGTTTGCCTTTGACTCGCAGGCGGTGCGGCCGTATTTCCCTTATCGCCAGGTGGAGGCTGGGGTCCTGGCGACTGCTTCGCGTCTCTTCAACGTGGAGTTCCGCCCGGCGATTGACGCCGAAGTGTGGCATCCATCGGTCTCCGCATGGGATGTCTTCGATGCGACAGGGAAAGCGCAGCGCCGGGTAGGGCGCTTCTATCTCGACATGCATCCGCGGGAAGGCAAGGACAAGTGGTTCAGCGCGGCGCCGCTGGTGCCGGGCATCGCGGGCAGGCAGGTTCCGGAAGCGGCCTTGATCTGTAATTTTCCGGGCGGGGATGAGACGGATGAGGATCCTGGTCTGATGCAGCATTCCGATGTCGTTACCTACTTCCACGAGTTCGGTCACCTGATGCACGCCATTCTGGGTGGTCAGCAGCACTGGGCAGGCATTAGCGGCATTGCGACGGAAGGCGATTTCGTCGAGGTGCCTTCGCAGATGCTGGAGGAATTCTTCCGAGATGCGAAGCTGCTGCAGACCTTTGCGCGCCACTATGAGACAGGCGAGCCGATTCCCGCGGAGCTGGTGGCGACCATGAACCAGGCGGGTGCTTTTGGCCGTGCAGACTGGGTGCGGACGCAGCTCTTCTATACGAACTACGCGCTCGATGTGCACGATCGCGATCCTGACGCGGCGGGTGCGGAATTGGATCTCGATGTGCTGCTGCGTGACGAGTACAAGCGCTTCCTGCCCTATCTCTGGATCGATGGAAACCGCATGTACGCGAGCTTTACGCACCTCTGCGGATATTCCTCGAACTACTACACCTATCTCTATGACAAGGTGATCGCGATTGATTTCTTTAATCAGTTCAATCGTGCGGCGCTGCTGGAGGACCCGGCGATTTTGCGCTATCGGGAGGCGGTGCTGGATCGCGGCGGATCCGCTCCCGGACGGGCGATGGTGCGTGATTTTCTGGGCCGGGACGAGAGCATGGAAGCCTTTGAGGAGTGGATTGGGGAGGCTCTGGCAGCGGTCTGACAACGTCGAAATTGTGTCCGAAAAGGGCCTTTGGGAGCACTTTGGAGCACGATCTGGAAGCAATTTGGACATTCGTTCTGCGGTGAGTTAACCGACGCGTCGCCGATTGTCTGAAAACACGCTTGACAAGTTTCACTCTGTAGCGCAGAGTGGTCTGCGCAGACATACTCTGAATTGCAGAGTGCTCTTCGGAGGGACGATGATGAGTCAAGCTGAAGTATTTCGCTGCGAGCGGGCTAAGGGAGCCAGCATTGAAGCGACGATCACGGGCGGTTTCGGTGCGGTGTGGCTGGCGCTGGGAATGACCGCCGCGGGGCTGCCGGTCTCGATCGCACTGGTGGTCGTGGTTCCCGCCTTCGTACTGATCGCCTCTCTAGCATCGACGGTGCGCCGGAGGCTGCCGAAGTTCTCTGGTGCGGAGAGTCCCGAGAAGAAGCAAATGATGCGTGCCTTTGCAGTTGTGAACGTGGTCGAGTGGCTGGCTATCTTTGGCACCATCAACCTGCTGCGCAACCTGCAATTGGATGGATGGATTGTTTCGGCGATCGTGCTGATTGTGGGAGCGCATTTCCTGCCGCTGGCCCGGATCTTTGGCGCGCGCCAGCACGTCATTACCGGGACCGCCCTGATGCTGTGCGCCGCGGTTGCCGTGCTGTTGCCGGGCTCAGTGCGCGATGTGGTGGAATGCCTGAGCGCCGGGCTCATTCTGTGGGCGAGCTCGGCGGCTGCGCTCTATACGGCCTTCCGTCTGGCTCCTTCAGCGAGGCTGACTGCATCGGCCGGGCTGCAGCGATAGGAGGCGAGAGATGGACGCCAGCGTGACGCATTCAACGACAGCACAGGCAGCCGAAGCATCCTTGCCAGACGGCAAAGATAATTTCTGGACCCTAGCTGCGTTCGGTGCGCTGGCCTACATGATCTCGAATGTGCTGCACGAAGGACTGGGACATGGCGGCGTTGCGTGGCTCTCTGGCGCACATCGGATCACGGTGACCTCGACTTACATGGAAGCGGGCTTCGACACCCGCTGGATTCTGGCTGCGGGCACTCTGGTGAACCTTGCGGTGGGTGCTCTGGGACTGGCTCTGCTGCGCGGCATGCGTAGAACGAGCGTGCCGCTGCGGTTGTCCGTGTGGGCGTTCACTGCGTTCAACCTGCTGCTGGGGACGGGCTATTTTCTCTTCTCCGGCGTTGGCGGGATTGGCGACTGGGCGGAGTGGATGAAGGGGCTTTCCCCGACATGGGCGTGGCGGGTTGGCTTCGCGCTGTTCGGATTGCTGAGCTACGGCGCCTCGGCGCGGCTGCTGGCGTGCGAGCTGTCGGGCATCGTTGGCTTGGGCGAAACGCGTATGCGGCGCATGACCTGGATCCTCTATTTCGCCGGCGGTCTGACCGCGTGCGTGGCCGGGGTACGAAACCCGATGGGCTGGAAGGTGGTGCTGATCTCAGCCGCCGCGTCTTCGTTTGGCGGGGCTTCCGGGCTGCTGTGGATCCCGAGCGTCGCAGGGCGAGCGGTCCGCAGGGAGAAAAATAAAGCAACCGCAGCTGTGGCGATTCCACGCATGCCCTTGCTGTGGGCAGCGGCTGCGCTGCTTTTGCTGGCGTACGTGTGGGTTCTGGGACCGGGCGTCACACTCAACTGGTGAGCAAGGGCTGAGAGGAGAGCGCATGGAAGGCCATCGTCGAAGCTGGCTGAACGGCGGGCGGTGTGGGACGGGATGAAACAAGTAGCTGAGTCAGTTACGAGAGAAGGAGCTTGAGATGGAGGCGGAGGGAAATATGGGAAGCACCAGTCCACTGAACGAGCGCGAGATTGGCGAACGGATTGCGTTGATCGAATCGATGATGCAGGCGGGGCGCAAGTCCACCGAGTACTGGGGATGGAATTTCCTGCTGTGGGGTATTGCGTATTTTGTCGCGGTGGCGTGGTCGAGCTTACTGCCTCAGGCGGGTGGACCGCTGCTGGCGTGGCCAATCACGATGATCTTTGCTGTCCTGCTGACAATTGGGATTGCGCGGAGCCGCACGCGAAACAAGCCTCGGACCGAGATGAGCCGCGGCATGCACGCGATCTGGACGGCGATGGGCTGTGGCATCTTTGTCTTTGCCTTTCCGGTGGCGTTCAGCGGTCACTACCAGGCGCAGTCATTCCTGGCGGCAATTGAGACGATGCTGGGCATCGCGCATGTCGCCTCGGGCATTTTTCTGCGCTGGCAGATCCAGATCGTGGTCGGCGCTCTGTGGTGGGTGGCGGCGATTGCGAGCGCTTTTGCCAGCACGGGCAATACCGTAGCGATCATCTTTCTCGGCGCTACCTTCGTGTGCAACATCGCGTTTGGGATTTACCTGATGATCCGGGAGAGCCGGGACAAGGCGCGGGCGCGGGGAGGCGTGCGGGTGCAACATGGCTAAATTGCCAAACCAGCTTCCGGACCTGGACCCCGTGGTGCACGGGAAGATGCGTCTGGCATTGCTGTCGCTGCTCTCCGGGGTAGACGAGGCGGAATTCACCTGGCTGCGGGAGAAGACCGGCTCGACGGACGGGAACCTGGGAGCGCACCTGCTGAAGCTGGAGGAGGCGGGTTATGTGGGGGTGGAGAAGAAGTTTGTCGCCCGCAAACCGGTGACGCTCTATCGCATGACAGATGCGGGGCGTGCGGCGCTGGAGCGGTACATCGCGTCGCTGCGGGAGCTGTTGGGCGCAGCGCTGGCTGGGTGATCGTTTGATTGTGGAAAAGTAACCGCAGCGGCGGCAACCCTTTTGGCCGCGACGAACTCTCAATACGCAAGTACAGAGGCTACACTCCAGCAGTGAGTTCCATCCACGCAGTGCCAACCCCTTTGTCGAGGGCATTGCCCTCATCCTCAAGCTACATCCGAAACTCCTTCCAAGCCTCTTGAGCGGGCCCGCCGGAAAGCGGGCCCTTTTGCTCGTTGCTCCGGGAAGGCTCCTCACTCCACTCCTTGGCGTATTCCCCAATCTCCATAAGGCCCTCGCGGGCCTCCTGTGCGTAATCGCAACGAAAAGCCTCACGAAAGAGCTCGCTCATGGAGCGGCTGTCCCACTTCGCGAGAGCCTCGGCCTTCTGGACTCGCTCAAGTGGAAGGCTGATGGTGTAAACGCGGGATGTGCGTTGCTGTGTGGCCCTATTCCTAGCTTCTGGCAACCTGCGGCGGCTGCGCTCCGAACCCACCCTTTAAAATCAAAGTCGCATGGCGAATGTTCGAAAAGCGGATTCCCCTGAAGCCATCCGAGCCGTGGATGACCTGCTGAAGGGTGTGGGGTTGGAGCATGGGCGGCGGCTGATCCGCCGCGATACCCCGCGATACCGGCGGCAGGAGCCGGATGAGCTCCAGGTGACGCCGCCTACGGAGCTGGCAGTGCAGCGCGATGGCGCTGTCGAGGTGCTGGCGGTGCCGCGCTGGCAGAAAACGCATGTGCCGCACGCGTTCAGCACGCGCCGGGGCGGCATGTCGACGGCCTACCGGCGTGACGAGAGCCTGGCGTGCGAGATGAACCTGGGGCTCACGGAGGCGGATGAGGCGGAGAACGTGCGCGAAAACCGCCGGCTGCTATTGGCTTCGGCAGGAGCCGAGGGCCGGACGCTGGTCACGCTCAAGCAGATCCATTCCAGCCTGACGCGGCGGGTGACCCACGCAGATGCCGACCGCACCATGCGCGCGGATGGGCTGATGACGGATGATCCGGCGGTGATGCTGGGCATCCAGACGGCGGATTGCGTGCCGGTGCTGGTGCGGGACCGGCGGAGCCGCGCTGTCGCCGCATTCCATGCGGGCTGGCGGGGCACCCTGAAGCGGATTGTGGAGGGTGGAATCGGGAAGATGCGGCTGGAGTTTGGCAGCCGACCGGAGGAGCTGGAGGCGGCGATTGGCCCGGCGATCGGGGCGTGCTGTTACGCGGTGGGCGAAGAGGTTCGCAGCGAATTTCTCTCGCAGTTCAGCTATGCGCCGGAGCTGTTTTCAGAGGTTTACGATTCTGACCCGGTGAAGGAGAAATATCCGCTGCTGTTTCTTACGGCGCGGGCGCCCGGACACAGCAACATCGGCCCTAACCTACATTTGGATTTGATTGAGGCGAACCGGCGGCAATTGCTCGATGCCGGCCTGCGAGCGGAATCGATTGCGACGGCGTATCGCTGCACCAATTGCGAGCCGGAGATGTTCTTCTCCTACCGGGCAGAGCATGGGTTCTGCGGGCGGATGATGAGTGTGATTGGACCGGAGAGATAGGGGTCGAGAACACCCCCCACCCTACCTGCGGCAGGGTAGGGCACGCGTTTTCCTGGCACGCAGGGCTTTTGCTGGATCCCGCTTCAGACGAACCTATTCCGCCTGTCCTGTTCCCTCGCCTGCGGCCTTTGGATTGACCAGGTCGCGCAATTCTTTGCTGGGTTTGAAGTAGGGGACACGCTTAGCTGGGACTTCGACCTTGTCGCCGGTTTTGGGGTTGCGTCCCGTGCGCGGCTTGCGCTGGCGGATGCGGAAACTGCCGAAGCCGCGGATTTCAATCTTATCGCCGGCCTGGAGGGCCTGGATCACGGCGTCGAAGACTGTATCGACGACGACTTCGCCGTCCCGGCGGGTCAAATCCCCAATTTGTGTCACTTCTTCAACGAGATCGGCTTTGGTCATTGTGCGGCGGCTCCAGAGAAGTTAACAAACGCAGTTTCAAAAAGTGTTGCAACCCCAATGATAGATGCGGGATAGCTCCTTCTGTATCAGAAAATCGAACCGAGGCTGTTTTGTTGCAGACATATCTTATTGAATTTCCTGCAATTCCGCGCGCGGACAGGCACGCACTCGGAGACGGGCTGGAATAGTATGAAGGGAAGAGCCCTGGAGGGCCAAACGGATTTGAGCCATCCGCGATACACCATTGTCATTCCCGCTTATAACGAGACGGCCCGTATCGAGCGCGCTCTGGCCTCGGTAAGCGGCTGCATCCGGCAGTGCGGGTGGGATGCCGAGGTGCTGGTGGTGGATGACGGTTCGACCGATAATACGGCTGCTCTGGTCGAGGCGTGGACGCGGCAGCATCCTGAGGTGCGGCTGATCCGCAACGGCCGCAATCGCGGCAAAGGATACAGCGTGCGCAACGGCATGCTGCGGGCCGCAGGTGAGATTGTCATGTTCACGGATGCGGATCTTTCATCGCCTATCGATGAGGCGGAGCGGCTTTTTGCGGCCATCGCCCAAGGCGCGGATGTGGCGATCGGATCGCGCTGGCTGACAGGGCGGCGCATCGTGCACAAACAGCCGCTCTACCGGCGGCTGTTCGGACGATGCTTCAATGCGCTCACCCGCACCATCATGCGGCTGCCCTTTGCCGATACACAGTGCGGGTTCAAGGCCTTCCGGCGGGAGGCCGCACACCAGGTCTTCGGGCTGCAGCGCATCGAACGATGGGGCTTCGATCCGGAGATATTGTTTATCGCGATCCAGCGCGGGCTGAGCGTGACCGAGGTGCCAGTCACCTGGGGACACGACGAACGTAGCCGTATCAGTTACTTGCGTGACGGGCTGCAAATGCTGATGGAGCTGGTCTATGTTCGCTGGAATGCTCTGCGCGGGTTATACCGGCGGCGGCCTGCGGAGTTCATTCGTGAACCCGTGATGGCGGATCACGGTGAATCGGCGCGGCACACGGCTCTTTAGAAGAGAAAAGAATAAAAGGCAATCGGGATTGGAGTTATGGGAAGCGCAAGGCTACGCGCGTGCGCAGCCCTGCAGCTTTTCAGGAAGCAATCGACTGCGGTGTTCTGTAAGGAAGAACAGGGGTGGTGATTGGGCGCTTGGGACGCGGGCTGATGCGCACCGTCCGGTCTTCCACCTGTTCGAGGAAGTAAGCCTCGCTGCAGGGGCCGCAGAGCCAGAAGTGCTCCATACGGCGGGCAGTGCGGGCGCCGTTTCCTGCTACTGGACGTGTTACATCGAATACGTAGACTCGCCCCTCCCTGAGATAATGGAGTGGCTTGCAGCATTGTGGATTCGCGCAGTGGTTGACCATTGGGGGACCCTCGCCAGAAGATACGGCATGTGCCGTCTTCCGCGTTGTTAATTTACGGAGCGTACCGCGTTGCGCGCGAGACAGACCGCGCGCCGGATGTTGTTTCCAAGCCTTGCGATACTCAGTAAGAATGCACCGAAAGCGATCCAGTTGTCTCCAGAAATCTGAGACAACCTTGCAGTTAACGTACAAGAGTGCAATGCAAGCGCAGTGCATTCCGCTTTGAGCACTTTTGCAGACCAAGCCTAAGCTGTGCGAGGATCACCGGTTGGACCGGATTTGGTGTTGGTGATTCCAAGCGTCCCATTTTGGATGGGAGCGGCTTTCTTTCGGGAAAGCCGGGCGGTGGTGTGCGGCTTCGGTAAACACCTTACGAGATCCGGTCAGGGCCCTCTTTGCAGATATGCCTTTCTTGCGCAGCACATTCATTGCACTTTCTCGAAACGCTTCCATGCGCCGTTTCTCGGAAGCCTCGTCGATGGGCCGCCGACTCTCGTCGCGCTTTGTCGCGGGGATGCACACGGCCGATGCTCTGCGGGCCGCCGCGGAGCTGAACAGCCAGGGAATTTCAGTCACGCTCGACAGCCTGGGCGAGAATATTCACTCGCCCGAGGAGGCGCATCGCTCCGCTGCGATCTATCACGAGCTGCTCGATGCCATTCACGAGCGGCACCTGGATGCGAATGTCAGCGTGAAGCTGACGCAGATGGGCATGGACCTGGATCCGCTGCTGGCCGAGGAGATTGTTCGCGCCATGACAGACCACGCGCGGATGACGGGCAGTTTTGTGCGCGTGGACATGGAGGGCAGCGAGTATACGCAGGCGACCATCGACATGGTGCGGCGTATCCATGCCGAGCCAGGGAACCAGGGCCATGTCGGCATCGTGATCCAGGCATATCTTTATCGGAGCCAGGCGGATATTGGAGTGCTGCTGAAAGATGGCATCCGTGTCCGGTTGTGCAAAGGCGCCTACCAGGAGCCGGCGGACAAGGCATTTCCCGCGAAGGCGCAGGTGGACGAGAACTTCGTGCGACTCGCGGAGATTCTGCTGGACAGCGGGATCTTTCATGGCATCGCGACGCACGATGAAAACATGATTGATGCGACGCTCGCTTACGTCCAAAAGCAGGGAATACCGCCGTCGGCATTCGAGTTCCAGATGCTCTACGGCGTGCGCCGCGACCTGCAGCGCGCGCTGGTACAGCAGGGCTACCGGGTGCGGGTGTATGTGCCGTTTGGCACAGAGTGGTATCCGTACTTCATGCGGCGGCTGGCGGAAAGGCCGGCGAATGTGATTTTCCTGGCGAAGAATCTGCTGAAGAGCTGACGGACTCGCGGCAGGACTTGTTGAAGCGAGCTGGTCCTGCTTCACTCCTTCCACGCCGGCGTGCAAGCCGGAAAAGGGCACTCACGCGAAAGCCGTTTTATCGGTCCGGGCTCGTCGACTGCGCCTGCATGGAAGTTCAAGCAGGTTGGTTATTCAGTCGCGGCGAGCGACATTGGTGCGTCCGCTGACCGAGCGGCTGCACGGGCAGGCCGCAGCAGCAGCCAGAACGCGAGGACGTGCGTCCAGAAAAGCGCTGGTACATAAAGCATGGGGATTGCGTAACCGGCCCCGAGCTGCCCGGCAACCGATGGCAGATTCACGCTAACCGCGCGCGCCGTGTCGATGACGAGGTCGGCGAGACCGACCAGATTGAAAGCCCAGACCAGCGGCCAGAAGAGGAAGCGCACACGCACCGTCAGCAGCGCGAGGATTGCGAGCAGTGCAGTGGCGAGGTCGCCGTAAGCCACCGGAGTAGCGAAACTCTGCGGCAAATTTGGCCCGACGAATCCGGGCAGCAGGAAGACCAGCCCGAAGAAGCGGAAACTGTTGAACGTCGCGATGGCGCGGTGCGCCTCCACTCGATCCATCGCCCTCAGCCGCGGCCAGACGTAAGTCGCGATGCAGAGCGCGGAGGCGAGATAGCCCAACGCCATGTCGATAGTGAATATCTCGTTTGCCGGCATGCCTAACCTCCTTGCCATCGACGAATGCCGATGGTCTGATCATGATGGTCCGTTTTCAGTTGCTCTGCGCTCCCGGGCCGATCAATGCCCGCAGTGGCATCAGCGGTCCGACGGGAATGTACTGGTGATCCATCAAGTGTTCTTTTGCGAGCGGCAGAGTTTCCATAAGCGCTCGCGCCTCGTCCTCGGTCTTCGCATCGACTAGGAAGACGACGCCTTTGCCATCGCCGCGCGAATACCACTCGCGGATTTTCCCGTCGAGGTAGAGCCTCACCGTTGCGCGAATCTCTTCGGGTATCACGGCCATGATTTGTTGAGGGTTTACGCCCTGCCTGGGAGTCTCAATGACAAACACCGCCGTAGTTTTAGGTATAGCCGCGCTGGGCAGGCCTGGAGTGGCTTCAGACTGTGTCTGTTGTGGCATGATGAATTTCTCCTTTTTATTCGAATCGGTGAAATGTCTCTGCTTCTCTTAAGGGATCCTGGCTGCGAAAAGCTTCAGTCGCGATCAGGACTGGCACGGATTCTCCTCTCGATGCAGTTGCGTGCCGCCCTATTGCTGTTAGAGTACGTATGGACTCTTTAGAGGCAAAATTTTTATTGTTCGGCGAAGGACTTTATAAAGAACTGCCTAGCCTCCATCAATCTCTGCTCACGCTTTTGTGGATCCGAAATAACGCGGGCCATCATCAATACCCCGGCCATGCTGGGGAATAACAATCTGACCTTGGTCAGTTTTTCTTCTCGCGTCTGACCGGGCATGAATGGCAGTAGCCGTTCACGATACGAATCCAACAACGCCTCGATCCTTCTCCGCACGGCTACCGGTTTCCGCGCGAGTTCCGGCCCGAGGGCGGAGAGCACGCAACCGGCTCCCGGCGATTTCGCGTGGTCCATGCTGAGATAGCGTTCGATGATAGCTTGCAAAACCCGACCTTCGGGCGCGGATTTTGCGACCTCTTCCGTGCCTCTTCCCATTTCCTCGAAGGCCCGCGCCACCGCTTCGACGAACAGGTCGTCCTTGCTCTCGAAATGCCGGTAGAAGCCCCCTTTCGTCAGGCCTACCTTCTTCATCACCGTACCGATGCCACTGGTGTCGGCGCCGTGCTCTCGGAAAGAGCGAGCGGCCACAGAAAGAATCTTCTCGTGGTTCCTCGCTTTGTGTTCCAGTGAATAACGCATATTGTAAAGAGTACGCAGGTGCTCTAACGACTGTCAAGAACGGAAAGATATTGGCTTCGCACGTTAGCCGCAACAGATCAAAAGGCCGCTCAAGAGCGCGAAGACCGCTCCGCGTGTATCAGTGGCCACCCGGAGGTCGTCTAGCTGGCCTATCGTGCTCGACTAAAAGCCAACTTAAGGCTACGCCCGGATGGACCGCTGCATTCTGCTGGTGCTGGGACGATCCCAATCGCCGCCGGACCGGCGCGCTGTTGCCACCAGAAACCATGCTGGACAGATCAGCAGCCAGTTAAAGATCCAGAGTGCGCCATTCAGCCAGGCTGCGGCGGTCAGTACCGTCATGGTGGAAGCGAGGAGCAAGGCTATAGGCAGGCTGAGGCGACGAGTGCGCTTGCCCTGCAGAACTCCCCAGATCGCGGGAGCCACAAACAGGAGGGAGTAATAAGGCGAGATTGATTCGTTACGGAGGTGCATTCCGTATGGCAGGAAATTCACGCAGCACACGGCGAGGGTCGAGCAGAGGGTCAGGGGAGAAACCGATCCGACAGCGAAGCCGCTGGTCCAAGACCAGGTGATCAGGAGAAAGATGTGGCACAGGAGCATGAGAAATCCCTCATGCCCGGTGGGTGCCCAATGGCCGATTTTCATCCCCATCAGCCGTCCGAATGTGCAAGCCACAGAGATGGATACATAAACCAGGAGATAGCTGGCGGGTAGCGCCAACAGAAAGGTGGCGAACCATGGGCGCCAACTTCTCCAGCGCAGAAGCTGACGGTGAGCGACCAGACCGAGCACGCCTGCGAGTGCCTTTCCGAAACTGTCGCCCGCTTCCAGCGAATCACCCAGAACCGCATCCTGTTCATCCTGGTGAAGGGGGCGTGCAGCAAACTCAACCAATGGCCAGAAAACGTTGAATGTCATCGCATCTCCCCGGTTCTGCTCGTCGCCCACGATGCGCCGCTGCTGACGCGCATGACTGAGTCATAGAACTCCTTTGCAGCGCGCACGCCTTTGCCGGTGACGCGCACCATGCGTTTGGCGCGGCCGCCACGCTCGGGGGTAGCTTCGCCCATCCAGGTAGTGATAAGACCTTTGCCTTCGAGACGCTCGATGGTGGTGTAGAGAGCGCCGATGGAGCACTTTCGCTGGGCGATTTCCTCGATGCCTTCGCGAATGGCGGCGCCATAGGCGTTGTCCCCAAGACGGGCGGCGGTGGTGATGAGGAGATACTCGAATTCACCTAGCATTAGAGACACATTGTGGTACTAATCGGGGTGCGCTGTCAATCGACGCGCTGGACTAATTCGGTGCGCTCGCCGGCGATCACATCCAGAAGGGTGATGGCATCGAAGGTATGTTTCCAGTGAACGGTGAGAAACGCTGCCTGTCGATCGTTCAGGAAGAGGTCCTGACGCAGCAGACACCAGAGGGGGACAGGTTTGTCGTCCGAGACTGAGGGGCTGGCATCGTTCGGGTTGTAGCCAAAGGCCTGGATGTCGCTGGCGGTCTCTCGCTGAACCGTCAGCAGGCGTTCGAAGGGAGGACGCGGGTCCATGCGGCTGTGATGATCGATGGTGAGAACGCGCTCTCTCATATTGAGAGGCGGCGGGGAGTGATGGTGCGAGCGGAAATGGTAGTGCGCGATGGCCATGGAGCCGGAAAACCGCGCCGCACAATTCCGGTCTTCATCACCGCTGGGTGTGAGGCAGAATCTACGCTGCGTCAGGTCGTCACGAAAGCGAAGTGTGCTTATGTCGGCGCTTCCAAAATATTCGACGCTCATGCGTACTTCGCATTCCGGCGTCAGGATGCGGTAGACGGTTTCCGATTCTTTTTCCGCCTTGAACAGGAACGCTTTGCCGCTGAGACCTATGCTGACCAAGGAGGCAAGGAGGGAGCGCCTGTCTGGATTTTGCAGGGACATGTGCGGTGCGCCCTCCTGCTTCTTGCTCACGTTACGTTTCCGTTTGGAAGGCGGTTCCATGATGTTCAGCGGAACGGCGCTCCGTTAACGCTCAGCACTATTACTATTGCAATGTAGTAGTAATTGGCAGCCGTTGTCAACAGCGAGCATTCGATTGGATCAATGCGCGAACGTTTTGAGCTTGAAGTAGCCGCGAAGTGAGGGGGCATATAACGATTCTGGCTTCTCGCAGGGAGAAGCCAGAATCGCTGTGTGCTGAGCGCACTGCCGGGGTTGCGGCTGCGCCAGCTTTCTACTTCAGGCCATACACGTCGATCTCACCCTGGGGATTCGTCACCGTAGTCAGATCATGTCCGGTGGAGATGTAGACCTTGCCGTTAGCTACGATGGGCGAGGTGAATTTGATGCCGTAACCGGGCTGGTCTGCGGAGTTGGTGCTGCTGCTGTACAACGCATTGCTTAGGTTCGCCGCGTCATAGGCGCGGAGGGTTGCGTTTGTGGGTGTGGAGGTTCCGAGAGGCTGTCCTTCGTCAATCATCCACAGGATGCCGTCGGAATTTCCATTGGCCGAGATGAAGGGCGTGGTGCCTCGGGTGTTTTGCTGGATGCTGGGTGAGGTGAAATCCTGCGCCGTGAGTGTGCCGCCGCTGGCGGAAGAGTAGGCGATGCGGCGTACCCCCGCCTGAGCGGTAGGCGAAGTGGGAGTGACGCCGAGATAGATGGAGTTATTGAAATATGCGGCGGTGCCGAATATCTCGTAGGAGTTGATCATTGCGGTATGGGATCCCCTGCTATCGACGCAGGCAGGAGTGGACATGTAGGGAGTGTCGAGACCGGTCTCGACAAAGAGGGTGTAGGCCGCTCCGGCATCGCTGGCCTGCTCTCCACCGAGGTTGGCGGTGTTGACCAGATAGAGCTTGCCCATCTTGCCGCCACCGACGATCTGTCCCGATCCGGGGATCATCAGCAATCCGCCCGCAGCAAGGTCCGAGTCCTCGCAGTTCATGTAGTCGTAATCCTGCGGCGTGAAGTGGTCCAGAAGGTGAAGCGTGGGATCGAATTTCAGAATCGAGTCCCCGTAGGCTGACTGGCTCGGATCGTATGGGCCGTTGCCGGTGCTGACGTAGATGTTGCCGGCGCTGTCCGCGACAGGGCCGCCGCTGCCCATCCAAATGCCGCCCGCGCCGCCGTATGTGCCTTCGCCATCGACGTTGGGGCTCGAATTGAACACGCCTGTCTGGGTCAGCGTCTTCGCATCGTAGGAGATGAGCCATCCACTGTGACAACTCCCGACGCCGACGTAGACGGTGCCGTTGGCGAGAAGAAGCGCTGCCCTCTGGACGCACCCTGGGGGCAGGGAGACGACACCGCCGACTGCGGTTGAATTTGTTCCTGCAACCGAAGCTTGAATGATGACCGGGCTGCCGAACTTTGGCTGACCAGTCGTGATATCGAGCGCATTGAGCCGGTACGAAGTGGGATGTGCGCTTGATGTCTGTTCTGAAACCACGTAGATCGTATTGGTCGATGGATCGATGACCGGGGTCGATGTGATGCCCTGATACGGCTTCACCGTTCCGCCAGCCGGGACCTCTCCGGATTGCAGCAAAGACTGCTGCCACAACGGAGCGCCGTATTTGTCAGCATCGAGGGCATAGACGGTGTCGTTTTCGGTGGCGACATAGAGCACGTTATGCACGGCGCCCTTGATGGTGACATTCGACATGAGCAGCGGCTCCGCGTATGCGTAGCCGTCTACCAGATAGGAGAAGAGTTTCCCGAAGGTCTTCGGTGCGACGTTCGCCGGTGTGAGCGACGTTTCGTTTGGATTCAGCCCGCTACGGTTGTTGTCGACATGCCAGGTGGGGATGTCGACACCCGAGCCTGGCGCGACCGTCACGGTAATCGATGTGGTGCCGGAGACGCCATTGAGCGTAGCTGTGATCGAGGTCAGTCCCGAGGCAACGCCGGTTGCGAGGCCATTTGCATTGATGGTGGCGACCTCGGTGTTAGCGGAGGTCCAGGTTGCTGTTGCGGTCACATCTGTCGTTGTGCCGTTCGGATTCTTTTGCGTCGCGGTGAACTGCTGGGCGGCTCCCATGGCAAAGGCCGGCGAGTCGGGGGTGACGGAGATCGTCACCGCAGAGACGTTCACGATCGCGCCGGCGCTCTTTCCGTTGAAAGAAGCCGTCACGGTGGCCGAGCCTGCGGCAACTCCAGTGGCGAGGCCAGCCGAGTTGATGGTGGCTACTGCTGTTTTGTCGATGGTCCAGGCGGCCGTGGCGGTCACGTCTTTGATCGAGTTGTCGCTGTACTTTGCGGTTGCTGCGAACTGCTGGGTAGCTCCGATGCCGATGTCTGCGGGATTGGGCGATACGGAGACTGAGGAGAGACTCGGGGCCACGGTGAGAGTGGTGTTGCCGCTGATCCCGTTCAGAGAGGCGGTCACGGTAGTCGATCCGGCGGCAACTGCCGTCGCCAGCCCGGCCGAACTAATGGTGGCGGCCGCCGGGTTTGTGCTCGTCCATATAACAGTCGTGGTGACAGGCGCGGTGGAGCCATCGCTGTAGGTCGCTGTGGCGGTGAACTGTTCGGTGGTGCCCACAGCAATGCTGGGTGTGGGCGGAGTGACAGCGATGGAGGTGAGGGTTGCGGACGGCGCAGGCACGGTAAGGGCAGCGGTGCCGCTGATGCCGTTGACGGTGGCGGTTATCGTGGTTGAGCCAGTCGCCACCGCAGTCGCGAGTCCGGTGGAAGCGACCGTCGCCACGGCGGTATTCGAGGATGTCCAGCCTGCCGTCGCGGTTACATCAGCGGTCGAGCCGTCGCTGTAAGTCGCCTTGGCGGCGAACTGCTGGGTTGCGCCAGCCGCAATGGTTGTGGTGGCAGGAGATATCGTGATGGAGCTGAGCGTCTTCGGCGCCGCGGAAACGGTGAGGGTTGCGCTACCGCTGAGGGCGCCCATAGCAGCGGTGATGGTTGTCGAACCGGCGGCGACACCGGTTGCCATGCCGGATGGGGCGATCGTCGCTACCTTTGCATCACCGTCGGTCCAGGTTGCCGACGCGGTGACGTCCGCGGTCGAGCCGTCGTTGTAGGTTGCCATTGCCGTGAACTGCTGAGCGGAGCCCACCGCGAGACTTGCCGTCGCAGGGCTGGCTGTGATGGCGGTCAGCACCTTGGTTGGACTTGTGGGACTCAGGCCCGCCGAGGTGCCACCGCAGCCGGCAAGTCCCAGCAGCAGTGAGAGGCAAAGGCAGAGAAGCGATGAATGGACATAGTTATAACGGCGACGACGCTCACCAACGGTCATTGGGCCCCCAAGGCACAGTACGAAACAGCCATGCGCCTGCGCAGCAGTGCACACGCTAAAGCATTTACTACATTTATGGTTACGAATTAGAGCGCAGTTCTTCCGTCGAAAAAACGGAATGCCAGCCGAGGGGGGAGACCTAGCAGGGAAGAACCAAAGCAAAATGCAATCAAACAAGCCAGAATTGGAGTACAGCTTTTCTTATAGTTTTTTAAAATACTACGATTAGCTGTGGAACACGGTAATTCGCTACTTAGCTTAGTAGAGGCAGTGCGGTTTACGGTTGTACATTCAAGCTGCGTGCTGTTACGTTTTCTGGTTACTGCGATTACGCTTGGGCCTGATGTCAGCCCCGAAATTAATTGTCTGTCTGCACGAGGATATCTAGGACTTGAGCTATCGCAGTGACTTAGCTGCACTTAGGGCGCCTGGCATTGTAGGGCCAAACTCGATTTTGCTTTAAGAAAGATCGCCGTCGAAAATCTCACCCTGCGGAGCGGACCGCCCGGGAAAAACTCTAGCGAGGTGTGTAGGGTTCGACCGAGAGCAGATTGCCCAGGATTTGGCGCTCGTGGTCGCTGTACATCGAGCGATAGGCGGGAGAGTTGAGCACGTGCTCGCGCTGCGCGGGAGGCATATCGCGCAGCACGCGAAATGCGGCACGCACCTGTGGTTTGCGCGCCGGGTCCATGTTGCGCAGCTCCTGCGCCGAGCCGAGGAATGCCTGACGGCCCTGCGGGCTGAGACGTTCGAAGTTTTCATTGCGGCCGATCGTGCGCTGTCGCTGCTGGGGTGACATGGCATTGAGCTGATGCAGGCGATCGATGAGCCGCTGCTGCTGCGGCTGCGGCAGGCGGTTGAATCCGGGCTCGCGACGCAAAGCGTTTTCCTGGCCAACAAAGGACTGGCCCTGGTGGTTTTCGAGCCAGTTGCCGAGATGGGGACCGCGCACATTTCCCGTTGGCGCGCCGTAAGGGGCACGCGGAGGCTGATAGGGAGAGGGGTATATCATGCGCGGCGGTGCTCCCGGCGCGACGGGCGTTGTGGGATAGCGGTTGGGTGCGGCGTAGGGGCGCGGCGCATACGCGGGCGGAGCGCCGCGGTACGCGGGGTTAGCACCATACACTGGTCTCTGATTGGCTGGTCCCCGATAGCCGGGCTGCGGCGCCTGCATGCGAGGAGCTGACATCTGCGGGCCGGAGCTGTGCGGCGCAGACGGGTGAGAGCCACCACCGCCATGTTGGGCAAAGGCGAGCGGCAAAGCGGCTGCGGCGATGAGAAGCAAGAGAGCTGCGCTGCGCACGAAGACTCCACCGGAGACACGACGGCGGAAGACACCGCCGCGCTCAGGCGGAGAGCATCCGTGGATCGTGCTTTCGGTTCGTGTGGCGCGCCATAGCATGGACGTTCGTCTTTCTTCTCGTTCTCAACTCGCGAGCATTTCTCCTAACCGCGTGGTGTGCGGAGCGAGGTGCCGCCCTCCGTGCAAGAAGGCTATGACAGCATCCGCTCTCGTCATCCACGGGAGAAACGCTCTAATTCGTCGATGGATTGCCGGAGTCATCCTGGTCTGCATCGAGCGAATTCAGCTGCTGATAGACCTGCGCGTTGCCATCCAGCAACTGCAGATCGTGCACCGTAGCGGACTCCTGCGGAGCCGGGGGCTGCGCACCATGCTGCACCCAGACCGCCGTGCCTCCACCCATCAGCAGCAACAATGCCAGCGCTCCAGCAGCAACAGGGCGAAGGTGCAGATTCGATCCATAGAGCAGACGCGCGCGCATGCGCTCCCACAAGCTGGCCGGGGGGTTGTCCTTTTCCTCGCGCAGGCGGGCGGCGAGCCGCGTATCGAAATACGGAGTCGGTTCCGGCGCCTCCCAGGCGTCCATTGCTGCCATGGTCGCCCGCAACTCGTCCAGCTCCCGGCTGCAATCTGCGCAGGCAGCGACGTGCTCGCGGGCAGTGGGGCTGGCCGCTGCCGGGTCGAGCAGCAGGTCTGCCAGGTACGTTTTGGTCGTTTTGCAATCCATAGTCATACTTCCTTGCTTCGATTCTGGTGTGGGCCGGGAGTTGTGCATCAGACGAACTCCTTGAGCCGCTCGCGCAATGTCTGATAGGCGCGGAAGAGCAGCGATTTGGTCGCCGATTCGCTCAGCTTCAAAACCGCGCCTATCTGTTTGTAATCCAGGTCCTGATATTTATGCATCAGGACGGCTGTGCGTTGCCGCTCGGGCAGGGCCATGACGTGCTTGCGAATTGCGGCAAGCCGCGCTTCGCGCAACATATCCTGCTCCACCGTCGGGGTGGAGTCGGCCACGTCCGGGCTGACCCCGGTTTCCGGGTCCGGCTGATCCAGATAGACGGCCTGGGCACCACGTTCGTGACGCGTGTCCCGCGCCTGATTCACACCCAGGTTGGTCGCGATGCGATAAATCCAGGTGCTGAACTTGGCCTCCGCGCGATAGCTGGCGCGGGCGCGATAGACGCGGAGGAAAACCTCCTGAGCGAGTTCCTCGGCGATGGCCTGGTTGTGCGTCATGCGATACATGTAGTGCACCATCTGCCGCCGGTATTTTTCGACCAGCACGCCGAACCCGGCCTCGTCTCCGGCTGCGACGCGCAGCATGATCTCGGCATCAGAAAGCTGACTCCAGTTGCCTGGAGCAAGCGCAGAAACGGCTGCCCGGCCTTGGCCGGAATGCGTGCCGGCCTGCGGACTGACATGCGAGTCGGGATGGACCGCAGCGCTAGCCATGTCCTCCTTAACCCTGTCTTCAGCAAAAGGTTGCGCCGATTCGCCAAGGTCCTCGCCGTCCTCGACGAGCTGAGAATCCTCGATCTGGGCATCTGCAAGCGCCTCATTCTCTGACGTTTCTGCTTCGAGCTGGTCGTGTTCGAGCTCCTCCTGGAGATCGTCGACTGGCCCGGGAGTGGGGTCCTCCCGCCCTCGGTCTGGTCGATCGGGGCGCCTTGGAGAGCGGAATGAGGGGCGAAACGGCATCAATAGCGAGGGTATTTCGGGGCTACCGCATTGTAGATGCCGGCTGAGAGGCAACGCAGCGC
>DASUWP010000095.1:0-15390 GCA_036378335.1 Acidobacteriaceae bacterium | reverse complement strand
GAAAAGACGAGCGTGCCAGCCAACTCCACCAGAACGCCGCTGACCATGGAGTGCTCAAGGCCGATGGAGCGCGTCACCAGGCAGACGCCGGCGATTCCCAAGAGCGCAGCGCCGGCCACAGAGATGCCGAGCCGCTGGGTGCGGAACACGAGCACTTCACCCAGCAGGATCCAGATCGGGATCATGGCAGCGATGACGGCGGCCGTTCCGGAGGCGATGCGCGTCTCCGCCCAGAAGAGCGCGCCATAGCTTCCCGCGAAGAGCAGCAGGCCGACCGCTAGAGAGTGCAGCAACGCGCGTCCGCTCACCCGCGCGCGGCCGCGCCAGAAGCTGAACAGGCACAGTGCTGCGCCGGCCAGGAGAAAACGAATAGCCGCGGAAAAGAAGGGTGGCGTGACGGCGACCATGTCGCGGATGGCGAGGAAGGAGCAGCCCCAGAAGACATAGATCGCCCCATAGGCCAGGATGCGAACCGTGTTCCGCGAGAGCGCCATAGCTCAAGCATAGGACAACCTCGTTTTCGCCTTGACCGCTTGGGTGCGGTCCACGCGGCGTCGTGCGGGGCTCGCAAAATGCAATTCCAGCCTGCGAAGCGCGATGCCGCACTGTTACACTCGCTGTTCCCCGAACGAGACATTTCACCGAGAGGTGGATCGACCGTGCCCGAGATCACACAGCAACTCCAACCCACCGCGCAGAAGTTCCAGCCATTCATCCCGCCCACAGAGTCACGACCCGAGCTGACCTTCCGGGCACTCCTGCTGGGTTCGCTCTTCGGGATACTCTTTGGCGCCGTCACGGTCTATGTCGGATTACGCGCCGGGCTCACCGTTGCTGCTTCCATTCCTATCTCGGTGCTCTCCATCAGCGTGTTGCGCGCTCTGGGCCGCGCCTCGATTCTCGAAAACAACATCGTCCAGACCACGGGCAATGCGGGCCAGTCCATCGCGTCCGGGGTCATCTTCACCCTGCCGGCGCTGGTTTTTCTTGGCTTCGATCTCGAATATTCGCGCATCTTCTTTCTCGCACTGATCGGCGGATGGCTCGGCGTGCTCTTCATGATCCCGCTGCGGCGTCAGCTCATCGTTCAGGAGCACGGTGCGCTTACTTATCCGGAAGGGACCGCCTGCGCGGATGTGCTACTTGCCGGCGAGCGCGGAGGCTCCTTTGCCAGCCGCGTTTTTCTGGGCCTTGGCCTCGGCGGGATCTACACGCTGTTTCAGAATGACAACCTGTTCGCAGCCTGGCCGGGCACTCCGGACTATCAGCCGAAGTGGCTTAAGGGCGCCGCCATTCGCGCCGATGTCACGCCGGAATATCTTGGTGTGGGCTACATCATCGGGCCGCGCGTCGCAGGCGTCATCTTTGCCGGCGGCGTCTTCTCCTGGCTGGTGGTCATGCCGCTGATCTACTTTTTCGGCTCGCACATACCAGATGCGATCTATCCCGGAACTAAGCCCGTGTCCATGATGTCGCCTTCCGACTTATGGGCGAGTTACATCCGGCCCATGGGCGCAGGCGCGGTGGCTGCCTCCGGACTGATCACGCTTCTGAAGACCATGCCAACCATTATTGGAGCGCTGCGTTCCGGCGCGAAGGAGTTTGGCAAAGGCGCCGGCGATGCCGCGGCGCTGCGCACCGACCGCGACCTGCCCATGAGCGTGGTCGTCCTCGGCTCTGCCGCGCTGGTCCTGCTGATGTTCTTCTTTCTCACCTTTCATCCGGTGCCCGGCGCGCAGACCACACTGCTGTCGAACTTCGCCGCCTCCGTCCTGGTGGTTATCTTTGGATTTCTTTTTGTCACCGTTGCTTCGCGCATCGTTGGACTCATCGGCAGCTCGGCAAGTCCGGTCTCCGGCATGACTATCGCGACGCTGATGGCAACAACCGCCATCTTCCTGGTGAAGGGCTGGACGGCGCCTGCTTTCGGCGCGCTCGCGATCACCATCGGCGGCGTCGTCTGCGTGGCCGCCTCGAATGCCGGTGATACCTCGCAGGACCTGAAGACGGGCTTTCTCATCGGCGCTACGCCGTGGAAGCAGCAGCTCGCGCTCATGGTCGGCGTCGTGGTGTCCACGTTTGTCATCGGTGCAACGCTCAACGTGATGAACAAGGGTCTTGAAGAGTTCCGCGATACCTCACGACCGTGGAATATCTCCGTCGCGCATGATGGCGTCGAGGTGCAGCAACGGCATTTCCAGCACGCGCGCATCCACGTGACGCATCCCGACAAGAGAACGGATGAACGCGACGCCGGCCAATACGTGCTCCTCAATGCGCTGGGATCGCACGAACTGGCCGACGGCAAATATCTCTACAACCCGAACACGCAACGGATCGAGGTCCAGTGGATCCAGGGGATCGGGAGCGAGAAAGCCGCGGCTCCGCAGGCACGATTGATGGCGACTGTCATCAGCGGCATTCTCAGCCGCAAGCTGCCATGGGGCCTGGTGCTGCTGGGCGTGTCCCTGGTGATTGCCATAGAGCTGCTGGGCATTCGCTCGCTCTCCTTCGCAGTGGGCGCGTATCTCTCCATCGCCACCACGCTGGCGATCTTCTGTGGCGGCGTGGTGCGCTGGATGGTCGATCGCGCGGTGGCCCAATCCAGCGGACGCACGGCGGAGACCGAAAGCGAAGTCAGTCCCGGCTCGCTCTATGCTTCGGGTCTGATTGCCGCCGGCGGCATCGTGGGTCTGCTAGGCGTGGCTCTCAAGCTGTATGAGGCAGCCACGGACAAGAGCGACATCCTGCAGTTTCCCGCCAGCAACTTCCTGCATCATGACTGGGTCTCTGTCCTGATGTTCGCCCTGCTGGCGTTCTCGCTTTACTACTTCGCTCGCAAGCCGCTGGCCACAGAAGCCGCTCCTCCTGCTGGGGGCGGCCAGGCAGACGCATAACCCATTCGTTGTAGACGATTCCACCCTTGGGGCATGGATGCGAAGTGCCACTGTGCTGCACATTAGGGTTCGCCTTGCAAGGAGAGGCCGAAATGCACAGCATCCTTATCTCCATTGCAGTCACTGTTCTGCTGTTATCGCCCATTGGAATCGTAGCGTGCCTGAAAAGGCCATCGGTCTAAAAACGAAGCGTGCTGCATCACTCCCCCGCCAAATTCCAAGCTTTCGCAACGCTTGCAGTGCCGGGCCCTCCCCCACCTTCGCAAGACCTGCAGCACCGGGCCCCTTCCCCACCTCCCCCCGCAATTCTGAGAAATCTCCTCTTCGCAAGTGCAACCCGCAGCACCTCCGCGAAAATATAGGAACGACGCACCGGCTATCGTGCAAGTGGACGGCTTTTTCAATTGCGATTCACATGCTTTCAACAATCATTGAAGTGCGGAACATCATGCAGAGCGTGCTCTGCGCAATTTTCTGCGAAACGCAACCGCAAAAGCGCACGCACATTCGCCGCATCTTCTCTGTTGCGTAGTTGGGCGCCTCTGCTTAGTCTCGGGAACATTGTTGAGCAATCGACAATGCAGATTTCGCCAATTTTTGCTGACAATTTGAGTTAGAGCAGAGCGCGTTTCGGCGTGTGCGCAAACCCATTGCTCCTGCATCTGTAAGCGGAAGTGCTCGCAGCCTCTCCTGAGAAGGATGCTGCAAGGAGCGTTCTCCGCGCATTACACGAAGCAGGATTCGCGGGAAAGCTCGTCGTGGCTGGTCGCAGTCCGGCATTTCCGGCAAGCAGTTGCCGGTGGGCCCGGACCCATGTCCACACGAGGGGCGCTGGCAACCACGCTCGTTGCGTCCTCTGCTCTCCGCAAATGGGCCCTGTGCGCCCGGATGAAGGCGGCACCGCGAAGACGGATGGGAGATGCTTCCTCCCAATCCCATTCCGCACGCGGATACAGCCTCTTTGTCTTCCGAAGCGCGGGGCCCGACTGCGGCAACTGCCACCCGCTTCTGCGACCACACACCTGGCGTGTGGCTCCAGGGCAGATCGCCTCGTATTTCGCGGGGAAGAAGGGACAATGCATGCGGCCACGCAAGACTATCCTTTGCGTCGATGACAATGAGCAGGCGCTTTCAGTTCGCAAATTCATGCTGGAGACGCGCGGCTATCGCGTGTTGACCGCCCATACAGCGGCCGACGCACTTGAGATCTTTGCTGCAGGCAATGTGGATCTGGTCTTGAGCGATCTCCTCATGCCGCAGATGGACGGGAACGAGTTGGTGCGCCGGATGAAATCCATGGCGCCTGAAGTGCCGACCATCATCCTGAGCGGCAGTGTGAAGAATTTTGAACGCGCCAGCAGCGCCGACGCGTTTCTACCCAAGGGCGCGTGCACACCGCTCGAAGTGCTGGAACGGATTCGCGTCATGATCGCGCGCAAGCGTGGTCCGCGCAAAGCGCAGCACCGCGACAATGATGGCTCCATGCTCGCTCCCATACAGCAGGAAGCGGTGCCCGCGGCAGGCTGAGCGAACATGCGGCGCGGCTTTGGTGGGACGGCATCAGACGATACAATCGCCAAGTGCCGTCTGCAGAAGCCTCGCCCATCATCGTTGCTCAGGACCTCAGCAAGGTCTATCGGTCAGGCCGCATTGCGGTGCCAGCACTCCGCGACGTCTCCTTCGCCGTCCAGTGCGGCGAGTTCGTTTCCATCGTGGGTCCCTCCGGCAGCGGCAAGTCCACGCTCTTCTACCTGCTGGGAGGACTCACCGGCGCGACTACGGGAAGCGTTCTCATCGATGGCGTGAACCTCGCGAGTTTGCCGGATGCCGAGCGCACCGCTGTGCGCGGCCGGAAGATCGGCTTCGTCTTCCAGAAATTCAACCTGCTGCCTACGCTGACAGCGCGGGACAATATCGAGATCGCGTATGAGATCAGCGGACGCCAGAGCGGAGGAAACCGGCCGCCGCTCGATCAGAAATTTCTCTCCCAGCTCGCGGAGCTGCTGGGGATTGCGGGCCGCCTCGATCACCGGCCTTCGGAGCTCTCCGGCGGCGAGCAGCAGCGTGTCGCCATCGCACGCGCACTGATCACACGTCCCGCATTGGTGCTTGCGGATGAGCCGACAGGCAATCTTGATACCGCCAACTCGGACGCGGTGCTCGCCATGCTGCGGCGCTCGAACCAGGAATTTCACCAGACAGTGCTCATGATCACGCACAATCCCGAGGCAGCCGCGATCGGCGACCGTATTCTGCATATCCGGGACGGCCATCTGCTGGAGCAGGACGCAAAGCTCGCCGGCGCGCATTGAATTGGGTTACGGGCCAGAGAGACCGAAAATCAGCTCTCCGCCACCATTCTCCGGGTCGAATTGACCCATCCTGCGCCCGCCGATATACTCAGCAAGTACTTCAGCGGGAGTAGCTCAGTGGTAGAGCATCGCCTTGCCAAGGCGAGGGTCGCGGGTTCAACTCCCGTCTCCCGCTCCAGATAGCTGGATTGAGCTATCGTGCGACTGGCGTCATCGGCCACCACATCCTCTCCGCAAGACGGCGCGGTACCCAAGTGGTAAGGGAGAGGTCTGCAAAACCTTTACGCGTGAGTTCGATTCTCACCCGCGCCTCCAATTCTTCTTCATGATCTATGAGATCCGCGGGCCAGCACGTTTTTTTCGTGTATGTCTGGTGCGCCTGCGTCGGATCGGCATAGCGCAGAACGATGTTTATCTTTGACTGTCCCAGCATAGCTCCGGGCGAAGGTGATCCACACCTCATACGGTTCGCAGGAAATCAGAACCTGAAGATCGGACCAAACGTGATTCGCACGTTATTGTGCGTGCCGCCGTTGAAGTAAATCAGGTCGCCAAGTTCAAGTCTCAGCCCCGCTGGCCCTAGACTCGCCTCCGCCCCGACTCCCGGATAGAGTGTCGCGTTTACGCTGGATGTACGAAGACCGATTACCGTACTCGCCAGGGCGGTGTACGGGAGAAGGCTTGGGCTAAGCCGGAAATCAATGAACCCTCCTTTGACTGTGGCGAACGGGCGGAAGTGACCCGTGTTTGGCCGCAGCGTTGGACCCACCAAACCCTCGGTGACGCCGATCGATGTCTGTTGGATGGCAGTCAGGTTGGCGTTTGTCACGTTGCGGTAAAGCTCGTCGAAGTTGATGCCGTAGTCGTAGGTCAGTTCCCCTTCCAGCATCACGTCGCTATGAATGAGATATCCGACACGAGCCCCCACGCCAAAGTTGTCGGTGCTTGTTTGCGAGATGCTCAGATAATCGAGTAATAGCCCAGCTTCGATGTGCTGCTGTGCAAGCGATGAAGTAGAACCTGCGAAGAGGAGAAGAGCCACGATGGCATGACCGAACTTACGCATCCACGGAGACGCCTCCCGGTTCTGAGTTGAAGAAGATGCGGGCAGTCTCTCGTCTGTTGTTTGCGGCCTTCGGCTTTAGCGGTGATGACCATGGGAATGGCCGCCGCCACCTCCATGGCCGCCAAAATGACCGCCGGAGTGTCCTCCGAACATGCCGTGTCCGCCGCCGAAGTTCGATTTGTGCGAACCTCCGCCGAAGCCCCTCGAAGGATGTCCGCCGCCAAACAGGTGAAAGCCGCCTGACCGGTTTGCCTTGCCGGAGTATCCGCCGGCAAAGGACCTCCGCTGCGCGAAGCCTTGACCCCGATAGCTCGCAACCGGGCCACGATAGCCTTGTTCGGGACTGCGATAACTGCCATAGCCGGGCTGCCGGAATCCCGATCGCGAGTACGGATTTTCCGGCTGCCGATACATTGAGCCGGGTCTGCCGTAAACACTCCCAGCCCTCAGCGGTGCTCGCGCGTACATGACTCTGCCAGTCTGGTAGCCGCGGCCGAAGGGCAGCCGAGCCTCTTGAAATCCGCCCGGTTCCCGGGCAAATCCCTGGCGAAACCCTGGTCCCGGATTCCCGTGATAACCACGGAAGGCCCGCGGGCCGCCGTACGGAAGGCCCCAGTCCGCCACCGTGGTGCTGTGTGAGTAGTAGTCGTTGTGCTGGAATAGCACCGACTGAGCCAGCCAGTTGAGCCCCCAGCCCAGCCATCCCCAAGGCGTGTGATTGAAGACCGTCATCAACATCCCGAGGCCGTAAGTTATTGGGGACGAACCAATTGCCGACGAACCCAGTCCCGACGAATCCAGTAGCGACGAGCCGAGAAATTGCCCCACCGTGCCAAGCAGTGAGAATCCCGGGTAGGGCGACACGGACCTGCCATAGACACTCCACGGGTCGTACCTTGGCACATGCACCACATCCGGATCGGGCGGCGCGAGCGCGATGTTGCCTTGCTCGTAGCTCACCGCTTCCTGCGGAGTGCTCTGAAGATTTCCCGCTGCCTGCGCGCGATGGCGCATCATCTGCACCGCACCGAGCACGTCTTGCGGCTGGTTGTAGTAGGCGTTCCCCAGGTCACTCGTCCACTGAAAGTTCCCGGCCATTTGCGCCAGCACCTGCGGAAAGGCTGTGAGCGCCTTCAGGCTGGGATCCCAGTCCTTCGCATCGGCTCCCGCTGCAATGTCTTCAGCAGGCGCATTGCCCTGGGCCTGCCGCCATTGATCCACATACCTCACTTGATCGGGGTAAGTCGATGCAGTCAAAACCTGCGCCAATAACACGTCCGGATAGAGCGCGATGGGCGCCACCAACTGCTCCAGCTGTTCTGCGCCGAGTGGCTGCACAGCGGTCTGCTGCTGATATGTCGGGTCAGAATACGACTGCGGACGCTGTTGCAGGTACGGCTGAGAATAGCCCGGCTGCTCATACCGCGCGTACATTCCGCGCTCAAACATTCCGTAGGAGTCGCTCTGCGACCAGCCTTGTCCGTATGGCGGCGGCTGTTGCCCAACCAGTTCTCCCTGGCAGAGCGGCAGCAGAAAAATCATGAGCCCCAGCAGCAGTCTTCGAGGTGGCCTTACATCTTCTTCCAACCGCAATCGAACGGACCCACGAGAAAAGGTTGGAGGGGAGCTTGCAGTGCGCGATGCTTGCACGTGCGGGCCAATAATCATATTCCCTCGCAGCCAGGAGTGACTGGCGTCGAACCCTTGCAACTCATGATCCTGCTCCCGCCCAAACACGATTGTCCAGTGGGCTGGAATCGGGCCGTGCGCGGGCTCACGCCGCTGACGACGGCGGGATGGAGACGCGGAACGAGGAGCGCGAGCTGCTCGGCGCTGCACGCACAGAACAAGTTGTGGAACAACGGAAATCTGCGGCGGCAATGTCTCGTGCGCAAACGCTACGTGGCAGGAGGACGACTGTTACTGTTCTGCCGCTGGCGATCAGCGATTGCCGGCGAGCAGATTCACTCCTCTCTTCAATCTTGGCGTGACAATCTTCGAATCGGAGGGGCGATCGTTATCTATCCGTGAGAGACCCGCCAGGCGAATCGTCACGGGATATCATCATGCGGATCTATTGCGCCGATCCGCTACTTGCCGAAACTGCCGCAAGTCGACTCGCTGCCAGCTAACGCTGTCGTCGCCGATGTGCGTATTGCTTTGCGATTGCTTTTCGCAGAGCGATCTCCACATGGCTCCCATCACGATGCCAACTGAGAGTGATGCCCAAGCGATCAGGACTGTCATCCTCTGCCTCCTGTTCTCAATCTCACGCTGCATGCCGTCTATTGAAGGGTGCGCACAATCTTTGTACGCATAAGTTAGATGCGCCCCTGTTGACTTGGATAGGTCTTAGAAGGTACCTGCAACAACTGCGACACATTTTTTGTTCCAAAAGCGGCGCTCGGACCTGCTCACGCCGCCGCACAACGTGCAAAACACGAAATGGACCGGTTCAAATTTGCATCATGGGCGACTTATTTACTCACTGGCGAAGCAGGCTAACTGCCTCGAGATACCACGCCGCACCTTTGCTTGCGGTGGTGATTCCCGGCTGTTTCGACTCAATATGTGCAATGCTGGTTCGAACTCAGCTCAACCGGAGACGTTGGTGGGAGATAGCAGCAACATGAGGTCACACTTCGCTGGCGGCTCATCGAAACGCATGCGAAGAATCGCATGGGCGCTCCTGATCGGTTCTGTATTCTCCGCATCATTGCCCGCCGCAAGAGCGAAGAGCATCTCTCATCCGCCGCGGCTTCCGCAGATTATTGCCTACATCTTTCCGCGCAACGGCGTGCTCCAGCCCAATGAGATTGCGGCCGGGAAACTCACTCGCATCAACTATGCCTTCGCCAATATCCAGGATGGCCGCATCGTGACCGGGGCTGCGGTGGATGAAGCGAACTTCGCCACGCTTGTCGGACTGAAGCAGCAGAACCCATCGCTGCAGGTGCTGGTTTCCGTTGGCGGGTGGCTGTGGTCGGGAAACTTCTCCGATGTTGCGCTCACGAAAGAGAGCAGAACCCGCTTCATCGACAGCGTGGCGGCGTTCATGGAACGCTACAAGCTCGATGGGCTCGACATCGATTGGGAATATCCCGGCATGGTCGGAGCAGGGAATCGCTTCCGTCCGGAAGACAAACATAACTACACATTGCTCCTGAAAGATCTGCGCGCCCGATTCGAGCGTGAGCAGCGCAGATTGGGACGGCCGCTGCTGCTCTCCGTCGCGGCGGGCGGCACCGCGGAGTTTATTCAACATACCGAGCTTGGCCGCGTGCAGCGCTATCTCGATACCGTGAACCTGATGGCCTACGACTACTATGAGCCGGAGAGCGACAAAATTTCCGGCAACCACGCGCCGCTCTACACCGATCCCGCCGATCCAAAGCGGGTTTCCGCCGACCGCTCTGTCGGAGAATTCGAGGCCGCCGGTGTGCCGCTGCGCAAGATCGTGCTTGGCGTACCCTTCTATGGTCATGTCTGGGGCAATGTCCCGCCCACCGATCACGGACTCTTTCAGCCAGGAGCGCCAGTGCCCAACGCATTCGCGAATTACGGCAACATCGTTTCGAACATGTTGAACAGCGGATACACGCGCTACTGGGATGCCGCCGCATCGGTCCCGTATCTTTATAGCGATCAGAAACACGAATTCCTCTCTTACGAAGACACCGAGTCGCTCGCGTTGAAGTGCGCTTACGTGCGTCGCAAAGGATTGGCAGGCATCATGTTCTGGGAGTACACAGCCGACCCTACGGGAGCGCTTCTGAGCACCATCAACACAGCCTTCTACGGCAATGGCGCGGAACAAGGGAGCAGCCGATGAATGCCACAGTTTCCGCGCCCACCGTCGGAATCGCCGGACAGACTATCTCCACCCGCGTCGTCTCCATCGATATCTTCCGCGGCATCACCATGGCCGTGATGATCTTCGTCAACGATCTGGATAGCGTGCACGGCCTTACCAAGTGGACCTATCACATGCCTGAGAACGTGGACGCGATGACCTACGTCGACATGGTCTTTCCAGCGTTCCTGTTCATCGTCGGCATGGCCTTGCCCATCGCGGTGAAGCAACGCCTGAAGCGCAATGCGTCCGTTGCCTCGCTCTGGATGCACGTGGTGCTGCGCTCCATCGCGCTGCTCGTGCTCGGACTCATCCTCGCGAACGCGGAAAGCGGCGACCCTGCGCGCATGCACATCCGTCCCGATGCGTGGGCACTTCTCGGGCTGGCCGGCTGCATTCTGTTGTGGAATGTCTATAGCGGCCTCAGCAGCAGAGCGGTTCTGCTTCTGCGTGGCACGGGTGCGGCGCTCATCGTCATCATGTTTGCCATCTTTCGCCGCGTTACGCCCGGAGGCGAACGATGGATTGATTTTTCCTACCCAGAGATACTCGGCCTTATCGGGCTGACCTACTTTGCCACATGCCTGCTCTATATCCCGACACGCCGCTGGCGATTCATGCCCATCGTCTGGCTGGTCGCGCTTGTCGCCTTCAACGCTGGGTGCATTGCCGGCTGGCTTCCTTTCAAGCATGTATCGATGTACCTTTGGCCCTTTGGCAACGGAGCACTCCCCACGCTGGTGATGGCCGGCATTGTCACGTCGAGCATTTTTCTTGGCGAGCATCGCTGGAAGAGCCCCTGGCAGAAAATTCAACTGGCGCTCCTCATGGCTGTCGTGTCCTTCGTTGCCGGATGGCTGCTGAGGCCGTTCGGCATCTCGAAAATCCGCGCGACGCCTACCTGGACGTTGTGGACCATCGCAGCCAGTTGCGCGCTCTTCGCCGCGCTGTATTGGATATGCGATGTGCGCAAGCTGACCGCGTGGGCGTGGCTGGTGCGTCCTGCCGGTTCCAACACACTGCTGACCTATCTCGTTCCGGATGTCTACTATTTCCTAGCCGGGTTGACAGGTTACGGGTACTTGCTTGCGCACTGGAACGCAGGGTGGCCCGGCATCATCCGCGCCGTCGCCTTCACTATCGCGATGCTTCTGATCGCCATGGGACTCACCCGCGCACGTCTCAGGATGCAGTTGTAAAAGAAGCTGCACGAGCCGCGAAGGTCGGTTCAGTGAATGGACGACAGGTCCAGCTTGGTGACCGCGTGAGCGCCGTAGTTCGCGACGTAGGCCTCGCCGCTCTGCGGATCGACGGCGACCGCATACGGATTCTTGCCAGCGGGTATGGTGGCGAGCGCGCGATTGGCTGAGCCATCGATCACTGTCGCGTTGTCGCTGTGCGTGTTGGCGACAAAGACGCGGTGCCGCCTGCTGTCGACCGCGAGCGCCTGCGGAAGATGTCCAACCGCTACTGTCGCCACCGGCTTCATGGTCGCGCCGTCAATGACCGTGACCGAATCCGCTGCATAGTTCGCGACGTAAATCCTGTTCGCTGCCTCATCAATCGCCACTGCATCCGGCATCGATCCGGTGAGTGCTTTCTCAGCCTTCCCGTCGTTCTCGTGATACGCGATCAGCGTGTCTTTGCCGATTTCCGTGATGTAGACGATGCCGCGCTGTTCGTCGATGGCAAGTCCCCACGGATGCGACAGGCTGAGGTCCTCGCGATGGATCTTTCCCCCTGCATCCAGCGTGGTCAGTGCTGGATCTTCATAGCTGATGAAGAACGCCCGGCTGCGGCGTGCATCGATCTCGACAAAATCCTTCGAGCCCAGCGGCACTTGCTGAGCGCTGTCGCTTTTTCCGTCGATGACCGTCACCTTATCGCTGAAGGTGTTTGTCACGTAGGCACGGTGCAGCGCCGTATCGATGCCGATGGCATAAGGCCGCTTGTCGGTGGCGACGGCCGCAATCACGCGATCGCTGGCGCCATCGATAATGCTGACATTGCCGCTGCCTGCATTCACGACATAGATCCGATCGAGGTACGGGTCGATAGCGATCGCGTTCGGCTGCCTGCCTACCGCAATGGATGAGCGTTGTCCGGCGGGGCCAATCACCAGGATGCGATCTGCATCCTGGTCCACGCAGTAGAGCCGGTGTGTCCCAGCGTTGAAGCCCAGCGCGTGCGGATGAATCGTCCTACCGTGGGGCTCTGCAACTGTCTGCGCCCGCACGCGTGAACCCGCAAGAAACACGACTACGCCTGCAATCAGGACAGCCAACCGCTGCGGACTCGAGTACCGTTTCATCGTTTCCTTCCGGTGCAGAAAATAACAGCGCCCGTAACAAGGTATAACGTTTGTGTTGCATACTTCCGCTCTACAGAGCAAAAGCGTCATGCAGCTGTACACCTGGGACAATGATCCGCGACCGAATGTGCTCGTGCTGGCGACGGTCGATGAGAGCAGCTACGCTCCCGCAACCAGCATAAAAATGGAGGGCGACCATCCGATGATCTGGACCAACGACCACGTGAAGGCGCGAAATATCTATATCTTCATGGGCCATCATCCGGAGTTATTCCAGAGCAAATCACTTGCCACGCTTTTTCATAACTCGATCATGTGGGCAGCACGACCATGAGGCGGCGTATCGCAGCGGTTCTGCTTGTTCTGGCATCGCTGCGCAGCGTGGCGCTGCATGCGCAGCAACCACGATTTCATGTGCTCGCGTTCTATACCGAGAAGACCGAAGCCGACCATATAGACTTCGCGCGCCAGGCAATCACCTTTTTCGAAGCCGAGGCAAAGCGCGATAACTTCACCTGGCAGGCAACCACCAACTGGGACGATCTGAACACTGCGAACTTGCAGAATTATCAGCTCGTGGTCTGGCTCAATGATTCACCGCATGTTGGCTCACAGCGCGCAGCCTTCGAACAATATATGAAACACGGCGGCGCGTGGCTGGGCTTTCACTTCGCCGGCTACAACGACGAGACCACGCAATGGCCCTGGTTCGTAAATGATTTTCTGGATGCGGTGTTCCTGACGAATAGCTGGCCGCCACTTCCGGCCAAGCTTGTGGTTGAAGATAGAGCGCATCCAGTCACGGTCGGTCTCCCCGATACGTATCTCTCGCCCGCAAATGAGTGGTACAGCTGGAAGCCGGACCCGCGCGCGAGCAAGGATATCCACGTATTGGTGAGCCTGAGTCCGTCGAACTACCCGCTGGGCATGAAAGATACTCTGACCGCCGGCGACTTACCCGTGGTGTGGACGAACACGAGATACAAAATGCTCTACTGCAACATGGGGCACGGCGACAAAATATTTACCAGCGCCACACAGAACCAGCTTTTTAGCAACGCCATCCTGTGGCTGGCAGCGGCAACGCAGCCGCCAAGTGCCAGCCCGTGATTAGACGGCTTTCTGCTTCCGGGATTTGCCGGCACCCTCTTTGCTTGCCCGCTGCGGTTCTTTCTTGACGGCAGATTTGGCCGGCACCAGAGTAGGCTGCGTGCGCTCCTTTTCGGCAATGCTCTGCTTCAGCGCCGTCATCAGGTCGATCACCGGAGCCAGCCGCCGCTTCTCTGCTCCAGGCCGGGGCGTCGCACCGGCGCGCTTGGTTTCGATAAGGGCCAGCACCTTCTCCTTGTAGTTGTCCTGGAACTGCTCCGGCTGGAACGGCGCACGTAGTGACTCCATAAACTTCTCAGCGAGCGCAATCTCCTGCTCAGGAACTTCGGATGCGGTGTCTTGCCCGTATTCGCTGACCTCTCGCACCTCAGCCGGATAGTAGAGCGTGTGCAGCAGCAGGCCCTTGTCATAAGGCCGAATCAGCACTACCTGCTCCCGGCCGCTCAGGGTTACGCGAGCGATCGCCGCAACCTTCTCCCGCGTCATGCCGCGGAACAGCAGGTTGTAAGCGCGCTTGCCGGACTCTTCCGAGGCGGAGTAGTAGGAGGTCTCAAAAAATATAGGGTCGACCTCATCGAGTGACACGAACTGCTGAATCTCCATCACGTCGGATGACTCAGCTTCCAAGGCCTTGAGTTCGTCGGGCGTCACTGTCACATACGTGCCCTTTTCTACCTCGTAGCCTTTCTGTAACTCGCTCCGTTCCACAACGCGATCGCATTGCGGGCAGAAAATCTGCTGCTTGATGCGCCCGCCGCATTCCGCGTGAATCTGGTTGAAGCTCACGTGCTCTTCGCGAGCCGCCGCAAACAGGCGAACAGGAACGGATACCAGGCCGAAGGAGATATACCCCTTCCAAACGGTCGATGCCATAGACACACTCCGGAGGGAAAGTATAGAGGATAGGTCCGCAATCGACCTATCTCCTAACTTGGCACCTTCGCATTTTCATCGCCCATTTTTCTAACTCAGCGGCCCGGCAGTGGTGGCAATTCATATTCCAGATCGTAGCTATGCTTGCCGCCTTCAATAATGATGCTGAGCTTGCCGCTTATGCCGGCGAGCTCATCCGTCCCCGATTGCGGCACCACCGTTATCTGCATGACCCCGCTTGCCGGGTTGCTCTTGAGCATCGTTGCGTTGTGCATCAACAGGAAACTTCCGCTGTGGCCATGCACTTTTCCGGTCACGCGCTCCATCGCGACGTAGGCCATCGCGCCGGTCGATTCCGTGCCTGCGCTCAACATCTCTCCCTTGCTTGTCCCTTCGATATCTCCGGAGAAGGTCTTGTCGATGGTCATCGGTCCGATCCCCGCTTCGTGGGAAAGGGCCGAAGCCTCCACCGGACTTATCTTCACAACGAATGTTCCTCTGGCGTGCATGGTCGCTCCTGTTCCTGTGTCTGGTACTGCGGCTCGGGCTCCGGCTCCAGCTGTCGCCCCGGCTGCCAATCCGCTGAGCGGGCTCGCGATAAGAACTGCGAGTGCGAATAATCTCGTTCTCACGATCGGTACCTCACGGTTATGTCAGAGTATCGCTGCACCTCCGGCGCGGATTGGAAAAACGCGACAGGCGCAGCCGAAAGAGCAAGTGATGAACGTGGGCCGCGTCTTCCATCGGGAACGCGTCGCGATTAGCATGGTCGCGATGTCTCAGGGACTATTCCCCCGCATTCTCACTGTCGGATTTCTACTGCTCGGCTCGATGCTCGCCGCCGTCGCGCAAACCGGCCACAATCCCATTCTGCCCGGCGATCATCCCGATCCATCCATCATCCGCACCGGCAAAACATACTGGACCACCAGCACTTCCGGCGATCGCACGCCTCTGTTTCCGCTCTT
>DASUWP010000094.1:0-6731 GCA_036378335.1 Acidobacteriaceae bacterium | reverse complement strand
CGAGCGGCGATAGCCTGGCGGCCGCCATGTCCGGGGACGGCAGGTATGCCGTGAGGCTGCGCCGCGAAACGAATGGATTGACGAGCCTCTGGATACGGCACCTGGCAACCAACAGCAATGTGCAGATTATGCCGCCAACCGACCACTTCCTGAGCGGGTTGACCTTTGGACCGGAAGGCAACCACGTGTACTTTCTCTCTCGTCCGGCGAATGGTTTGACAGACGACCTCGAGCGGATCCCGGTGCTGGGTGGACCGATCGAGATGATCACGCACGGCGTGGATTCGCAACCATCGTTCAGCCCAGCGCTGAAGCGTTTCTGCTTTATGCGGGGCAAGCCGGGCGGCAAAGGCCAGTGGCTCCTCTCTGCGAATTTGGATGGCTCGGATGAGCGGGTGATCTATTCGGGAGCGGCATGGACATATGACTTCCCTGCATGGTCGCAGGATGGCAGGAAGATCGCGTTGCAGGAGGCGCTGAACAGCAATGTCTATCACGTGGCGATCATGGATGCGACCAGTGGAAAGATCGAGCGATCGCTGGCCCTGCCGGAGCGGAGGATCGAGCCCACCGGGTCAGCGTGGATGCCGGATGGCAGCGGGCTGATCGTGGGCTTTCGCAATATCGCGACCGGGCGGGTACAGATTGGCTATCTCAGCGTGCCAGCCGGGTTATTCCATCGCATCACGAATGACCTGAATAGCTACAGCCAGACACCCAGTCTTTCGCACGACGGCAAGACCATCAGCGCGGTGTTGAATACGACCGAGGCATCGCTCGATATCTTTCCCTGGACCGGACACCCGATCGGCAGCACTCCTGCGAATTCTCTACGGGACATTCTGACGTTCACGTGGATCGATGAAGACCACATCGTCGCAGCCGATCGCGAAGGCGCGGTAGAGAGCATCACGCCGCATACGGGCACGCGGACTCAGGTGTTCTCGAATGCAGACCTGATCTTTAACGAGCTGCGTGCTTGTGGAAAGCAAGTGGTGGCATTCTCCGGTGTTCGCCGGTCGGAGGAGCCGATCAGCCATATCGATACGCTGCATCTGGATGGAGGAGCGCCGCGGCAGATTTCCTCCGGCAATGCGGACGTCTCGCCGGTGTGCACGCCGGATGGGAGTCAGGTGATCTATTTCGATTACGACCAGAGCAATGTGCACCGGATCAGCATAGATGGCGGTGGGGACAAAGTACTGGTGAGCGCCGATCTGCAGCCGGACAGGACGGCGGCGATAACGCGGGACGGGAAGGAAATCGTAGTGCCCATCATTCAGTCCGGCGGAAAACGCGACCAGGTTGAGTTCGCGTGGGTTTCGATCGAGAGTGGAGCGATCACGAAACATCTTCCCGTAAGTGGCGGCTCGCCAAGCGGAACCACCCTCAGCCCGGATGGCCGAAGCGTCGTCTATGCACTGCATGGACAAGGCTCGGATCAGTTATGGTCCCTCCCGGTCTCCGGCGGCGCGCCGAAGCGGCTGACGGAATTTCCTCTGAACCATGGAACGTATCAAGCCATTGAGTCATCCGCCTTCTCGCCCACGGGGCGGCGATTGGGGCTGCTGCGCACCTTCCACAGCGGCGATCTGGTGGTCTTTCAGGACCAGCGGCACTGATCGCAGCCAATAGGATTGTGGAGCATCTGATCGCAATATCCCGCCAGCCTTCACGGTCCTGACGGAGGCCGTCGATAGAACTTGAGCCTGCCTTTCCGCACCAGGACGCCGGTCTCTGGTTGCGATAGAGGCACGAGGCGGTAGAAAAGCAGAACGGACCTTCCGGGATCGCTCGATACCGCGAAAGCGGCAACGCGCTGCAGGTGATAGCGAGTGTGCAGCTCCATGAGGGTCTCGGGATTGACTGCGTCCCATGCGGCATACCAGCCGGGACCGCGCTGATTGATTTCTTCGCGTAGCGGCGCTGCGCCAAAGGCATCGCAGATGGAGGGCTGGCCGGTGATCAGCGTGATCTGATCGCCACTTTCAGCCAGAAGTAGGCGGCGGGAAGACGGATCGCGAGCGATGATGTCCGTTATGCTGTTCGCCGCGTTGCGGAAGGTATATGTCGGATACCGGACGAGCGCAACCGTCCGGATGACAGAAACGCCCAGCAGCGCCACAACAGGCAGCACCAGCAATGAGGTGTAGCGACGGGGAGTCTTTTCCATCGCCGCATTGAGACCAAGAGCGAAGACGATGGCAAGGCCGAAAGGCGTGAACAGGTAGTAATGAGGCGCGTGATAATCGCGCACATAAGTGAACGCCGATGTACCGACGATCAGCACCACGGACGCGACATAGAGCGCTTCGGACCAGAGCGAGCGCAGTAGCGGGGTAAGCGACGCGAGAAAGACCACAACTGCCAGGATGGCTAGCCATCCGCAAGTTCCCCACAGGTCCACGAGGCCAAACTGCAGGCTGATGATCCATCCTTTCAGGTTGGCAGGATGGCCGAAGGCGTTCGAGGTATAGAAATACCGGAAATCTGGCTCATAGCCGAGCCGGGACACTACCCTGACATATAGGGCGTAACCAATTCCGACCAATGCGCCCAGCAGCGCAAAACTGGCGAGGCCACGCCGCAGATTGCTCCGCAAACGACTCCACAGGAGATACAGCGCTGCCGGATATAAAAAAACTGAGCTGATCTTGGCCAGTGTCATCAACAGGAGAACAGCGCCCAGAACGACCATGAGAGTCCAGTGACGGCGTGGGCGCTGCACGGGGGTGGCGTGGTCCGCGAGCAGCATGGCGGCTGCGAGCAGGCAGAGCAGCAGCGGTTCGATGAGTGCGACTCGGCTGAAAGCAAAGAGAAACGGACTGGATGCTGCAAACGAAACTACGAGAAGAACAATCCACAGCGGGCTGCGTCGGCGGAGCACCAGCGCGAGGCAGACAATCGCAGTGCCGAACAAGGCGACTGCGAATGCGCGCGCCGGCACGATGCCCGGGCCTGTGAAGTGAAAGAGCAGAGCTCCCAGCAACGGCCACACTGGCAGAGCGATAGCCGGGTTGAAATCTCCGGGAATATACCAGTGACCGGTGAGCGCATACCGCGTGGGGGCGTTCAGGTACCATCCCTCGTCAGTGAGGACGGAAGCATCTTTCCACTGGGGAAACGCTGGAAAATCTGCCGCCAGATGGGCAAAGTGCAGCGCATAGAGTAGAACGATTCCGAGTATCCACAGGCATATCCCTGTGCGTCGCAGATAGGAAGGCAGGTGGGCCACTCGAAGATGATGCCACAACGCCGCAGAACGGCTGCGAAGCTTCTATTCGGCGCGCAGTCTTCGATGGGGCTGTAGTAGTCATGGAAAACTCCCCGCGAATTTCATGCCGGCTCACATCCCCGCGGATTTCGTTCTTACGGAATAAAGCGAGGCATGGGTGAGGATGAAAAGTGTGTGGTGGTCCTGGCCTCCGAAGACCAGATCAATGGGGCGTTCGGGGACATCGATGCGACCGATGATTTTGCCCGCGGGGCTGAAGACCTGCACCTGACCGGCGGCGAGATAGACATTCCCGGCGGTATCTTGAGTAACGCTTTCGCCTCCGGCATCGGAGAAGAGGTGCATGTCCGATATAGTACCTGAGTCAGTGACGTTTACCTTGTAAGTTTTCTCCTGCGCCTCATCGCTGACGTAAAACGGATGGCCGGGAAGGACTTCGGCGATGCCGAAGGCGTGGAGTATGTCGGCCATCTTGGTGCCCCAGGAGAGGGTGCCCTGGACGAAATCTTCCGCGGCGGGGATGAAGATGCTGCGGTCCGGCGAGATGTATTGATACGGGCGGGGTGTCGCGATGCCGTCGCTCTCCCAGGCGTCGAGGGCACGCACAGGAATCATGCCGGGGCGCGGCGCGGAAGGCTCGGCGTTGAGCATGGTGATCTGATCGAGTGGAGCATCAGGACGGAAGCAGTAGACAGTTCCCTTCCCTGCGTACGAGACGACGAGAAGGTCGCCAGCTTTATCGAACGCAAGATTCACCGGCTCGAGCGGAGTATCGCGGACAACCATAGCCTCGCGCGTGGCTGGCGACCAGCGATAGATGCGCTGCCAGTGCGCATCGACGAAGTAGAGTTGGCCATCGGCATCGGTGGCAGCACCAGAGATGTTGAAGAAACCGGTGGCGAGGCGTTCGACGTGCGCGCCGGGTTCGAAGACTGACCCGGCAGTGTTCTGCGGCTGAGTCTTCGCATCGCCGGGGATGTTGAGTAAGGCGAACTCGCGCGGGCGGACCTCGGTGTGCGTGGTTGCGTCGACCAACGCGTTGTCAAAGGAGACCTTACTATTGCTGTCCGTATGCATGTTGCGGATGCGGATGTCTGACGAGTCGGAGACTTTGACTGCGCAGCAGAAGGGTTGATAGCTGCTGATGACGCGGTATCCGTGGTAGTTGGCGACGGTGATGTTGTGCGAACGCGAAATTTCAAGCGGCAGCGCGAAGCCGCTTTCGCCGCGCTCTTCTTCCGTTTGCAACGCGATGATCTCCCAGTTTTCGACGCGGTCGAGCTTGACTTCGGTGCGGACGTGATGCTCGCTCGAAAGCTCGTAGACGCGGCCGGGCGTCGTGGTGTTGGAGATGTAGAGGCCGGCTTGCGCGAAGGTGCTTGGCGTCCAGATATCAGCGAAAGTGCCGCCACCGCCGTTGGTGATCCACAGGCTGGGATACTGCGCGTCCCAGCGGCGGTGAATGTCGGGGTCGGCGGTGTGGGTGTTGTTGTAGGGGTCGATGCGTGTGCCGTCGGCAGCGTTGGTGCCGTGGCCGCCGAGAAAGCGCACGTCGTCCATGAGCGAGTCGGCGCCGGACTGCCAGAAGGCTGCGACGGCGCGGTCATTGATGCCGTTGGTGTAGAGGCCGAGGCCGACGACGATGTTGTGACCGCCCTTCGGTGTTTCGAGCAGCGGCACGGGCCTGCCGGGGCCCTGGAAGGCTGGCGTGCCGTCCGGGATATCGAACTGCGTCATGCTGGGATGCAGGCCGATGAGGACCGTGTCCGGCTTGAGATGCAGCGTGTTGGTGACGATGTAGCGGCCCTCCGGAATATAGAGAACGCGATGCTCGTCGATAGCCTTCTGGATGGCAGCCGTATCGTCACTGACGCCGTCACCTTTTACGCCAAGCGTGCGGAGGTTGACCCAATCGGCGGCAGGCGGAAGGGTGGCGATGATGTTGCTGCTGTCGGTGGGGAGCGCGTGGACGGCATGCGCGTCGAAGGCAGTGCGGATCTCACCGGGTTGTCCGGGCAGGGGAAGGATGAGGCCATGGGTATAGCTCTTGACGACGTAGTTCTCTGCAGGGCCGGTTGACTTCTGCCCGCTCGCGCGCAGCAGCGCGAAGTTGGGTACGTGGCGGCAGGCGATGTTTTCAAGATTGATCTCGGTGCGAGGATTGTTCTCGTTGCCGATGGTGATCGCGGGGCCACTGATGTTCTCGAAGCGCGAGTTTTTCACCCACAGCTCTTCGTAGTAGTGCGGGTCGATGTCGATCGCTTTCGGCACATTGCGGAAGCTGTCGTTGTCCAGGGTGAGGCCCGCCTCATGCTCGCTGATGGCGGCTTTACGTTGGCCTTCGAAGCTAGAGTCCAGCAGGGTGAACTGCCAGCCGGGCGAGGGTTTGATGGTGACGATGCCGTAGTCGCCGCCGTAGAAATGAAGGTCTTCGGCTTCGTTGCCGACGTCCTTGAGCGCTGTGAGGCCGGACTTGATTTGGAAGTCAATATGGGCGAGATAGCAATGCTGCGCGACGTGGAAGCGGATAGCGACAGCGGCGGGATTGCCGTTGCCAAGATCAAAGTCGACGTTGCTCATCGCGGAGTAGAAGGTACCGGGGTTGGCATCGACAACGGTATTAGTCGCTGGCACTGTGCCGGCAAAGGGCGGGCGCGAAGTATTTGGGAGTTGCCAATGCCAGTGGCGGCCCCCGGGACGTCCGCCGGTGAAGAAGAACATGTATGCGACGTCCTGCTGGTAGCCGGGGGTGTTGTCCGCTAGAAGAAATTCAGGACGCGTGGCGCCATAGCCGATGATGCGCACGCTGGGCCATACGTAAATGGTGCGGGTGATGCGGTACTTCCCGTCCGGGATGAAGAGGATGCCTTCACCGTGAGCGTCCTCGACTTTGTCGATAGCAGACTGGATGGCTTCGCTGTCATCGGCGACGCCGTCGGCGTGCACCGGAAAGTTATCCTTGGTGAGATAGACGGCGGCGGGGTCGTCGAGCTTTGCGGGGTAGTAGGACTGAGAGGCGTTGAGTGCGCGTGGTGCAGCGAGCAGAGAGATTCCGAGGCAAAGGGCCGTCTTCACGATTGTCCTTCCTCTTGAGGAAGTTTTGATTTTGAACGGAGCTGAGGCCGCAAAGTGCAACCCGACATATTGGGCCAGAGGAGGCCCGCAGTGTCAAGACACGATTCCCAAAAACAATCGTTTACCTAAATGCCCGTCGTCGTTGGCGAGCGTCCTTTGCTCAGGCTTGCGTGGTGTGGGAGAGCTTGCGGATAACGGGGTAGCATTCGCAGGCGGCGCTTTCGAGCCGTTCGCGATCCAGAATGTGGACGCGGCCTCGCTGGTACTCAATCAGGCCTATGCGTTGCAGGGCGCCTGCGGCCATGGTGACAGTGGTACGGCGCGAACCGAGCATCTCGGCGAGGAACTCCTGGGTTATGGCGAGGACGTTTTCCTGAAGGCGATCTTGCAGCATGAGTATCCAGCGGGCGAGCCGCTCTTC
>DASUWP010000093.1:0-5951 GCA_036378335.1 Acidobacteriaceae bacterium | reverse complement strand
ACCCCGGCATCAGAGAGCACATGCTCCCGCACCGTCAACGTGCGGACATTGCTACCGTCCTTCGCATAACGCAGCACCAGCGCCATCTTCTCCATCACGGCCTCTTGACCGGACAAGTCAGGCTTCGCTTGCGTCAGGAGGGGAAGGTTCTTGGCTGGGGTGCTCTCGCCCGCAGCCGGCGGGGCCGACGGCTTGGGCCTCTGAGCGGTGAGAGCGGGCAGAAAACAGGCAAGTGCTGCAAAAACAATCGATCGGGCCGGCATGGCTAGCCTTTTCTAACGTAGGACTCTTTCCCCGCACCAGAAAAATCGAAGGTCCGGCGAAACTTTGGTCCAATTGATCGATTTTGCGCAAAATCCAAAAGAATCTACTTGACGGCATACACTGTGTGATACATAGTATGTAAAGCACAGTATGAGCGATGCACTCCAGCCCGTCTTTGAGAATCTCCGCCTCGAGCTTCGTCGCGGCTGTCTCATCCTGGCGGTGCTTGCTCAGCTCCGCGAAGAGCACTACGGTTACACTCTCCGCAAAACCCTCGCCGACCACGGCATCGATATCGAAGAGAGCACCCTCTATCCGTTATTGCGCCGCCTCGAATCCCAGGGTCTGCTGCTCAGCGAGTGGCGCGAGCAGGACAAGCGCAACAAGCGCTTCTATCGCCTCTCGGCCGCCGGCGCCGCCACCCTCGAACAGTTGCTCGTAGAGTGGGAGTCCATCAACAGCTCCATCCACCAAGTCTTGTCTAGCAACGCCGCACAGGAGGCCTGACCCGCCATGGCTGCCAACGATCTTCTCGACCGCTATCTCTACGCCGTCAGCCGTTATCTGCCCGCCATCCGGCAGGGCGATCTCCTGAGCGAGCTCGCCGCGAATCTTCACGCAGAGATGGAGGACAAAGCCGCCTCGCTCGGCCGCCCGCTCACCGAAGACGAACAGGCCGACATTCTCCGCCGCCACGGCCCACCGCTGGTTGTCGCCGCGCGCTATCAACCGCAGCGCTCGCTCATCGGCCCGGAGATCTTCCCCTTCTATCTCTTCACCATCAAGCGCCTGCTGCCGCTGGTCATCGGCATCAACCTGCTTGCCCAGGCCGCCGTCATCATCTTCGGCTCCGCGCAGACACCCATCGCGCAGCGCTTCCACTTCGGCAGCATCTTCGACGACCTCTTCTATGCCGCGCTCATGTTTCTCGTCATCGTCACCGCCGGCTTCGCAGTCGTCGAGTACTACAAGAGCGACCTGCGCCGAGCGATCGAGCAGCACAAATGGGATCCGCGCAAGCTTCCCAAAGCCCAGCCCATCGTCCACGATGGCCCGCGCCATCCCTATGCCGACGTCATCGCCAGCGTCGCTTTCCTCGCCTGGCTGCTCCTCTTTCCGCACTACCCCGTACTGATATTCGGCCCGTACATGGCCATGCGCGTGTTCAGTCTCAACATCGACCTCCCGGCCATCTGGCACACCTTCTATTGGATCATCATCGCCTTCAATGTCATCCAGCTCGCCTTCCGCATCGCGCTGCTCTCCCGCCCCATGCGCCGCTACTACCATCTGTTTGAAAGCGTGCTGCACCTGCTCGGCATCGGCATCCTCGTCTTCCTGCTCCGCGCGCACGACTACATCGGCCAGGCCACCTTCGGCGGCAGTCCGATGTCCCCGCAGACCATAGCTAACTTCAACTTCAGCATCCATAACGGACTGCTGGTCGTGCTGATCATCGCCATCGCGAAATTCCTCTGGGACACCGCCCAATTGCTCCGCCCGCAGAAAACCGCGCAGATTCCGGCCCGCACCTGATCCCGCCCGACGAGCCTTCGGTCGATGCAACAGACAACGTGAGCGATCGGCCGAAGCCGGCGTCCCGCAGAAGCAATCGCCCGGCCCGCCCGTCTTATTGGCGCATATCCGCCGCGCTCGCCGTCACCGTATCGCTATCCACATACAGGTCATACACCGCCGGATCGCTCCTGCTCGCCTGCGACGGACGAGCATCGATCTGCCACTGAGCGCCAAAGGTCGACCACGTGGTCCGCGTCACCGGCAGCTTCGCACTCAGATTGTCGACCGTGCCATCATCGATCTGAAGCGTGTCCCAGTGCTCGCACGGCATCCCGGAGCATGCCGTCGAGCTCGCCACATCTCGATGGAACGTCTGGTGAACGTGATGCCAGTTGCCATCCATCATCGTGGAGCAGCTCACCTTCGTGTCCACCCACCCATGCCCCTGGTTGTCGTACTGGATCCGGTGATTCTGCCCGTTGCACTGCGTGCCCAGCATCATGTCCTGGCCAACCGCCTGGTCGAATTGATAAATATCCCACTCCAGGTTGGTGATGCCTGCGGGCGGCAGGAACTTCTCATAGAAGTCGCGCGTGAAGGAGAGCGCCTGCTTCGCCTTCCCCACAGTGTTGACGTAAAGCACCTCGGTATACACATCCTGGTTCGCATCCACCATCTGGAAATGCGCAACGGCATTCGGGGTAGCCGTGCTAGCATTCGGCGCGTTCAACCCGAAGCTCATCCCCGGCACGCCCAGCGGAGCATGCGATCCCACGCCACCCGAGCATTGCGGCGACCCGACATAGCAGATTTTCGTCCAGCCGCTTGACGACGCGGTGATCACGCGATGAACATCCGTCGGTGTCTCTGCCTGCAACAGTGCGCCGGGAAATCCCACAACACTCTGGCTGCACGCCAGCGTGGACCACGTCACGATCACGAGAAAAGCACAAAGGCGTCTCATGAGACTGTCTGCTGAGATGACGGAGCAGGGAATTCAGTTCCCCGCAGCCTGCTGCGCAATCATTTCGATCGCCGCAATATTCCCCGCAAACGACTCCGCCAATCCATACCGCGTCAGCAAAGCCTGCGGAGACCAGTAGCTCACCCACACCTGCCCCGCCGCATCCTCGCGCACCAGCAGCTTCAGCGGCAGATCGATCGCCACGCTCGGCACCGCCAGCATCAGCGGCGTCCCGCCCTTCGGATTGCCGAAGATCACCACCTGCGTCTTCGGCATTGCCAGCCCCACTTTCGCCGCCTCGCCACTGTGATCGATCAGCGCAAATTCATGGATCTGCTTCGCCGCAAGCACCGTGCGAATCTTCGCCACCGTCTCGTCCACCGAATGTGCGCTCTTGACCGTTACCAGCCCATCCGCAATCTCTGCCATCCCCGCCCCCTCGCAACCACCACTCCATCTTCCCACCATGGAGTGAAGCGTGATCCTCATGTCATCCCGAGCAAAGCGGGTGCCCCACTCCAGCGAAACTAGGGTGGGGGTGTTCAGTGCAGGTAGACGCGCGCGTGTTTCAAGATACGAAACGAGTCAAGTCGCCCCACATCGTTCGAGTGAGCGACAACGGAGCGAACCCCACAAAACGCGCCGCAGGCGCCTCTGCCTGCATGGGAAATGCCTTGACAGTCGACAAGTGTAGGTTCACCCTGTTGTCGAACGTCGAGAGGAGCAAAATCCGTGTCTCCGCCATCCACTGATCTCCTCCAGGGCACGCTCGATCTGCTCATCCTTCGCACTCTCGCACTGGAGTCCATGCACGGCTGGGGCATCGCGCTGCGCATCCAGCAGCTCTCGCGCGATGTCCTTCAGGTCGGCCAGGGATCGCTCTATCCCGCGCTCCATCGCCTCGAATACAAAGGCTGGATTCGCGCCGGCTGGGGCACCTCCGAAAGCAATCGCCGCGCCCGCTACTACTCGCTCACCCGCGCCGGAAAAAAGCAGCTCGAAGCCGAGCTCGCCTCCTGGGACCGCCTCTCCGGCGCCGTCGCCCTGGTGCTGCGCCGCGATCCCGCAGAGGCATCATGAGCCTCGCGTCGTTATTCACTCGCCTCCGCTTCCTCATGAAGCGCCGCCACGCCGGCGAGCTCGACGACGAACTCCGCTTCCACATTGATCAAGCCATCGCAGCCAACCGCGCCGCCGGTATGTCCCCGCAAGAAGCACGCCGCCGCGCCCTAGTCGATTTCGGCGGCATCGAATACGCCCGCGAGGAGAGTGCACGCCAGCATCCCCGCTGGCTGCCTGGCACCATCGCGCAGGACATCCGTTACGCCCTGCGCAGCTTTCGCCGCAACCCACTCTTCGCCCTTACCGTGATCGCGACGCTCGCGCTCGGCATCGGCGCATCCACCGCGGTCTTCAGCGTTGTCGATCGCATCCTCTTCCGCCCGCTGCCTTATGCGCATCCGGATCGCCTTGTCTCGCTCGGCCTAAAGCACGCCGCCGAGCCCTACGAGTTCATGATGGGCAGCTTCTTTTACGACTGGCGCGACCGCCAAACGGTCTTCACCAACATCACCGCGCAGGACGCCATGACGCGGCCCTGCGATCTCACCGAGCGCAATCCGCTCCGGCTGAACTGCATCCAGGCGCACGGCGATTTTCTTCCCACGCTCGGCGTGGCGCCGATCCTCGGCCACCATTTTCTTCCCGGAGACATGCTGCCAAATGCGCCGCTCACAGTGATCCTCTCCTATGGCCTATGGCAGAGCCGCTACAACCGCGACCCTTCAGTCCTCAACCAACTCATCCAGATCGACGGCGCGCCCGCGCGTGTCATCGGCATTCTTCCGCAGGAGTTCGAGTTGCCCTCCGCGCAAACAGCCGACGTCCTGCTGCCCAAGCAGGTCGATGTCGCCGCCGTGCGCAGCGGAAACGCGGGCGAGACCATGCGCGCCTTTGCACGCCTGAAGCCCGGTGTCACCATCGCACAGGCCCGTGCCGCGCTCCAGCCGCTCTTCAACGACAGTCTCGGCATCGCGCCCGCACCCCTCCGCAACAACATCCATCTCCAGGTCCGTGGCCTGCGCGATCGACAGATGCACGACATCCTCCCCGTCGCGCGCGTCATGCTTGCCGCCGTGCTCGGTCTGCTGCTCATCGCCTGCGCCAACGTTGCCGGCCTCCTGCTCACGCGTACTGCCGCGCGCGAGCGCGAATTCGCGGTCCGTTCGGCGCTCGGCGCCAGCCGCGCGCGCCTGTTGCGTCAGTCACTCACCGAATCTCTGCTCCTCGCGCTCGCCGCGGCCATCGTGGGCTGCGCATTTGCGGAAGCTTTGCTCCGCGTCTTCATCGCGATCGCGCCCGCCGGCATGCCCTTCCTGCATCGAGCCACACTCGATCTCCGCATCCTCCTCGCCGCGCTCGCACTCTCCATCTTCTCTGGATTCCTCTGCGGCATTCTTCCCGCATGGGAGCGGCCGCGCGCCATCGCACTCGCTGCTCGTGCTCCGCGTGCCACTGCGCAGGCCGCCCTGCGCCGCGCCCTCGTCATTGCACAAATCGCCTGCAGCGTCCTCCTGCTTTCCGGCGCCGCACTCCTATTGCGCAGCTTCCGCAACATCGAAGAACAGGACCTCGGCTGGAAAACTGGCGGCATCCTTATTGCCAATATCTCGCTCTCCTCGCAGCGCTACAACTCTGGGCAAAAGCAGATGGACTTCTTCACCCAGACCGCCGTTGCCCTGCGCCGGCTCCCCGGCGTCTCCACCGTTGCCATCGCGGACTCGCTGCCACTCACCGAGCATCGCCACTGGTACTCCGACATAGCCATCGCCGGCAAGCCGCCCATCGGGAGCAGCGGCGACGTCGTCTCAACGGATTCGGTCACGCCAGGCTACTTCCGCGCGCTCGACATCCCCATTCTGCGCGGCCGTGCCTTCACCGAAGCCGACGCCGATGCAAAAGATCACTTCCTCATCCTCAGCAGCCAGCTCGCCGCCCGGATGTTTCCCAATGAAGACCCCATCGGCCAGCGCATTCGTCCCGATCATGACGGGCCCTACTACCTCGTGGTCGGCATCGCCGCAAATGTGCGCAACGGCAGCCTCACCGGTCCCAACCTGCCCGAGTACTACCGCTTGCTGCGCAAAACTCCTGAAGACTGGGGTGCCGATCAAACGCTGATTGTCCAGAGCGCGCTGCCACCCTC
>DASUWP010000092.1:0-2101 GCA_036378335.1 Acidobacteriaceae bacterium | reverse complement strand
CGCTCGAGCGGGTTGGAGTCGAGCATCGTGTCCTGCACCTGGTTCTCGCGGAAGTTGCCGCTCTGGCGGAGGAGGGCATCGACCAGGGTGGTCTTGCCGTGGTCGACGTGGGCGATGATAGCGATGTTGCGGATGGTGCTGGACACGAGGTTGCGGTTCTCTCTTCCTTGCTGCGATTCTTTTGGGGACTTGGAGGGGGCACCCCTCCCCCTCCCGTTGCGGGAGGCCGGGTCGTAAGCTGCTGAAAACCAGAGACTTTTGCCCTCTCCGGAGGGCTAAATTCGTCTTTCTAAACAGCTTACGGCTAAATTCGTCATTCCATTCCGGTTAGAGCGCAATCTACGAGGTGCGCTCAGGTGAGCTTTACTGCCGGAAACGGCTCTATTTCCAGTGTAGCGGAGTCGGATGAAAAACATGTCACGATTCGTGATGCCGGGCCGGCGTCGCGAACTCCGTGTTGCCTATTCGGGAAGCTGAGTGAGATCGAGTGCGATGCCGGTACCGGGAACAATCAGAGTGCTAGCGGGCTGCCATTCGCGGAAGCTGCCGGAACGGCAGATATAGCCCATGCGGTCGGAGGGATCGACGATCCAGATATTGGGGATGCCGAAGACGAGGTAGTCTTCAATTTTTTCCCGCATGCCAAGCAGCGAGTCGCCGGGCGAGAGGATTTCGATCACGATGAGAGGCGGGTGCGTGATGATCTGTTCGTCGGGACCGTCGGCGCGAAGGACTGTGAGGTCAGGGACGCGAAAGCGGGTTGGGCTGACCTGGACGCGAAGTTCTGGAAAGACTCGTATCTCCGCCGACTCCTCAAGTGCGGCAAAGAAGAGCAGAATCAGCTTTTGCAGGCGTGCGTGGTCCTTCTCACCCAAATTGCGCTCCTTGACTTCGCCGTCAACATACTCGCGGTCCGGCTGATAGTCGGTATGGAGGTAGGTTTCAAGTGGGACCTGGGTGGCAGAGCTCATGGCTTCCTTCCTCCCATGACAACACGATATCAAAACGGTATCAGGGGATTACCAGATGCCCTTGAGTGACCAGGCTTGCTGTTGCGTGATTCCCCAGGGGCCGCCGAGAGTCATGGCTACGGCTGGTTCCATGGTGGTGCGCTGGTAGTAGCGCTGGGTGATGGCGTGGCGGTGGTTGATGAAGATTTCGGCGACGGAGTGGTCGAGGAAGATGTGAAGGTCGAGCGGTCCGCTTTCGATGCTGGTGATCTCTTTGTCAGTATGCCCATCGGAGATGCGGGCGATGCCGGGTGAGAGTTGCGGATCGGCGCGGAGGAGGATGGCGGCTCCCTGGTTGTCGACGAAGGATTGTTCGAATGGCGACGCGTTGGTTGCGGGCTGAAGCGTAAGGCGGATCTCCTGCGCGGCGGTGGGCAGGCGCTTCACAGCTGATCCGATGCGGGCCGCCGTTCGAAGCGAAGCAATCTCTGGCGCCGGCTCCATCACGAGCGCTCCACTTGCGATGGAGAGGCGGCGTGGCAAGGACATCAGGCCGGCCCAGCCGGCGGCGCTGTACTCGGCCTGCGGGCGGGTCTCGGTGATCCAGCCCCAGAGGATGCGGTTGCCTTGGGCGTCGAGCTGGGTCTTGGGCGCGTAGTAGGCGCCGTGATCGAGTATGCCTTCCGATTCGGCATGAAAGAGCATCGTGGAACGCTCAAGGGTGCCGATCTGCCAGATTGTCTTGCCTTCAGTGGAGTGGATGAGGACGTGTCTGTCGCCGAGCGGGAAAAAGTCCGGACACTCCCACATCTCGCCGGTGTCGACTGGGTTGGGTCCGGTCTTGCCGCTCCATTTGCCATGCGCGAGCGGGTGCAGGTATTGCCAGTGGCGCAGATCGGGCGACGTGTAGAGCAGGACATTGCCGCCAATTCCCTTCAAGCCGGAGGCGACGACCATGTACCACTGGCCGTCCTTCTCATCCCGCCATGGAGATGGATCGCGGAAGCCGGTGACTTCCATGCCGGCGGGGGGCGCCGCGATCACCGGCTGGGGCAGCTTGCGCCAGTGGAGGAGCGCATCGTCTTCGGCGATGGCGAGGCACTGCGTCTCGCGGAGATTGCTGTTGCCATCGCGGAGTGTAGCCTGCTCGG
>DASUWP010000091.1:0-4913 GCA_036378335.1 Acidobacteriaceae bacterium | reverse complement strand
TCTGCGCAACCGATGGGCTGCCGTCCATCGCCTTTGCCTCCAGGCCGCCCTCGGGCAGCGCGCGTAGCAGATTCACCAGAATGGCGTTGTTGCGGTCCCATGAATCAAGCAGCGCTTCCAGCAAACTCTCGTCGTGTGTCGTGGACATCAAGACCTCCATTCGCCGTCATCATAAACGCGACGGCTCCCGACACCGTTCTCCCATTCCAGGAATCACCACCGAGAATTTGCCAAATCACCCCACCCAATTCGCTACACTGGAAATAGAGAAGTAGAAACCAACCCCAGGCACGCCAACGAGATTCCAAAACGCTACCGTGACGGTGGCGTTTTTCGTTTATGGGATTCGCATATGTGGAATCATTGATAGGTGTAGCTGCTCCTAAGCCGTGTTGTTGGACGAATTTAGCGATAAACCCAATGGATGGACGAATTTAGCCCACGGGAGGCGGTCTATAGTGTTGATAGTGAATGACTTACATGACGCCCTCCCGGACCGGAGGGGAGGGGGTAGGCGGTCATGTTCCCAGGTAGACCGGCCCTCTCGAGAGTGCAGCTAGAATGAGGTGCCATGTCCCGGATAGTCATCGCAGTGCTCGCTGCCCTTTTCCCGCTCGCCCTGACCGCCGCCGCTGCCGCCGCTACCACTGACGACGAGGCCGTCCTCACCCCCATCCACGCCATGTTCGACGGCATGTCCGCCCGTGACGCCGCGGCCATCAAAAAGCCGACACTCCCCGGCGGCGTCATGGTCCTCATGCGCGACGGCAAACCCACGCAGATGACCTTCGACGATTTCGCCACCCGTGTCGGCAAGCCCGGCACCAAGAAGATCGAGGAGCGCATTCACGATCCACTCGTCCGCATCGACAACGATCTCGCCGTCGTCTGGGCGCCCTTCGACTTCCTCGTCGACGGCAAGGTCGAGCACTGCGGCACCGACCTCTTCAACCTCGTCCGACAGAACGGCGAGTGGCTCATCGCCAGCGTAGCCGATACCAGCCGCAACGACTGCTCCGCAAAATAGCAGTACCCGCCGGGCCAGCACACTCGCCGGTGTGCAAGCCCTATTCCGCGATGACGTCCAGATCGAAATCGACGCCGAAGCCGTCATTCCCTGATCACATAACGCGACGGGCCGTGCTCGCGATGCTCGAAATGCTAGGCTGGAAGCGCCATGCGGATCGCAATCACCCTCGCCGTCCTGTTTCTGCTCCCGTTTAGCATCCGCGCGCAGGACCGCACGCTACCGCCGGACCCCAGCGTTACCCCGCTGCCGCCCGTCACCGGCAAAGGCGTGCAGATCTATCACTGCCAGCAGCAGCAAGGGACGCCCGCGTGGGTCTTCCTCGCACCGGAGGCCACCCTCTACGCCGGTGCCGAATCGGTCGGCACCCATGGCGCCGGCCCCACATGGCGCTGGAAGGATGGAACCGCGATCACCGGCAAGCTGCTGATAACCCAGCCTGCGCCCGATCACGCGTCGATTCCCTGGCTACTCCTCGCAGCATCACCCGCAATCGACAGCGTGCCGAATGGAATGCTCGCCCATGTCACTTATGTGCGCCGCTCCGAGACCCACGGCGGCATACCCCCGGCCGGCTGCGACGCGCGCCACCTCGGCGCGGTCGCACGCGTCCCGTATGCGGCGGTCTACACCTTCTACAAGGCGCCAGAACGCCCCAGAGCGCGTCACTGAAGCATTTTCGTATCGGTATAGGAGCGGCCAGCAGAACTTAATGTGGCCATTGCCTTGAAGAATGAGATGGGTATCGGCCGCCGAGCAGCCAACCTAAATGGAAAGATGGGAGGTTACGTTCTTACCCGAACCCGGGAGAGACTGCCTCTTACCAATACGCCAGCACTGTCTTCTTCCACGCCCGCAGAAAATACACGAACGAAACCACGATCGTCAGCCGCGCCAACAGTCCCGCAATCTCAAGCAGCACAGATTGGTCCAGGTGGAACGCGGCTTCCACAAATACCGCGCACAAAAGAATGACCGCGGTGGGGATGCCAAGAACTTTCAAGCGATAGTTAGCCATGCACAAAGTGTAGGCAGGACATGCGTCCCGGCACATCGCACAGAAGCGTCAGTTACCTTTCCCACCCCCGGGTCTTGATCCAGCGGCAGAAAACAGGGCCAGCGGAGTGGTCTCCTGCCGGCCCTGGTCGGTCTGGTATCTGGTTGTCCGCGATTCACTACTGCGGCGAAGTAGCCGCCGGCGCGGCACTCTTCTTCTTGCCTACGGACGATGTTTTCGCCATGCGGTAGCCGGCCGCCTTGGCATCATCCTCAGTCATGAACTTGCCGTGCTTCGTCTTACCGTACTGCGCGTCGTCCTTGTGATACACCTTCGTATTTTCGTTCGCCCACACCATGCCCTTTGCCTTGGCATCGGCGATCTCCGCATCTGTTGGCATGGTAGCTGCCGCCTTGGCGCCTTTGGCAGCGTTGGTCGTCTTCTGGGCGGCGGTGGACGCCGCATTTTGTCCGAACATCGCACCAGGCACCATGCTGCCTATCATTGCCGCCGTCAAAACTAAAGAGAGTCCACGCATCGTTCTTCCCTTCCGTTCGTAAAAGAATTGCCCTTGGGGCGAAGATGAATACACACGATCAGGGGCACGCTTGGCAAATCGCCACCTGTCACCTACAGCCCCGCGCTACGGCCTCGTCGTATACCTCTTCCAGACCGGCCGTGCACCTGCGGATATCGAACTGTTCCCGGATCCATTGCTTTCCGCGCTCGCTGCACGCATCCCAGAACGTTCGATCCACCAGCATTCGCTCCAGATGGCTCGCCAATTCCTCGACGGACCGCTCCGGCGCCAGCAATCCGGTTTCGCCATCGCGCACCACTTCAGGAATACCGCCATGCTGCGTGCTCACCACCGGCAGCCCGGTCGCCTGTGCCTCAGCAAAGACCATCCCCAGTCCCTCGGTGTCCCCATTTGCCGCCGTCACACTCGGATTGCACAGCACAGTTGCCCGTTGCATCCATCCGCGTACCGCGTCCGGTCCCTGAACGCCGAGGAACTCCGCCGGCACCTTCAACTCCACGGCAAGCCGCTCCAGTTGACCGCGCAATGGCCCATCGCCAACGATCACCAGCCGCGCCTCTCGGTGCCGCTCTCTCAATTGCGCGGCGGCTCGAATCAGATACTCGCAGCCCTTCTTTTCCACCAGCCGTGCGACAAAGAGAATCAGATTCTCCTCGCGATCTGCTGCTGGCACGGCAGAAAACTTTTCGCAATCGATGCCGATGTAGCGGACGATCAACTTCTCTTTCGGATATCCCGCAGCTAGCGCGATCTCGCGGATGGCGTTCGACACACAGATAAACTGCGAAGCTGTTTGCCACAGCCGCGATCGCCGCGCCAAAAATCGCCGCCCGCTCCGATTTCGTGCAAAGCCCTCATCCGATGTGGAGACATCGAAGCCATGCAGCGTCACCACGATCGGTATCCTGAGCATGCTCTGCATTCCGAGCGCATCGGTGGCATCGACGGCGAAATGGCTGTGGATCAGCGCAGGACGCGCACGTCGCACCTGCTGATGAAACCGCGGCGCCCAGTGCACACGCTTGTAGGCCTCTATGCGATAGCGGGCAAGCACCGCGTCATAACTGGTCAACCGGATCGCATCCGGAACCGGCAGGCTACGGGGCACATCCGTCAGTCCACAGTAGACTGGCCTGTACCGCGAGAGGGCCTCCGCCTGGGCCAGCACGAAAGTCTCACTCGGCGGCAGCAGCAGCCCCCGAAAGATCAGGACATTGCGCATAGTTTGGTTAGCTTGAGCCGAGGTTAACCTCTGCAGAAGCCTCCGCCAACGGCAGACCTCTGCTGCGCTCGCGAGCACGCAAGCCGAACAGCAGGAGCCAGCACAGCACTGCCAGTCCGCCATCGGTCATTAGGCTGGCAGCGGCGGCCCCTCGCCAGGAGTAGTGCGGAATCAGGTAAAGGTTCAGGCCAAAGTTCCCCAACGCGGCAACTGTCTGCGCGCCCAGCCGGTACGGCTGCAGCCCCACGCCGGCAAGTGCGTCGCCCGCGCACATATGAAACGAGCGGAAGAGAGGAATCAGGCAGAGCCAGCGGAGCGCAACCACACTCTTGTCGAAGCCGTGGCCGGCCAGAAAAGGTATCAGCGGCGCGCATACAAACATGCCGACCGCGGCCGCAAAGCCAAGCAGCGTCGTCTTGCGGATCAGCCGCAGCGCCAGCTTCGAAGTTGCCGCCAGGCCGCCGGAACCGAGTTGGAAGAAGCGCGGAAACGCGGCGTTGTAGATCGACCGCATCGGCATAAAGCTGATATCCACCACGCGATACGCCATGGTGTAGATGCCGTTCGCTGCGTTCATACCGTAGTGACCCAGCATCGCCTTGTCCAGGTCGTTGTAAGCCGATGTCGTGGTGCCGGAGATAGCGAAGATGAATCCCTCGCCTGCGCGCCGCAACGCAAGCCGCGGATCGAACGCCGGTTTGCCGAACTTCTTCAGCACCGTTACCACGCTGACGATGGCGGCGCATAGCGCAACACCCATCGAAGCATAGGCCCATTGCCACGCCGAGATGCGGTGAAATTTCAGGAACAGAATTACCGCCACCACAAGCCGCAGCAGGTTGGTCAACAGGCTCAGTGTCGCGGTGATCCGCATCTGCTCGAAGGCCTGGAAGATCTGGCTGATCGCGACCACCAGTTGCGCTCCCAGAAATTCACCGATAGCCAGCGTGGTAAGAATGCGCCGATTCTCTGCTCCCATCAGCCACGGGGCGCCCAGATGAACGCCGGCAACCAGAATGCAGCCGAAGATCAGGGTCGTCAGAAGAATGTTGCCCCAGTACAGTGGAAACGTCTTGCGATCCAGCGAGACATACCGCATGAAGATCAAGCCGGAGCCGAAGTTGCT
>DASUWP010000090.1:0-24784 GCA_036378335.1 Acidobacteriaceae bacterium | reverse complement strand
AGCTTCGCCTGGGTAATCGGGAAGGCCTTCAGCGTGTCGCTCAGGTCGGCATAGTACACCGTGCCGTTAAAGTAGGCCGGCGACGATCGCACGCTGCTGGGCACCGCATTGGGCAGCTCCTGGTAGAGATTGCTATTGCTCGCCGGGTTGAACTTGCCCAGGTTGTCGCGGTCCGCCACATAGATGTTGGGGTCTTTGCCTGCTCCCACAATCAAATGCCGCACTTTGCCGTTCGCATCGGTCAGATCGGGCAGCAGCATCGCGCCCCCGGCCCCCAGATCGGTGTCGGAGTTCGACTCGGACACGGTGTTATACGGCTCGAAGTAATCCGCCACGGCGAGCTTGCCGCTTGCGGTACTCAGCTTCATGATGGCGTTGCCGTAATCCTGCATGGATGGAAAGCCGTTGGCATCAAAACCTTGATCAAACGTGCCGTTGGCATCGAGGAAGTAGATATTCCCGCTTGCATCCGCGGCTAGCCCATTGCCCGACATCCAGATCGTGCCGCCGCTACCGTTCGGCGTCAGGTTGAGAATTGCGGTCTGCTGCAGCGTGCTTTCGCTATAGGCCATCACCCATCCCGTATAGGGTGCAAAGTCACAATGTGAGGTCCACGAAAGGTAAAGAGTGCCATTCAGCAGCAACAACGCCGCACGCTCCGCATACTGTCCCGGCGTGAAGGGAACGGTGCCGTTCGATGAGCCCGCACCCGTTCCTGGATAGCTCCCCGTGATCTCTGTCGGACTGCCCGCGGTCTCAGCACCCGTCGTTAGATTCAGCGCGTGCAGCCGCTGGTGGTAATGGCCGGCAGAGTCCTTGCTCATGGCGACGGCGAAGATTGCGCCATTCGCCCGATCGATCACCGGGGTCGATGTGATGCCGATCTCCGGGGTGATCTGGCTGCAACCATGATCGTCGCTGGGGGCTTCACCGGAGCCCAGCAGCGATGCCTTCCACAATTGCGTGCCGGTGTCCGCGTTGAACGCGTACAAGCTGCCGTGCTCGGTGGCCATGTAGAGCACATTGGTCGCAGTGCCGTTTACGTTTAGTCCGGCCAGATAGAGCGGCTGTGCGTCTACCTTGCCATCGCTCTGAAAGAACCCGACCTTGCCGAAGGTCGCGCTGCTCACGTTCGCCGGCGTCAAGACTGTCTCCTGCGCATTCAGTCCGTCGCGGGAGTTGTCGAAGTGATAGGTTGTCACATCCGGAATCGGCGCGGCCTGCACCGTAAGAGCCAAAGTCGCGGTGTGTGACAGCGTGCCCGCCGTTCCGGCAAAAGTCACAGTAGCAGCGCCCGGCGTCGTGCTGCCAGCAGCGGAGAGCGTCACATTCTGCGCGGCGCCCGGAGTCAACGTCAGTGATACCGGACTTGCGGTCACGCCCGCAGGCAATCCAGTGATGTCTACCGCGACGGGCGAGGAGAAGCCGCCACTGGCAGCGGCACCGACAGAGAGTGCCGTACCCGATGTGCCCGAGACCAGAGTTTGTGAGGCGGGTGTCACGGTGAGAGAAAAGTCGGGCGCCGCGGCTGTCGTGGCCGGTGGCTTGCTGCTGCCCCCACCGCAGCCGGTGATCGCAGCCGGAATCGCTACCACCAAGGTGACAATTGAGGAGACGAGAAACAAGCGGCGACTGCGCATGACAGAACCTCCATGCGGCCGCTCGGGCCAGCATGCCCATGGTATCTCTGGCCTGTGATGCGCGGCCACGGATGGCCGCTGCCCGCAAACCAAAAGGCCCGCCGCAGCGGGCCTTCCAGAGCGCCTTCTGCGATCAGGCAGTCGCCGCGACTGCCGTCTTTGCCGCCGCGCGCAGTGTGTCCGCCTTGTCGGTAGCTTCCCAGAGGAAGTCCTTCTCCTTGCGGCCGAAGTGGCCGTAAGCAGCGGTCTTCTTGTAGATGGGGCGCCGCAGGTCGAGCGATTCGATGATGCCCTTCGGGGTGAGCGAAAAGTTCTCGCGGATCAGCTTCTGCAACTCAACTTCGCTGATCTTGCCCGTACCGAAGGTATCCACCAGCACGCTCACTGGCTCCGGCACACCGATGGCGTATGCAAGCTGTACTTCGCAGCGGTCTGCCAGTTCGGCGGCGACGATGTTCTTCGCGATGTAGCGCGCCATGTACGCAGCCGAGCGGTCTACCTTTGTCGGGTCCTTGCCGCTGAAAGCGCCGCCGCCGTGCCGGCCCATGCCGCCGTAGGTGTCCACGATGATCTTGCGTCCCGTCAGTCCGGTATCGCCCATGGGGCCGCCGATGACGAATCGTCCGGTCGGATTGATGTGGTATTTGGTGTCCTGATCCAGCAGCTTCGCGGGGATCACGAACTGAATCACGTTCTTCAGGATGTCGCGCCGCAGCTCGTCGTTGCCAACCGTTTCGGCATGTTGCGTCGAGATGACGACTGCATCCACGCGCACCGGCTTGCCGTTTGCGTCGTATTCCACTGTGACTTGGCTCTTCCCATCCGGCCGCAAATAGGACATGAGGCCATTCTTGCGGACTTCGGTCAGCCGATGCGTCAGTTTGTGCGCCAGCGAGATCGGGGTGGGCATCAGCTCTTCCGTCTCATTGGTTGCATAGCCGAACATCATGCCCTGGTCGCCGGCGCCGCCCGTGTCCACGCCCATCGCGATGTCGCCGGACTGCTTATTGATGGTCGAGATCACCGAGCAGGTATTTGAATCGAAGCCGTAGAGCGCATTGTCATAACCGATGGCGGCCACCGTGCCGCGCACCAGCGATTGGAAATCGACATAGGCCTGGGTTGTGATCTCACCGGCAATCACCACCAGGCCGGTGCAGGTCAGCGTCTCGCAGGCAACGCGGCTGAAGGGGTCCTGCTCCAGGCAGGCATCGAGAATTGCATCGGAGATCTGATCGGCAATCTTGTCGGGATGACCTTCGGTCACCGACTCCGAAGTAAACAGAAACTTATCGCGTGGTTGTGACAAAACGAGCTTCCTCCTATACCTTCTCTGCCAGCGGAACCGGAACGTTGTTGGAATTTCATTCGGGGTCGAACTGCAGCGGGCAGGCAGCCCCAACAAGAAGCGTCTAGGGCTGCTCTTGTACCGTAGCAGACCAGCGAAGACACGGCAAAAGATCAGTGCGCGAAGTGCGCCGGATCGCTGTTAACCGGTCGATTTCCTCCCTCAATGGACAGCGGTTTCTGCAGCTTCTCCAATCGGCTCGCCAGGTTTGACCGCTCTGTCAATCAAAAACTCGAAACGAAGGTGCGGAACTGGTCACCATCAGGCCGGGCGCTGACTCAAGGGTGTTATTCCCAGAGAGCTCGAGCGGCAGGCATGCTGGGTGGGTTTGGCCGCCCATGGCGGGACGAGGAAAAAGCACACAATGACGGTGTATCGTGTTGAACTGGAAAGACTTGATCACGGGTATGAAGCCCGTGTGCCGGAAATAAACGGCTTTCTCTGCGAAGGACTAACCGAAGGCGAGACGCTCTCGCGCCTCCGGCAAAAGCTGGATCGTTATCGCGCGGAAACCGGCGCTGCGGCCGAATTCCCCACGGTGCGGCTGGAAGTGTATCGGACCTGACCCTTCCGCTCCGGCCCGGGCTTCTGCAGCTTAGCGGCGGCTGGGCAGCTCAAAGTCCACGCCAGCTTCGCGGTTTTGGGCGATGGTAGCCGGCAGATCTAGGTCAGCCACGGGGATGACCCGCTGATGGCCATTTTCCGCGACAAAAACGGATGAGCCGGTGAGCACGTAGCTGTGCACCGTCATGGGCTGCCGGCCATCGTGGAAGACCAGGGTCACGGCAGGATGATCGAGGCCGTCACTCTGGGCAGCGGCACTCTGGGCTGCGGCACTTTGGGCGCTGTTCTGGCCCGCGTTCGGAGCCGCGGCCGAATAGGCCTGCGGTGCATACGGGGCGCGTGGCGCCACAAATCCATCTTCCGCTGGACCCTCGGGATACGGCGGTTGCGCCGCATAGTCCTGCCGGGCTGGTGCATTCGGCTGAGGCTGCTGGTCCGTATCCTCTGCCCCATTGTCCGCGTCGACGAAGGCCAGCGGGTCGGCATAGTAGGGAAGCCCCACGTAACCGACGCCGACTCCACCCCTGGGGTGGTGGATCCGATTGCCCTGGACGGGGTTCGGCTGTACCTGGACGTTAGGACCGATCTCCCAATGCGGAATCACGTTTTTCGGCAGCTCCCAGGAGGGCGGCGGGGCGGAACTGGCTCCAAAAGAATTCGCGCGAATCGTGCCCGTTCGCGGAGCGTAACCGATCGAATTGCCCATCATGCGGCCAGGGCCGGCAGAGCGACTGGGAGCAACAGAGCGACTGGGAGCAAAAGACCGATTGGGAGCAACGGAGCGGCTGGGGGCAACAGCGTGGGCGGAACCGATGGAGCGCGCCCCTGACATCTGTCCTGTTGAGGCGTGTCCGGCGCCCTGCTGAGCGAACACCGGCGCAGCAAAGACCGCCAGTCCGGCCGCGGCGGCAACGATGCCTGGCCGAATACATTTCGCGTTTTGGTAGTTGTGGCCCACACAGCACCTCTCTCTACGCACGGTTTCTTCGCCGTCCCATAACTATAGACGCGCGGGCATAGCGGGAGATGCATCCGGACTGGATCGCGCCGCACGGTTTGTTCATGGGAGCGTGGCGAATCGGGTCCCGCGGGATACATCTCCCGGCGGAGTGCTCTAGACTTGCCGCGAGCGAGGTTTGCCGTGCAGAAGAGTGCCAGGAATGCCGCCGTCGTGGGCGCGGGGCCGAATGGGCTGGCAGCGGCTATCACGCTGGCGCAAGCCGGCATGCCGGTGACGGTATACGAAGCCGAGGCGGTCGCGGGCGGCGGTGCGCGGACGCTCGAACTCACCTTGCCCGGGTTCCGGCATGATTTCGGGTCAGCGGTCCACCCGATGGCGGTGGGGTCTCCGTTCTTTCGCACGCTGCCGTTGGCTGCCCGTGGGTTGGAGTGGATCCATTCACCGGTTGCGATGGCGCACCCGCTGGACGACGGCACCGCCGTGCTGCTGGTGCGCGACATCGACGAGCAATGCCGTTTGCTGGGCGAGGATGGTCCCGCATGGCGGCGCATCCTGGAGCCGCTGTCACGCAACTGGTGGGCGCTGGCTGAGGACATCCTGGAGCCGCTTTCGCCATTGCCGCGGCATCCGTTGCTGCTGGCGAGGATGGGCGCGTTCGGCGCGTTGCCAGCCGCGGCGCTCGGTCGGCTGGCGTTCCGGGGTGTGCGGGCGCGTTCGCTCATGGCGGGACTGGCGGCGCACTCCTTTCTTCGCCCCTCTCATCCTTTCAGTGCATCGTTTGGACTGGTTATGGCGGCCACCGCGCATGCTGTGGGCTGGCCCATTCCGCGGGGCGGATCGCAGGCCATTACCGACGCCCTGATTGCCCATCTGCAATCCCTTGGCGGTGTGGTGCAGACCGCAACGGCGGTGGAACGGATTGAGGATATAGGCGCAGCGTCGGTTACGTTATGCGACACCACGCCGCGACAACTGTTGAAGCTGGCGGGGGATCGTCTGCACTCGGTGGATCGGCACCGCCTCACAAGCTTCCGTCCAGGGCCGGGCATTTTCAAGGTGGACTATGCGCTGAGCGAACCGATTCCCTGGGAGGCGAAGGACTGTGCGCGAGCGGCGACGGTGCACGTAGGCGGCGATGATGCGGAGATTGCGGTTTCGGAGTCTGCTGTCGCCGAGGGAAAGACGGCAAGACGGCCGTTTCTGATCGTGGTGCAGCCTTCGTTGTTCGATCGCAGCCGCGCGCCGCTGGGCAGGCACACCGCGTGGGCGTATTGCCATGTGCCGAATGGATCGACAGAAGATATGCTGCCCCGGCTGGAGGCGCAGATAGAGCGCTTCGCGCCAGGCTTTCGCGAGTGCGTGCTGGCGCGGCGGGTCTTTCCGCCTGCGGACCTTCAACACATGGATAGAAATCTGGAAGGGGGCGACATCGGCGGCGGCGCTATGGATGGGTTGCAGATGTTCCTGCGGCCGGGATGGCGTTTTTATGCCACCAGCGATCCGTCACTGTATCTCTGCTCGGCATCGACCCCGCCAGGAGGCGGCGTGCATGGCATGTGCGGCTACAACGCGGCGCGCATGGCGCTGCGCCATCTGCGAAGATAGCCGCACACCGATATCAGAGGGAATGCATTGGCCTGGTACGCGCTCGACGACCCCAACGATCCAAAGCTGGATGAACTGGCGAAGCAGTATCAATTGCATCCTCTGCACATTGAGGACTGCCGCAGCCACTATGAGCGCGTGAAGAGCGAAGAGACGGACGCGTATCTCTTCTACATCCTGAAGTACATTCTCTCGGTCGACCATGGCGAGCTGACGCTGGGGACCATCAGCCTTTTCGTGGGACGCGATTACTTCATCAGCGTGCGCGACGCGCGCCACTCGAATGATTGCGCGCTGGATCGTGCGCTGAAGGCGTCCGCCGAGACGGCACCCGGCAAGCTGCTCTACCTGGTGCTGGATACCATCGTGGACTCGTTTTTCCCATCGATCGATAAGAGCGATGACCTGATCGATACGCTGGAAGACCGGGTGCTGGACGAGCCCTCGCCAGAGACGGTGGAGGATATCTTCGATCAGAAACGAAAGCTGATCGAGTTGCGGCGGGTGCTGGTGAACACGCGGGACGCCTGTAATTCCATGCTGCGCGATCCAACGGATCTCATTCCGGACGATCTCTACCCATTTTTTCGCGACATTTACGATCACGTGCTGCGTCTGCTGGATTCGGTCGAGACGCTGCGCGATCTGCTGAACAACACGCTGGACGTGTATCTTTCATCGGTGGCGAACCGCACCAACCAGGTGATGAAGGTGCTGACGGTGCTGAGCACGATTGCGCTGCCGGGACTGGTGATCACCAGCTTCTATGGCATGAACGTGAAAGGTTTGCCGTTCATCGATGCGCAATACGGCGCGTATTACGTCATCGGCGCAATCGTGTTCTGGACCGCAGTGATGCTGCTGGTGATGCGCAAGGCGCGCTGGCTATAACGCTAACGTTTCTTAGGCTGCGCGACGACCAGGCCGCGTGGCGTGGGCAGCAGCAATATCGAGAGCAGGCCTTTGCTTTCCAGGCTGATGGCCGCTTCGCGCACGACCTTCAGATGTGAGCTGGCATCGTGCATCAGGATGAGTCCGTGAGGGTTCATCTGCGGCAGAAAACGCATCACTTCCTGCTCGCGGACTGGCATGTCGCTGTCGGAGAAGAGCAGATCGATGGTGCCATGTACGTCCATCTCCAGCGATGACTCATTGCGCAGCTCGATGCGGCTACGCAATGGTGACGTGGCGATCTTCTCCTGCGCCTTGGCAAAAACCACAGGGTCGTATTCGCAGCTCACGACGCGGCCGAAGCCGTTGCGCTCCAGACCTTCGGCGATCCATAGCGTGCTGACACCGAGAAAGGAGCCGGTCTCGACCACGAGATCCGGTTTGAGCGTGGTCACAAGCGTGCGCAGAAACTCGAGCACCTCGTACTCGGCGGTCATGGAGTCGTACATGCTCCAGCGCTCGGGGTGGGGGCACTCCGGCGTGGCGCGATGGTATTCGGGCAGCAGAGCGCCGGCGGCCTGCTCGGCTTGCTGCATGATCTTGTGTTCCTGCTTGAGCTTTGGCCTGCGGCGGAAGAGGGGCACGGTTGTTCGATTATAGAGAGCGAGCGCCGACTACGGTGCTCGCTCCGCTGCGGAGAATCCGGCAACAGGAGATATGCGGCGAGTTAGTTCAGCTTCTGCTCGGCCATGAGCTGCTTGAACTCAAGCGTGGTCCGCAGCATAGCGAAATCCTGCTCGTCCTTCAGCTTGCGCCGATCGTGGAAGCCTTCGTCGAACGCCTTCCGGAGATAGAAGAGAGCCTGCTCGCGCTGCCCGGCGCGAGCGAAGGTGCGGGCAAGATAGTAGTTCTGCGCGATGCGCTCTTCCTTTGTGCTGCCCTCATCGATGGAGGCATTGGTGTTGTGGTTGAAGGCTGCCGGATCAATGGCGAAAGCGTGGCCGTATGCTTTTTCCGCGTCCTTGTACTTTTTGTCGGCGAAGTAAGTCGTGCCGAGATTGCAATAGACGGCGGCGGAGTGGGGGTTATACTTCAGCGCCTTCTTGTAGTACCTGACGGCTCTGGAGTAATCGCGCTTCGCGTGATAGACGGCGCCCATGTTGTTCAACGCATCGGCGTTGTGCGTGTCGAGGCGCAGGGCCATCTGGTAGGCCTTCATCGCCTCGTCCATCGCGAACAGATGATGGTAGGCGACGCCGATTTTCGTCCAGGTGAGCGACTTGCGCAGCTCGGCATGCTGGTAGGCGCCGATTGCCGCGACGTATTCGCGCCGCGCCATGTAGAGATCGCCCTGCATCTCCGGCGATAGCTCATACATATAGGACACGCGCGGGGCGGCCGGTGAGTTGGGTACGCCGACGGGCTGCACGCGTGCGCTTTCCTGTGCCTGGATAGCTATGGGCGTAAACGCGGCGGGCTGCGGCGCAGCTGCCAAGGGCGCGCTGGCAACCAAGAATGCCAGGCAAGCAGTGACTGTGGACGGAATCGACGCCATGGTCGCCTCCCCATCCGTTGCTACCGCGTTTTCAAACCACTATGTCCGGCTAGCGGCCGCGACGAGCAGCTCTTGTAACGGAAGGGCTGCCTCAAGTTTCGCCTCGGCGGCTATACCTTTTCTGAAAACGGTCTAGCTTCCGCGGACGCCTTGAGGATACGCCGGAGCGTCCGCGATTGTCAGGAGAAATGTGACCGAGATACAACAGTTTTCAGGCAGACTTACTTCATTTCGGTACCAAATGGCTGGCATTCGGGCCGGAATCCCGGTTGCCGTTGCGGCGATAGCTAACTCGCGATAGGCGCAATCCGATTGAAATAAAGCATTTAGCCGGCCGGTGGAGCGCGATTTGCCGCGGTGGAATGCCGGAGACGCCGGAGTGTGATCTGATCCTGCTATGCCCAAGGGACAACGGCGCGAGTATGGAAAAGGTGAGCTGCACTTCATCACCTCGGTGTGCTATCGGCGGCAGGCGAAGCTTCAAGAGGAGAAGCATCGCGCGCTGTTTCTGCAGTTGCTGGAACAGACGGCGGCGAAGTTTGGCTTCGAGGTGCGCGGAGTGGCGGTGCTGCCGGATAGCTTTCATTTGCTGATGACCGAGCCGGCACGGGACACGGCCGACCACGCGATGGAGATGCTGCGCCACCGGTACGGACGCCGATACAACAGCTCCGCGCGAACAGACGAGCAGGTGTGGGAGACGAAGTGGACGGACGCGCATGTGGTCGGGCAGGAGGCCATCGAGGCGCGGTTACGATTTCTGGAAGAGGCGGAGCGAAGGGCGGCAGCTCACGCTTTGGAGGGTCATTCCTCCGTCTGAAATTTCGCAGGCCGCCGGTCATGCGGGTGGCGGCGCTGTCGTTGTTGCGATCGTTGGGATCATCAAGAACCAGATGGCCGGTTCCGCCGCCTCAGCCAAAAGATCCTCCTGGTTAGCCAGCGGCATTGCCTGACTGAGAGGCATCCCACGGGTTTGTGAGTGCTGCAGTCACAACGAGATCGCCGAGCGCGCCGCCCTGCGCGCACATAGGAGCAGGCGGCGGCGCAGAGCCGTGCGCGCCGGCGAACCGCAAGTGGGTGCTGGTCGCGACCATCCTGGGTTCGGCGCTGGCATTCATGGATGGCTCGGTGGTGAATGTAGCGCTGCCGGCGCTTCAGTCTGCATTTCATGCGACCTCGGGCGGCATCCAGTGGGTGGTGCAGGCCTATGCACTGTTTGGCGCGGCGCTGCTGCTGCTGGGCGGCGCCATCGGCGATCACTACGGACGGCGGCGCACCTACTGTTGGGGCGTCGCGCTGTTCGCGCTGGCTTCGGCGGGTTGCGCCGCGTCGCTCTCATTGGGACAACTGGTGGCGGGGCGCGCGGTGCAGGGCATCGGCGCGGCGCTGCTGATACCGCAGGGTCTCTCGATTCTGTCGGCGTCGTTCTCGGGTGAAGAGCGCGGGCGCGCCATCGGCAGATGGTCGGCGTGGACGAGCGTGTTTGCCGCGGTAGGTCCGGTGGCCGGCGGATGGCTGCTGCAGGTGTGGTCGTGGCGGTTGATCTTCGTGCTGAATCTGCCGCTCGCGCTGCTGGTGCTGGCGCTGGCTCCGCGGATTCCGGAGAGCCGTGGCGGAGGAGACGGCAAAGCGCAACCGCTGGACTGGCTGGGCGCGGTGCTGGCGACGACCGGTTTTGCCTCGATTATCTATGCGCTCGCGTTCGCTCCGGAGGCGGGCTGGCGCAATCTGCGCGTGATCGCGTCGCTGGTGTGCGGCGGAGTGCTGTTGGCGGCGTTCCTGTGGTCGCAGGCGAAACGTGCGAATGCGATGATGCCACTGTCACTGTTCCGTATTCGGCGCTTCCTGGCGGCGAACCTGCTGACCTTTCTGCTGTATGGCGCGTTGTACGGCGGCCTGTTCGTTATTCCGTTTTATGTCATCCAGGTGCAGCACTATCCGCCGGTAGAGGCGGGCGCGGTCTTCCTGCCGATGATTGCGATGATGTTCTTCTTCTCCGCGCGCGTAGGTGCAGCAGCGGCGAGGATAGGCGAGCGCCGGCTGATGGCAGGCGGGGCGGTGTGTGCCGGGGCGGGGTTCTTCCTGCTTGCGGCGTTGTCGGGCGCAGGAGGCTACTGGCGCAGTCTGCTGCCCGGCGTGCTGCTGCTGGGTCTGGGGATAACGCTGGCAGTGGCGCCGCTGACGACCGCGGTGATGTCGTCAGTCGATCAGCGCAAGACAGGCATCGCGTCGGCAGTCAATAACGCGTTGTCGCGCTTGGCGGGACTGGTCGCAGTATCAGTGCTGGTGTTCGTGCTGGCGCATGGGTTTACTTCGCGGCTCGGTGACGAATTGGGTAAATCGGATTTGCCGGCAGCTGCCCGGCAGCAGATGACGGCGCAGCAGTCGCGGCTGCACGACACACCCATTCCTTCAGGATTGTCAGAGCAACAGCATGCGGAGGCTGCGGGGATGCTGGATCGCGCTTTTTTTGCGGGCTATCGATCGGTGATGGTTTGGTGTGCGGTGAGTGCGTGGCTGGGGGCGGTGGCGGTGGTGGCGCTGTTGCGGCGCCCTGGTTGAAAAGTTAGTCCCTTCGCTCCCGGAAGCAGCGGCGTATTCTGCTGTCTGAGAAAGCCATGGATAACTGGAAGCTGCTTCCGAAGGGAACGCTGCCGGAGATCGAGAAGGCCGGCGAGGCTACGGTGGACGCGCCCCTGCTGGCCAAGGGCGGGCTCGCGAGCGGGCTTGTGGAGAGGCTGGCGCTGAAGGGAACCGGGCCGCTGCCGCTGGTCGAAGACGATCCGCTGGTGGAGTTGCTGGGCAAGGCGACGAACGAGGAGCTGGCGCCGCTGGTTGAGATTCTCTGCACCAGAGGTGGCGTGATGTGCCAGCTTGCCCGGACCGCGTCCTACCGCAACAATCAACCGAACCACCAGGCCTACGTGCGGGACATTGCGGCGGAGATCCAGAAGTTCGGCGCCAACACGCTGAAGACGCAACTGCTGCGCAGCGGCAAGGGCGTGCCCTATGACCAGATTGTGCGAGACGTGGCCGGGCGCGTGGGTGTGAAGAGCGGGGAGAAGAGCACGCGCGAGATCGAGCGCGAGATTGTGACGAAGCTGCTGATAGAGGCGTACGAGACCATGTCCGCGGAGCAGCGGCGGGAGCTACTGCTGTCGCTGAAGATACGCGATCGCAAGCTGCTGCTGGCGCCCGGCGGCGTGGAGGCCGCGCGGCTGGCGATCCAGCACTCCGGTTTCGCGGCGTACAAGGGCAGCGTGATCGTGGCCAACGCGGCGGCACATCAGTTGCTCGGCCACGGGCTAAGCGTGGCGACGAATGCCGCGCTGACCAAGGGAATTGCCGTGTTTGCCGGGCCGGTGGGGCTGGCGTTTGCCGCATTGCTGGGCGGCAATGCGCTGGCGGCTCCGGCGCGGCGGGTGACGGTGCCGATTGTGCTGCAGGTGGCGGCCATCCGCGCGGTGCATGAGTATCACCACGAGACGGCTTGGGAGCAGTTCGTTAGGTTCATGCGGCGGCACAAGTGGACAATCGGGATTGTTGTCGCGCTGGTGGCGTGGCTGCTGTTTCACTTTCGCGTGATTCGCTGAGGCGCTGGGCGTGTGGTGGTTCTTCATGTGCGGTATGGAGCGCGGCTGCCGGTTGGACCAGACTGAGAGCCATCCGAACCTAGCTTTATTACGATGGGGCGCCTGGACTCATCAATTCACCGAGACCAAAAAATAAACGTAAATTTGTTTGCATATTGCCATCTAATGATTTAGACCGCTTTGTTTCACTCTCAAGCTCAGAGGATTAATCTTATGGCAAGAAGTACAAATAATCGCGAAGTAATTGAAGCGTTACAGCGGGCCTTGAAGTCTTTCTTGGACGATCATTGCCATTATGCTGATACGGACCCTGAATGGATTGCCGAAACAAATGAAATGAGTGCCGATGGGCGGTTAAAGAATCAGGTTGCGGATGTTCTGATTGCGTAATGGCGGGTGAGTTGCTTGGAAGTATTTGAATCCAGCTTGGACGTTATTGTTGCTGAGGCAGCTCGCCTATGATCACTGCATATAAATCTTAGTTAAATCCTCAAACTCTTCTGACGATTTACAGTATTTCGTCTCTCCAGTGGGCATAGTGACTTCGCATTCCGTCGGCGGTACTTCCCAGAACTGTTTATTAGTGACATTGATCCACTGGTAGGAACCGTAGACCTTTCCCTCGAAAGCGTCTGAAACAATAGCGGAATGGCCGGGATGGCCGTTCTCAATTGTTGTGTTAGTGATCTCGACGAAGCATTTGCCTATCACTGTGTTGTAGTGATTGATAGAGTCAGCCAATTTCTCGGTGGACCATCCACTCTGTTTAAACGCTATTGCAGCCTGTTTCGCGCATTGGCTCTGTAGCTCCATGTTGGCGGCCTGTGGCGCGGTTTTGATGTCAGCGGTGCGGGATTGTAGAGCCGCAATTTTTGCTGATTGCGAATGGATAACGACTGCAAGCGCCATAACCGTGATCGCGAGTAGTACCACAAAGGAATTTCGCATGGTTGTACCTTTGTTGTATGTAAACCGATCCATGGCTCTATGCCAATACGACGGACGCATCAAGAAAGAGCGCCGCTAAAGCGGCGCTCTCTTTGTTATGCCCGAAGGGCGGCTGCTTCGATGGCAAATCGCTAGGCGTGGGGGGGTCGTGCAGATTGGCGTGCTCGTCTACCTTCTGGTGCCAGCTATGAGCCTTCTCCAGCGCCTTGTTGACGTTGTTGATGTTCTCGACGCCCTGGGTGGGAGCCATTCTTCGAAGGCCTTGCTGGCGTAGATCTTGATGCCGTCTTTCCAGCTGGCGCGGGCGCAGAGGACTCCGTTGAAGCTGGCGCTGAATGGCAAGCGTCAGAATTCAGCGATTGACGGTCCTTCCTGCGTGGGACTAGTTTCGCAGTTGCTGATGGGCCCATCCCCCTTGATTTTCAGTCTTCGAGAGGATCATGCACATGCGGACCAAAAGCTTTCTAAGCATAACGCTGGTTTTTCTAGTGATTGCAGGGACGCGCTGTCTCCAGGCTCAGGCACGCGACGCCGACCGTGACATGGCGCCGGGGGCTTCCAGACTTTCAAAAGACTATGTAGCGCCGTTCGGAGTTCCCCTGGCACCTCCCATCTACCTCATAAATTTCCTGCTCCTCTACGTTTCGAATCCCGAAACAGCCGCCTTCATGCCTGCCTACAGGGCGGCGCTTCCTCAAGAGGTCTATAAGTGCCTTTTTGAGAATCCCGATGGTTGCCCTTACGCTGAGATGGCGCCATTTTTTGCAGGGCAGGCCGCCAGCGGCGGAGGCGGTCGAAATCAGAGAACTTTCTGGCCAGATTCATGCCAGACGGACCCGAGATTGGCAATCTTAGCGCCCCGGGAAGACCAACAACCTGACCAGATTAACGAGCCATTGGGAAGGAGGAAGGCAGATCTGCTGGCGAAGCTCTTAGGCATAAAGCAAGACATGATCCTGACTGATGAAGAATATAAATGTCTGATCGGGACACCTCCCAGAGATGAATCCCAACAAATCATCTACGCTTGCACCCTCGATCTCACCAATTCGAGGGGGAATACGGACGTTCCGCTTTCGAGCTACGGACTGTTTCTCAATTCGAATGGAGACGTCGCAAGCGATTGCGCGCCTCAGGCGCCCTGCCTCGAGTTCAACAAGCTGTTCGCGGGGCCCTTGGAGGCCATTGCCAAACAGTGCGGATTCGCGAACAAGCTAGCACGCTTAGTAGCAGAAACACCGTTTCTCGAGTTCGTCCATGAAGGCCATACGTGTCAGCAAAAATGGATGCCTTCGTGCATCGCCGAAGCCCCGTGCGCACGCAAAGGCGGCCGATCGAACGACAAGTGCGGGCCCTCTCTTCTACCTTAATAGCAGATTGTTTTCAGCACAACAAAGAGCGCCGCTAACGCGGCGCTCTTTGTTGTTATAGCCCGAAGGGCGTTTGCCCCTACGGTTAGTAGTTATGCGTGAACCGGTTCGTGCAGGGTGGCGTGCTGGTCTACCTTGTGGTGCCAGCTGTGGGCCTTTTCCAGCGCCTTGTTCACGTTGTTGATGTTCTCGACGCCTTGCGTGTTGAGCCACTGCTCGAATGCCTTCGCTCCCTGGGTGGCGTAGACCTTGATGCCGTCTTTCCAGGTGGCGCGGCCGCAGAGGACTCCGTTGAAGCTGGTGCCGGATTCGACGGCTAACTCAAGCGTCTCAATGAATACCGCGTTCGAGACACCGGCCGAGAGATAAATGAACGGCTTGTGCGTTGCGCCCGCGGCGTCGCGGAAGTGCTGCAGCGCTTCGGCGCGGGTGTAGGCCTGCTCGCCCTTGAAGGCCTTGGTGCCGGCCACGAACTCCATCTGGACGGGGACTTCGACCTTGAGCACATCGACGCCGTACTTCTCCTTGCCGAACTCGGCCATGGAGCCGGAGACGATGTCGGGCTTGGCCTTGGCGTAGGCGATGGACTTCTCGTCGCCGCCCTTGTGGTCGTAGCCGACGAACTCCAAAAAGAACGGGATGTCGTGCGCGCGGCACTCGTCACCGATGCGCTCGATGAAGGCGTGCTTGCGGTCGTTGATGTCGGAGGTCTCCATCGGCGTGTAGTAGAGGAGGACCTTGATACAGTCGGCGCCGGCTTCCTTGAGGCGGCGCACGGACCAGTGGTCGAGCAGGTCGGGAAGGCGGCCCGGAGTCGCGGCGTCGTAGCCGGTCTTCTCATACGCGAGCAGCAGGCCCTTGCCGTTGCGATGCTTGGAGGCGGGCAGGCCGAACTCGGGATCGAGCAGGATAGCGGAAGCGTGCTTGGTTAATACCGAGGTGACGAGGGTCTTGAACTCCTCGAGCGCAGTGGGCGGGATGGTGCCGGTGCCGGCTTCCTTGGCAAGCGACTTCTGAAGGGATCCGCGTTGATCCATGGCGGCGGCGGCGATGACGCCGCGGTGATCCGAGACAGCCTTGAGACCGGCCAGCTTGCCGGGTGTGAGCTTGATCATGATGCTTCTCCTAACCAGGTATGTAGAGCAGATGTCTTGAGCGGGAAAGGACTCGTAGCAATTCTACAGACTTGCCGTCTGGGGCACACACGCCGGCGGCGCACGCTGTTGGGCGACTCCGGTTCGTCGCCGCCGTTGATCTTCGCGGTTGAAAGCTTAGCTGGTGTGGTCGAGGACGATCTTCCAGCCGGTGGAGGTTTTTTCGAAGACGAGGGAAAAGATGCCCTGCGCGTCTCCGCCTCCGTTTGCGCTGCGCGTGAGGTGATAGCGGCCGGTGACGACGGCGATATGAGCGTCGAGCGGATGGACTTCGAGATCGTCGAAGGCGAGGTGACCCATCTTTTCTTTGCCCGCGAAGTTCCTTTGATAGCGGGCGAGGATGTTAGCGAAACCATGCTCGACTGTCTTGCCGACGAAGGTGGTGTCAGGCGAGTTGTTGTAGCCCTGCATGAAGGCGACCACGTCGCCGCGGTTCCATGCTTCGACCTGTGTGTTGAGCACACCGCGGATGGCGGTTTCATCCTGCGTGGCGGCGCGAGCAATGGCCGGGGTAAGGGTGGCGAGCAAGAGTGCGAGCGCGAGTGGGTGGCGGTGGAGACGCATGGTTCACTCCGGGTGATTGAGTCGCTTCGGTATATTGCGCTGAGCAGCTAGCGGGCCTCAAGCAAAACGCGCTGGGCCGCAAATAGCTCGCGGATACCGGCTTCGGCGTAGTCCATCATCTCCAACATCTTTGCCCGGGGGAAGGCCTGTCGCTCCGCGGTAGCCTGGACTTCGACCAGGCCGCCGTCTTCAGTCATGACGATGTTCATATCGACTTCGGCCTGGGAGTCTTCTTCGTAGGCGAGATCGAGCAGGACTTCATCATCGACGATGCCCACGCTGGTGGCGGCGACCAGCTGGCGCAGCGGGGACTGCTTCAGCGCGCCCGCCTTGACCAGACGATTGAAGGCGAGAGCGAGCGCGGCACACGCGCCGGTGATAGCCGCAGTGCGGGTGCCGCCGTCGGCCTGCAATACGTCACAGTCGAGGATCACTGTTCGTTCTCCGAGTGCCTGCATGTCCACGACGGCGCGCAGCGAGCGGCCGATGAGGCGCTGGATCTCGTGGGTGCGGCCGGAGACCTTCCCACGCTCCGACTCTCGCGCGGTGCGGGTGAGCGTGGCGCGGGGGAGCATGCCGTATTCGGCGGTGACCCAGCCGCGGCCACTGTTGCGCAGCCACGCCGGGACGCCCTGCTCGACCGTGGCGTTGCAGAGAACGCGGGTGTGGCCGATAGAGACGAGGACGGAGCCCTCGGCAGTGGCGACGTAGTCGGGCGTGAGCGAAACGGGCCGGAGCTGGTTGGCGGCGCGGCCGGAGCGGATTCCGGGTGCTTTGGGCGGGAGCGGTGCGGCGTGCGGCTGGGAAGCGGGTGCCATAGAGAAGAATGTCCTGTGAGCGGCGGCGAGCAGAGGGCGAAGTGCGGATTTTCTGAGGAAAACCGCGTCTGCTTCGGTTCCCCGGCAGGTGTCGCAGGGAATCCGCTCTGGGCTGATGGTATCGCAGCCGGGGAGGAGGATCGCGGAGGGGAACTGTAACCCGCACATAATACATGGCGGCTGCGCCTTTCGTGGAGGGGGGTCACCGCGGTTGACCATTACTGACGTCAGGTTTGCGACCATTTTCAGCACCATTCCCGGAATGAAATCTGGTTAGACTGCTCCCTGTAGAGATTGCACGATTGGCAATGTAAGAAATGCACGATGTTGGTTCCAGATCGGAAAATTTTCACTTTTTGAGGTGCTGCCTTGAACGAAATGACTGGAATGGAACATAGCGGGAACAGACTGCACGTTCTCGTACTCGAGGAAGACGACGCTACCCGATCGGCCTGTGTGGAGATTGCGATGCAAAAAGGCTTCTCCGCCGAAGGCTTGGCGGACGCGGCCGATGCTCAGGAACTGCTGGGCAGCCACACGGTGGACCTGCTGCTGATGGAGTTGAAGGCCAGCCGGCGCGAGGGTCTGCAGCTCCTGGAAGAGGTAAAAGCGCTTAGGCCGGATACGGCGATCATCGTGATGACCTCGTCGTCGACGATTGGTTCGGCGGTAGAGGCGATGCGTGGCGGAGCGACCGATTACCTGACCAAGCCATTCCTGATGGAGGAACTGGGTACAGTTCTGGAGCGCGCGGCGCATCAACGGCAGGTCGGCGGCGCGAGCCGGACCCTGCGGGAGCGCCTGCGGAGCTCGGGCGGCGCAGGGAACCTTGTCGGGCGCAGTCCGGAGATGGACAAGCTGTACCGCATCCTGGCCAAGGTGGCGCAGAGCCATCACCCGGCGCTGATCGCGGGCGAGCCCGGCACCGGCAAGGAGATGGTGGCGCGCACCATTCACGCCCAGAGCGAGCACGCGTCACAGCCATTCCTTACCGTGGATTGCGGAGCGTTCGCACCGGAGCTGATCGAGCATGAACTGTTCGGGTATGTGAAGGGCGCCTTCCCGGGCGCGCTGCGCAATGCGCCGGGCGTGCTGGCTTCGGCAGAGCGCGGCACTGTGTTTCTGGACGAGATAGGCCAATTGACGCCGGATTTGCAGGGCAAGCTGCTGCGGGTGCTGCAGGAGAAAGAGATCCGTCCGGCGGGGGCGACGCACCGTATTCCATTGCATGCGCGCATTCTGGCGGCGAGCAGCGTGGATCTGGCAGCAGCGGTGACGAAGGGGACGTTTCGCAAGGACCTGTACTACCGGCTGAACGTGGTGACATTGCGGATTCCGCCGCTGCGCGAACGGCGCAGCGACATTCCACTGCTGGCGATGCACTTCCTGGACCGCATGTCGCGCGAAAGCGGGGAGAACTATGCGCTGAGTGACGATGCGCTGCGCAGCATGATGGATTATGACTGGCCGCAGAATGTGCGCGAGCTGGAGGCTGCGATTGAGCGCGCGTGCACGATGGCGTCGGGGCCGGTGATCCACATGGGCGATCTGCCGACGCAGTTGCAGAACCATGAACTGGGGCTGCGGCGCGAGGCGTCGTCGCAGATGCAGAAGACGCAGGCAGCGATAGCGCAGCCGGGCGCGACGCCGCGGGTAATGCCGCTCGCAGAGCTGGAGAAACAGGCCATCCTGAACACGATCCGGCAACTGAAGGGCGACAAGCTGCTGGCGGCGCGGCTGCTGGGCATCGGCAAGACGACGCTGTACAGAAAGCTCAAGGAGTATGGCCTGTCGGAAAACGTCTCGCTGGAAACACTGGAACCGATGAACGGCACAACGGGATACAGAAACTAACTGCGATAACAGGGCTTTGAGGAAGTGGGGACCGGGCTATGAAGGAAAGAGCAAGTGCAGTACAACGGGTGCTGCTGGTTTCAGCGCTGAGCGGAGCACAGAATTGCGCCGCGGCGATCATGCAGCAGATGGGATTGGATGTAGAGATTGTGCCAGGGCGGCGCGAGGCGCTGGATGCATTGCGTGCAGGCAGTTATGACGCGCTGATCGTGGAAGACTCGCTTGCCGAAGGCGATCCGCGGGGGGCTGAGGTGTTGTGGAAGATGGCCGGCCTCGCCATTCCCATGCAGGTGAATTTTGCGCTGACCGGGAGTGCGCGCTTGATACGCGATCTCCGTGCGGCGCTGACGCGGCGCGAACAGGAGCAGGGTGCGGCGCAGCGTGCGGCGTTGCGCGCGGTGGAAAGCGAGCTGCGCAACACGGTTTCCGGGCTTGTGCTGCACACGCAACTTGCCCTGCGGGAGAGTCCGCCATCTCCGCAGCTGGAGCAGCGGCTGCGCCTGATGGCAGAGCTGGCGGGAAACCTGAAGCAGCGGCTGGATGTGCCGCAGGCGTAACTTCCATGGCTCCAAAACGAGTGCGCCGGTTGCTAAGATCGCCGCATGTCTTTCAGCAAAGAGATTGTGCTGCGCTTATGCTCGGCCGGCGATGAAGAGGCGCTCGCATTGGTGGGCGCCGCTACCTTTCTGGAGACATTCGCTGGGCTGCTGACCGGACCCGACATCGTGGCGCATTGCCGGGTGCAGCATGCGGCGAGCCGGTACGCGGCGTGGCTGGCGGATGGGCAGTATCGGCTATGCCTGGCCGAGCTGAAGTCTGCGCCGGTGGGATTCGCGGTGCTGTCGCCTCCGGACCTGCCCGTAGCGCTGACTGAAGATGACATTGAATTGAAGCGGATCTACCTGCTGCATCGCTTCCAAGGCGGCGGGCTGGGACGTGCGCTGCTGGAGTGGTCGGTTGCCCAGGCGCGCTCCATGGGAAAGAAGCGGCTGCTGCTCGGCGTCAAAGCCGACAACACGGCGGCGCTGGCCTTTTATGACCGCGTCGGATTTGTGCGGATCGGCGAGAGGAAGTTTCTCGTCGGCAACATGTGGTGCGACGACTACATATTGTCACGTGCATTGTGACGATCTAGTCCGACAACCGGAGACTCGCGAGTGAGTGGAGCTGGCCGCCTTCCGCATCGAAGTTTTCCGGCCCGAGCCAGAGATCGAAACCACGGCGCACCTGCGGCCATTCATCATCTGTGATGGAGAACCACGCGGTGTCGCGGCTGCGCTGTTTGTAGACGATGGCATTGAGGAAAATGCCTTCAAAGCGGAAGCCGAGGCGCAGCGCGGCACGGCGCGAGGGGGCGTTGAGTGCGTCGCACTTCCATTCATAGCGGCGATAGCCGAGATCGTCAAAGGCGTAGCGCATCAGCAGGTACTCAACCTCCGTGGCCGCGCGGGTGTGTTGCAGCTGCGGTGATAGATGGATGTGGCCGATCTCGATCGAGCCATGCTCCGGGGCGATGCGCAGGTAGGCGCAGATGCCCGCCGGGTGGCCGTTTTCGCCGAACAAGGTGAAAAAGAGCGGATCGGAGCTGGCGGTGTATTTCTCGAGCCGGCTGCGCCACTCGTCCATGCTGGCGGGCGGGTTGGCGGAAAGATACGTCCAGTCGCGCGCAGCGGAAGGACTGCAGAGCGCGGCATAGAGCGGCTCGGCGTGATCGCTGGGATCGAGCGGCTCGATCTTCGAGTAGCGGCCGCGGAAGCTGCGGCGTTCGGGAAGAGGGCGCGGCTGCCACTGCGGCAATGCGCGGCCAGTCGGTTGCGATGCTGTCGCAGCGTTCGCTGGGCGAGACCGGATGGTGGCCGCGAGGCGCTGGAGTGCGGCGGTGATCGGCGCAGCGAGGGCGGGATCGGCAGCGAGCTCGTGCGGCGCTCGCGACTCGGCGGTCAGAGGGACGGTAACGCATGCGTTCTCGAGAGTGCGCGCGCCGAGGGTGACGAGTATCTCGCGCAGGGCGGCCTGGGCGTAGATGGAGCGCGCGGACGCGTTGAAGAGAACGGCGGGCTTGTCTGTGAGCTCGATACCGCTGACTAACCAGTCGAGGGCGTTTTTAAGCGCGCCGGGAAGGCCATGCGCATATTCCGGAGTGGAGAGGATGACTGCGTCCGCGTTATGGATGGTGGCGCGCAGTGAAGCGATGGCGGCAGGGATGTCAGGTCGATCGGGATTGAAAGGCGGGATGTTGCCGAGCTCCGAAAAGATGTCGATGCGTATCTCTGCAGGTGCGAGGATGGCGGCGGTCTCGAGCAGGAGCAGGTTGGTGGAGCGGGCGCGGAGGCTGCCAGCGATGGCGAGGAATTGCAGCGGCTTCGTCATAACACGATGATCGCAGAGGGGAATCGCAGGTGCGGGAATTTGACGCTGTTGCGTGTCTCACCTGCGATGCGGTCATGCAGAAAGGGCAATTCAGACCTTTTTCACAGATACTGTGTTCTCATCCGCATCTAGAGGAAGTTTTCTTAATGGAAAGACTGGGTTCATATTTCCTCGATCCGGGGTGTTTGTGAAAACGGCGAGTCGAACAGCAGAGCGGGTGGCGATGCGGCGCGCTGCGCACCAGCTTTATGACGATCCGCCGCTGGTGTTTACCGATGCGCTGGCGGTGCGGATATTGACGGAAGAATCGCGCGTGGAATTGCGCGAGCGCGAAGAGATGGAACGCACGCATCCGTTTGCCCGGGGGATGCGGGCGTTCCTTTGCGCCCGTAGCCGCTTTGCAGAGGATGCGCTGGAGCGGGCAGTCGAGCGAGGCGTTCGGCAGTATGTGGTGCTGGGCGCGGGTCTTGATACCTATGCGGTGCGTTCCCCGCATGGCGATGTGCGTGTTTTCGAAGTGGACCATCCGGCGACCCAGGGCTGGAAGCAGCACCGTCTGGAGCAGAGCGGAATTCATGTGCCTGCAACGGTAACGTTTGTTCCGGTGGACATCGAACGGGAGGCGCTGATGACAAAGCTGGTTGCGTCCGGCTTCGATGCAAATGCGCCGGCGTTCTGCTCGTGGCTGGGCGTGGTGCCGTATCTGACGCGGGAGGCTGTAGTGGGGACGCTTGGCGCGTTAGGCGGGCTTCCGGCTGGCACTGGCGTGGCTTTCGATTATGCGGTGAAGCGGGAATCGCTTTCGCCGCAACAACAGGGCCGGTTCGACTGGCTGGCTGAGCGCGTAGCGCGAGCCGGAGAACCATTCCGCCTGGGGCTTGATCCCGCGGAATTGCGCGAGCTCCTGCTGGAGCGCGGCTTTACCAGCGTGGAGGATCTGTATAGTGAGGCAATCGACGCCCGATATTTTGCAGGGCGCAAGGATAGGCTGACGGTGCGCGCCGGAATGGGACGACTGGCATGTGCATGGCGCGGATAATGCTGGCAAGGAGAACGTGATGGCGAAAGTGACCGGGCTGGGCGGAGTCTTTCTTAGGGCGCGCGATCCGAAGGCGCTGACGGCGTGGTATGCAGAGCATCTGGGGCTGCCGGTGACCGAGTGGGGCGGCGCGGTGTTTGAGTGGAAGGAGTGCGCGGCGCCGGAAGGTGATGGATCTACCGTCTGGTCGCTCTTTCCATCAGATACGAACTATTTCGGCGAAGGCCAGCAAGCGGCGATGCTGAACTTCCGCGTGGATGATCTGGATGCGTTGCTGGCGGCGCTGACGGCGAAGGGTGTGTGGGTCGATCCGAACCGGCAGGATGAGGCGCACGGCCGGTTTGGCTGGATCAAGGATGGCGAAGGAAATCGCGTGGAATTATGGGAGCCGCGGTAGGCGAATCCGCTACCAAATGGTGCGAACCGCTTTGGCTTTGCGGATGCCCTCATCTGCAGTAACAAGCGCGGCGCCGTGGACCAGGGCAGTCGCTCCGATGATGCGGTCGGCGGGATCACGTGGGTAGCTGGCGGGCAGGCGAGTGGTGGCTGCTGCGACGGCGGCGGTGATGGGCAAGATCATGAAGGAGTTTTCGATCCTGTCGAGAAGCACGTCAAGCGTGACGGTCGTCCCGAGTCGTTGCGCTGCAACCAAACGCGCTACTTCCAGCAGCGCCATACTCGCGATATGTAGCGAGCCAACTCTACGCGCCTGCCCAATAGCTCGGCGGGCGTTCGCCGAGAGGCGAGGCGAGTCACCGAGACTCCAAAGGGCCACGCGGGTATCTAATACAATCAGCGCTCCATCTCCCACTCATCGAGCTCGAATGCAGGACTGACTACATCGCCCTTAAATATGATCTGGCCCTTCAGGGAATCGAAGAATGTGTCCTTCCCCTCTTCCACTGCAGGAATGATCTTGGCGACGGGCTTGCCGCGCTTGGTGATGAGCACCGTCTCGCGCTTCTTCTGCACCTCATCCATGATGGCCAGGCAATTGGCTTTGAATTTTCCCGCGGCAATGGTGCGCATTGGTCTTGCTCCTCACTATGGTCATTTACCACGGTCATCTCTGAAACGAGGCTCAGGGCAGATACTTCGCCGGGATGGGATTTGCGGGGGTCTCTGCGTCCCAGTAGATGTTGACGACCCAATAGCGATTGCCGTCCTTGAGTAGCTGGATCGAATTGATGCCGCGCTGAAATGGCTGACCGTCTTTCGTTCTGCGCGATTCGTAGGTGGAGAAGACGTGCACCACATCGCCAAAGCTTTCGCTGGTGTTGTGTATGCCGCGCTCGAAGAATCCCGTGGCGAGAAGCGGTGTAGCGCGCTCCTGATACTGCTCCACACTGAGGGGCAGGACATCGGCACCGGGCCCGGCCTTACTGTGGCGAACAGGGATGAGACGCGCGTCGGGAATGAAGAGTGATTTGAAACGTGTCCAGTCGCGCGGTTGACCGGCGGGGCCGGAGATTACGTCGTAGAGGGCGGCAAGAATGGCGTCGACTGACTGCACATCCGCAGGATTGGCTTTGGGCCATTCAGGATGTGCGGCAATGGAGCCGGGTCGGGCAGCCTGGGCGGTCTGCGTGCCAGCCTGCGGTGTGGTGGCGACAGGGACGAGAACGAGTAACGAGAGCAGAAACAGGGATACGGATGCCATGCCGGGAACGGTAGCACAATCGCATCACTGCACTCAGCAATCGCGAAAGTACTACGGTCCCGCGGCATGGGGTATGGGCACACCCGATCTAAAAAGCTCGAAGACTGTCTATTCTGCGTCTTCCTCCTCGGCATCGTCGTCTTCGGCTTCAGCGCTGGCTTCCTTCAAGAGCGGCTTGGAGACGCTGAGGATTTTCTTGCTGGCTTCCGATTCCTCGTTGAGCGTCTCGGTGAGCAGGCTGACGATCTCTCGTTCTCCGAGTGTCTTGGCAATGGCAATCGCCGCGGTGTAGCCGGCGATCTCGTAATGCTCGATGCGCAGGGCGGCGCTGGCAATGCAGAGATCCTTTGCGGCGCCCTCTTCTTCGCTCTGCAGCTGTTCGTTGCCTTCGGCCACTAGGCCTTCCATACCCTTGCAGAGCTCTCCTGTCGGTTTCTCTTCAAGCTGCTGGAATACCTGTTTGAGGCGGTCTACCTGGCCCTTGGTCTGCTCGAGGTGTGCGGTAATGAGGTTTTTCACCTCAGGATGTTCCGAGCCCTTGGCCATTTTCGGCAGGGCCTTCACCAACTGGTTTTCGGCGCTGTACAGATCTCTCAACTCGTCAACGAGTACGTCACGCAAACTCATAGAATTCTCCCTCTGGATCGCGGCGAGACGGGGCCGCAGCTTTTTGTGCTGGGATGGATGAGTCGCGAAGACGGTTGGCCAATCCAAGGCGCGGCCTCGCAATCACATTCATGAAACTGCGTGTTGCGATCACTGGATGGCCCTCCGAACGCGAGCGGGCGCATCAAAGGGTATTCAGGGAACTATAGGACGGCGTGCGTGCCGTGAGTGATGGCTGCTCCGG
>DASUWP010000089.1:0-5018 GCA_036378335.1 Acidobacteriaceae bacterium | reverse complement strand
AAACACTCCAGCATGTCGCCGACGCCGATCTCTTCGTGCTGGCGAGCTTTGCCGAAGGCATCCCTGTCGCCTTGATGGAGGCGATGGCCTTGGGCGTTCCTTGCATCAGCACCTATATCGCGGGCATTCCGGAGCTGATCGACCATGATCACGACGGTATCCTGGTGCCTGCCGGCTCGGTCAGCGAACTGACTAAAGCCATCCTGCGGCTCGCGCGCGATTCAGCATTGCGCGAGCGCTTTGCGGAGGCCGCACGCGCGCACGTTCTGCGCGATTATCATTTAGCGGAGAACCTGAAGCGGCTGGCGGATACGCTGAACCGCCGCATCGCATCGAGCAAAACAACATCGAGCAAAACATCGAGCAAAACGAGCGTCGGAGGATCATGACCGATTCGGCGCAGCCATCCCCTCCACCGCGCGCATGCGACGTCTCCGTCGTCATCGTCTCGTTCAACACTCGCGAGGTGTTGCGCGAATGCCTCGAGGCTCTTGGGCGCGAATCTACCGCGCTCGACGTGCAGACAATCGTGGTCGACAACGGCTCGAAGGATGGTTCGATCGAGATGCTCCGAGCCGAATTCCCCGCAGTCGAGCTGATCGCGAGCCAGGAGAACCTCGGCTTCGGCCGTGCAAACAACCTGGCCTTCGAGCGAGCCCGTGGCCGCTACATCGTGCTGTTGAACTCCGATGCCTTCCTCACGCCAGGCTCACTGCGGCTCTCCGTTCAACATATGGACGCTGACCCCAAAGCGGGGCTCGGCGGCGGCCGCCTGGTCGGGCGCGATGGAAGCTGGCAGCCCTCCGCGCGTCGCTTCCCTACGCTCACCACGGATGTCTTCGTCTTTAGTGGTCTCGCCGATCGCCATGCGCGGTCGCGCATCTTCGGTAGATACAACCGCACCTGGGCCGATCCGATGAAACCGGCGAAGGTCGACTGGGTGCCGGGCGCGTACTCCATCATTCGCGCCGAAGCGCTGGCCGCCGCCGAACACTTCGATCCTCGTTTCTTTCTTTATTTCGAGGAAGTCGATCTGTGCCGCCGCATCAAAGCTGCGGGCTACACCATCTGGTACTGGCCCGATATTGTCGTTGTCCACATCGGCGGTGAATCCTCGCGCCAGCTCAAGAGCCTTCAGATGTCCCATGTCGGCGCACAGCTTACGCTGTGGCGGATGCGCAGTACGCTTCTCTACTACCGCAAGCACCATGGGCTCAGCAGCCTTGGCGCGCGTTTTCTGGAGGTAGCGTGGAATCGCTTCCGCGCCCTGCGCCGCAGCCGCAGTCGCGATCCGGAGCGCCGCCGTGAGGCGGCTTACTACAGTGCCCAGGCGGAACTCATGGAGCGGGCCTGGAAAGAAACCCGCGGGGGACGCACGTCGCCTCGCCAACCCTGGTAGGCAGGAGCTGCGGCCCCGTCCCGATTGAACCCCGCGCAGCATCCCTTGCCTTCGGGCTGCTCATCTTATGACAATCAGAAAGTGCTAAGGTGCGTTCAGGCACGATCGTTGGCAACCGCTGTTCGGGCAGACCTGTATGCCTGGGGAGCGCTCCTCCATTGCAGGTTGCGGCGCATCATTCGCTGCAGGAGATTTCCATCATGGCGACGAGCTTCGCAAGCGCAACATCTACCCCCCTCGGCGGGCAGCCCATCTTCGAGCCCACGAATACCGGTTCCAACGAGCAGTTCCGTGCCAGCTTCGATGCCAGGCCCTTCGAGTTCCGTCACGGACTGACGACCAGTCATCCACTCTTCAATCTTCCGGCCATCCGCCGCCTGCTCGAGGTGCCGGAGGTGAAGAACTCCGTCGCTTATGACGCCGCGGACGTTCGTGTGGACCAGCGCTGGGAGACGATCCCCAAAGAAAAGCCGCCCATTGAAGAAGTCTTCGACCACATTGCAACCTCTGGCGGTTGGATCATGATGCGCTTTGTGCATCGTGTGCCGGAGTACAAAGCGATTCTCGATGCGTGCCTGGGCGAGGTGCGCCGCCTCAGCGGCCGTGACGTCCAACAGGACGAGAAGAGCCGCGAAGCCATCATCTTTGTCACCTCGCCCAATCGCGTGACGCCTTACCACATCGACCGCGAGTGCAACTTTCTCATGCAGGTTATGGGCGAGAAGACCATCAACATCTTCGATCGCAATGACAAGGAAGTCGTCACCGACCAGGAACTGGAGACCTATTGGTCGAAGGACAACAATGCTGGCGTGTATAAACCGCAGTTTCAGGACCGCGCCTTCGTCACCACGATGCGTCCCGGCACCGGCGTTCACATCCCGGTGAACTTTCCGCATTGGGTGCAGAACCGGGACAATGTCTCCATTTCGCTCAGCATCAGTTACCAATACAAGGACTGGAAGCGGAAGAATGTCTATCAAGCCAACTACTTTTTGCGTAAGCTGGGCATGAACCCCACGCCTCCCGGCGAATCCGCCGTCCTCGATTACACGAAGCGCGTCGTCATCGAAGCAGCGCATCGCACCAAGCGGATGATCAAGCCCAAGAAATAGCGATAAGTATGGGGAGCTTCGAAAGCTCCCCGCTGCGCGTGCAGCGCTTTTCTGGCTGCGCGTTAAGCCGTCGCGGTCTCTTCCTCGTAGGCCGCGCGGCGCTCGGTTTGACGCAGCAGATGCCGTTCCAGCCGTCGCGCGGTGTAAGCCGCACCGTATGCGAACCGCATCATCGGGCCGAAGCTCAGCGCTGACGAGATGCCCACGAAATAAAGCCCCGGCACGCTGCTCTCAAAAGTGCCGGAAAGCAATGGCATGTGCTCGAAGGCGCGAATCTGCGGCAGGAGATCTTCACCGAGAAAGGGCAGCCGCCGCAGATCGACCTGGTAACCAGTGGCCGCGATCACGTGGTCGAACTCCAGCTGCTGGAGCGCTCCGTCCCTCCCGGACACGGCGAGCAGCACGCCCCCGTCGCGCATCTCTGCGTCTCGCAGCGTGACGCCGGAGAGCACCGTCACTTTTCCTTCGACGCGCTCGCGCATAGGCCAGCCCGCGGAAGGACCAAGCATGCGTTTCAGCAGTTCGAACCGTCGCCTCACCGGCAGCAGCCGGTACCAGTGGGGAAACTCCGTCAGCAGGCGAGACTTCCAGCCCGGCCCCAGGCCCGATCCCGGGCGGCGCAACTTCTCCCACAGACTGCGCTTCCGGTCTTTCGGCCTGTCGTGGAACTTCAATGCGCTGCGCCGGGAGACGATCGTCACCGTTGCCCCCGCTTCATGCAACAGAGCGGCAAGGTCAATCGCCGAGGCGCCGCTGCCCACCACGGCTAACTGCTTGCCCGCGAATTTCGCGGGATGCCGCACCTGGGAGGAATGGCTGAGCGCCGCCGCAGTCAAGCCGCCCAGGACTGGCGGGATGTACGCATAGTGCGAGATGCCGGTGGCGAGCACCACCCTGCGGGCGGCGAAGGTCTCACCCGTGTCCAGGGTCAGGAAGAACTCGCCATCACCCCGCGCTAAGTTCACCAGCTTCGCATCTTCTACGTCCGGGACCATCCGCCGCTGAAACTCGAGACCATAGCCGGAAAAGGTGGAAAGCTCCACCGGAATGCAGGTGGCATGGTACGGAAGCTGCTTCTCCTGGCAGTAGTGGTGCAGACGGAATATACCCTGCGGGTCGGAGAGGTCACTCGCAAACCCGTCGCTTTTCAACAACATGCCTTCCGGCATCTGCTCTCGCCAGGTCTCCATCACCCTGCCCACCATGCGAAAAGGCAGACGCAGGGCGCGCAGATGAGCGGCCAGGGAGAGTCCATAGGGGCCTGCCCCTATGATGGCGATTTCCGTGCGATGCATGTCGGGGTCTTGACCTTCGGATCCTGCAATCATTCAGGTGATCCCAGTTTGACTGGAGCGGCCGGTAATGTCCCGGAAAAGACGGAGAAAACCAGTAACGCGGGTGTCCATCAATGTATTACGTCCGGGTGAAAAGACCATCTAAACGGCTTAGATGGCATGTTGAAGAAGCGTGCCCACCCGCGACGGCTTTGCTATGGTTGCGGGCAGGCGTCCCAGCGCCCTGATCGGGAGCTAACTATGTGGCGGAACACCCCAGAATCCGGAGCTCAGCCACATCTGCTTCTGCTCGCCACCCAACGCTGGGCTACCGCCGCGCGATTGGGGCTGGCAATGCGAGCGGTCGGTTTCCGTGTCAGCATTTGGAGCCCCTATGGTCATCCTCTGCTGCTGACCGGGGCCGTGGATCGCCATCATGCCTATCGGACGTTCGAGACGCTGGACTCGCTCGAGGCCGCTGTTATTGCCGCAGATCCGCAGCTGATCGTTCCCTGCGATGATCTAGCCACCTTCCACCTGCAGCAACTTGCGGAGCGCGCCATCACGCGTCCCCATCTTCGCCGCGTCCTAGAGGTCATCGAGTACTCCCTTGGGCCGGCGGCCGATCTGAATCGCCTCACCTCCCGTACTTACGTACTCGCAAATGCAGCCGAAGCGGGCGTCGCCGTTCCCGCGACTGCCCGCATTCACTCCCCAGCAGATTTGCCGCCCTGGTTCCAGGCGAATGGGTTTCCTGCGTATCTCAAAGCAGACGGTACATCCGGCGGCATCGGCGTGCGTCCGGTCTACAGCTATCAGAAGGCGGAGGCAGCCTTCCGTGCGCTCGATGCGCCACCGCGCATGCTGCGCGCACTGAAGCGGCTGACGATCGATCGCGACTCCACCCTGATGGGACCGTTGGTCCGCCGCCAACATCCCGCCATCAGCGTGCAGCGCGCTGTTGCCGGCACGGAGGCTACCAGCGCCGTTTTTTGCTGGCGAGGGCAGGTGCTCGCCGGCATCAGCGTGCAGGTGCTGGCCACACGCTACCAACGCGGTCCATCGACAGTCGTGCGGCGGTTTCACAATGCCGCCATTGATCGCGCAGCCGAGGTGCTCGCTGGGCGACTCAACCTTTCAGGCTTCTACGGACTGGACTTCGTCCTCGATGAGCAGACCGTTACGCCGTGGCTAATCGAGATGAACAGCCGCGCCACGCAGATTGCGCAT
>DASUWP010000088.1:0-17799 GCA_036378335.1 Acidobacteriaceae bacterium | reverse complement strand
GGTTACGCCTGAGTCGTGCGCGTATGCAGACGCCGGCCCATGTTGGTCGTTCGAACATGAGCGTCGTGACCGATATGCGAACGCGACATGAGCGGAACTATAGTCCTCAATTTCGCCGCGTGTCCATGAGGGCTGTGAATTTTATTGGACCTTCAAAGAAGGCATCGGCTCCGGTGTTCGAACTGATCAACCGCCGCGGCGTAACGGGCCTATAATCGCGGGCATGGCTGGTCGGGGAAGTGTTTCGGGAAGCATACGAGCGGGGGCTGGAAAGATAAGGAGCAGGCGCGGCTATTGGAATTGGCTGCTGGCGACGCCGCTGCTCCTGCTGGTCTATCCGGGCATATATGCGCGGACGGCACCGGAATTGCTGGGCTTTCCATTTTTCTACTGGTATCAGTTCGCCGTGGCGATCGCGACCGCGCTGCTGACTGGCCTGGTGTACAGGTTGACGCGCAACCGCGCGGATGAGGGACCCGGCCTTTGATGGGCTGATGCGGATTGGGACGGTTCTGCCGCTGGGTACCGCGGGGGCAACTCTGTTTGCTGATTTTGCGTGCCTTCCCGCCGGGGAATGCTATACCAGGCGAGTCGTATAATGAAAGCCTTTACACGACCGTGATTTCCCGCATCTCTCTTCAGACAGGCAGGCCGCTGTGCAACTGACATTCATCGACTGGCTGATCATGCTGGTCTACTTCGTCTTCGTGCTGGGCATCGGGTTTGCCCTGAAGCGCTACATGCGCACCAGCAACGATTTCTTCCTTGCGGGCCGGTCGATTCCAGCGTGGATCTGCGGGCTGGCATTCATCTCGGCGAACCTGGGTGCGCAGGAAGTGATTGGGATGGGTGCCTCGGGCGCGAAGTATGGCATCGCGACCAGTCATTTCTATTGGATCGGCGCGATCCCGGCTATGGTGTTCGTCGGCATCTTCATGATGCCGTTTTATTACGGATCGAAGGCGCGCTCGGTACCGGAGTTTTTGCGGCTGCGCTTCGACGAGAAGACGCGCGGGTTGAACGCGATTCTGTTCGCGATCATGACGGTGTTTTCGAGCGGCATCTCGATGTATGCGATGGCGCTGCTGATCCAGAACCTGCACATGCTCGATTCACTGTTCCTGGCAGCGGGCATTCCGTTGAGTTGGATTTTTCATGTCTCGATTGCGATCAGCGCGGTGATCGTGCTCGCGTATATCTTCCTGGGCGGGCTGACCAGCGCGATTTACAACGAGGTGCTGCAGTTCTTTCTTATTGTTGCGGGCTTTCTGCCGCTGGTATGGATTGGGTTGAAGCATGTTGGCGGATGGAGCGGCATCAAGCACACGCTGGGGCCGGCGTATACGCACTCCTGGCGCGGGATGGAGCACGCGAGCACGAATCCGCTGGGGGTGGAGTGGTTCTCGCTGGTGATGGGGCTGGGATTTGTGCTGAGCTTCGGATACTGGTGCACGGATTTTCTGGTGATCCAGCGCGCGATGGCCGCGGATTCGGAAGAGAGCGCGCGCAAGGTGCCGATGATTGCCGCGATCCCGAAGATGTTTTTCCCGTTCCTGGTAATCCTTCCGGGGCTGATCGCGATCTCGGTGCCGACGGTGCAGGAGCATCTGGCCGGGAGTGCGACGACGGTGTCGCGCGCGGCGCCGCAGTCCGCGACCAACGCGGCGATTGCGCAGACGACCGAGAATAAGGGCGATGTGAACGCCGTTGCAATGCAGGGGCGTGGGCTGATTCCGGTGAAGGTGAATGCGATTACCGGAAACCCAGTCGTCGACCAGGATGGCAAGCCGGTGCTGAATTACGATCTCGCGATCCCGAATATGCTGCTGCGCTACTTTCCTACCGGCATTCTCGGTCTGGGGCTGACGGCGCTGTTGGCAAGCTTCATGTCGGGCATGGCGGGCAACGTTACGGCGTTCAATACGGTGTGGACCTACGACATCTACCAGTCATACATCCGCAAGAACGAGACGGACGCGCACTACCTATGGATGGGGCGCGTGGCAACCATAGGCGGGATCCTGCTGTCGATCGGCGCGGCCTATACGGTGACCAACTTTAACAACATCATGGACGCGCTGCAGATGGTGTTTGCGTTCGTGAACGCTCCGCTGTTTGCGACTTTTCTGGCAGGGATGTTCTGGAAGCGCGCGACCGGGCATGCGGCGTTTTCCGGGCTCCTGGCGGGTGTGCTGGCTGGGCTGGCGCATATCGGGCTGACGTTGCCGGTGGGCGAGGGCGTGAGCGTGAAAGGCGGCTGGCTGGGCGCAGTGCATCACTATCCAAGCGAGATGGCGCAGAACTTCTGGACAGCAATCTGGGCCTTTCTCCTGTGCATGATCGTGACGCTGGTGGTGAGCTTGATGACCGAGCCGCGCGAGGAACGCGAGCTGGTGGGGCTGGTGTATTCGCTGACCCCCAAGCCGGAAGAGCACAACCTGCCTTGGTGGAAGCGCCCGGTGACGCTGGGCGTGGTGGTGATCGCTATGGCAGTGGCGTTGAATCTGATTTTTGCGTGATGCCTATCTGGGCATGAGGAGATCGCGATGGGGCTGGATATCCGAATACCGCTGGGGCTGATGTTTCTGGTCACGGGTGGGCTGATGGCGCTCTATGGCCTGTTCACGCGAGGCAGCGCGATCTATGAGAAGTCGCTGGACATGAACATCAACCTGATCTGGGGCGGGCTGATGTTTGTCTTCGGGCTGGTGATGTATCTGATGGGGCGCCGGCCGCGGCGGCTGGTGGCAAGCCACGTGGAAGGGACCGAGCGTCCGCTGGGCGGTCGCTCGGGTCACTAGGTCTTAAGCTGCGCGTGAGGTGTGGGCGCCAGCAACAGAACTTCGGGCTTGCGGGCCAGTTGGTGAAGGACATTCTCCGAGGCGTGCTCCCGCCAGTCGGGACCCGCATGGAGAGTTGCAAGATGTTGGCGGTAGTGGTCCATGTCAGGAAGTGCCGCTAACCAGACAAAGACGGTTTCCCCCTCTCTGACGGGCAGTTTGGGGAATGTATTAGGAGCATCTTCAGTCCGGAAAGATGCGAACACGTGGGCGCCCGTTTCCGCGAGGCGCGGCCTCATCGAGTGCTCGAAAAAACTTGCGAATTCTTCGATTGCTGAGCTCGTGAGGTAATGGATGTTCGCAATGAGCAGGTTATGCCGTTGCACGCCTGAGCCACTGGCTGTGCGTGCAGCCGGTTCGGGACGCAGAAGCAGGACATTGTCGGAGTCGAGCATGGTTGCATTCGCGGCTTGACGATGTGCCATCCACACCGGACCTCCATAGAACGCCGCGAGCATGCGTTTGCGTTCGGGCATATCGGGAAAACCACGCATCCAGACAAAGCGGTTGGCATCATCCAGGTCGCGGAATGGACCGAAGACCGGCATGCCGAGCGTTTGTTGAGGTTGGATGAACTCGCTCTCGAACAGCGAGATGAGCGTCTGCCTTGCACCTGCGTGCAATGTGTACTGCCTCAGTTCCACGACCGAACAATCCAGCAACATTGCAGTCTCCGCCAAAGCGGCATGGGCACTGAACGTAGCAGCGCCGGCCAGCATGCCAGCACGCTTCATTATTTCGCGTCGTGTGGTCATAGGATTTCCATGTCCAGTGTGCAGACTGCGGACTCCGGCTCCAAGGTCCAATTCTTTGAAATTCGACAGGGCCACTTTTGAAATGCCGATGAAGAAATCTCTGCTTGCGCGCACGAGATCTGGTCACTCCGCTCTTCTGGAGTGCAATTGCATCTCATACACCGTGGAGGAGAGCAGCGATGGCGGAGATTGTTCAGCTTCATGCGAAGGATGGTCACACGCTAGATGCGTACGTGGCCCAGCCGGGAATTACGATCACGACCGGACTGGTGATTGTGCAGGAGATCTTTGGCGTGAATGCGCATATACGCGGGGTGGTCGAGCGCTTTGCGGAGGACGGCTTCGTGGTGATTGCGCCGGCGCTCTTCGACCGCATCGAGCGCGGCGTGGAACTGGAGGACGAGGGCGACGGCAGGCAGCGTGCCATGGCGCTCCAGCAGAAATTCAAGCTCGAGACAGCCATGGATGACATTGCCGCGGCGGTCGAGTGGCTGCGCGGCCTGAATGTGAACGTCGGGGTAGTGGGCTATTGCCTGGGCGGAACGCTGGCATGGCTCAGCGCGGCACGGCTGCCGATCGATGCAGCGGTTGGCTACTACGGCGGTCGGATCACTCAGTACCTGGATGAGCGTCCGAAGGTACCGATCCTCCTGCATTTCGGAGAGCAGGACCAGCACATTCCGCAGAGCGACATCGACGCGATCACAAAGAAGTATATTGAGGTGCCGATCTTTACCTATCCGGCGGGTCACGCCTTCAACCGCGATGGGAGTGCCGGCTATGATGCGCCATCAGCGGTGCGCGCGCGCGCGCGGACGCTTGCATTTTTACGTGAACATCTGCAGTGAGGCGCCGCGCCACTGATTTCCTCATCCGATCGCCGCATTACACTGAAGCCGAATGAAGCGGCGCGAGATTGAGCATTACGAAATTTTAAAAAAACTGGGCTCCGGCGGTAGCGGGGTGGTCTACCTGGCCAACGATACGCTGCTGATGCGCCCGGTTGTGCTCAAGATTCTGAAGCGGGGCGCGCTCTCCATCGAACAGATGCGCACGACGGTGCTGCGCGAGGCGCGGCTGGCATCTGCGATTGAGCATCCGAATGTCTGCGCCATCTATGAAGTCGGCGAGTCGAGTGACGAAGCCTATATCGTGATGCAGTATGTGCCGGGGCGATCGCTGGATCGCGTGATCGCGCAGGGCCCGGCGAATGTGCCGCTGGTGCTTTCGGTGGGCATTCAGATCGCGGATGGCTTGAGCGCGGCGCACCAGATCGGCATCTATCACCGCGATCTGAAGCCGGCGAATGTGATGCTGACTGATGGCGGGCTGGTGAAGATTCTGGATTTCGGCCTGGCCCGGCGCAAGAGTCCGGATGAGGCGGAGTTCGATCCGGCGCAGCCGACGCGGCGCAAACAGGGTGCCGTGGCGAGAACGTACTCCGTCCATGGCGGAACGCTGGCCTACATGGCGCCGGAACAATTTGTAACCGGACAGAGTAGCGTGCAGAGCGATTTGTTTGCCCTCGGGGTGATTTTGTACGAAATGGTGAGTGGGCGTCATCCGTTTGTGCGGCCCGATCTGGAGGAGTTGCAGGGAGTGCGCGCGATCCAATTCGCCGATCCGCCGCCGCTGAACCAGTGCTGCCCGGAGGTGCCGGACGAACTGGCGAGTGTAATCGATCGCTGCCTGAAGAAGAATCCTTCAGATCGTTATGCATCGGCCGCAGAGGTGCGCGAGGCCCTGAAGACGATCATGCGCACCAAGCAGTTCGAAACCGGGATGCCGTTCGAGCTGCCGGCGAATATGCCGCCGGCAGAGCGGGAGAAGCGCTCGACGGGTATGCTGTCCATGCTCGCGGAGCGTTTTCGCGAGTCGGCGGATGAGCAGGTAAAAGAGAACACGATCCTGGTGCTGCCATTCCAAAATTTCGGGCAACGCGGGAATTCTTCACAGGCGAGAGCGGAAGGGCAGGCGGGTTCTCATACGAGCGCCGCGGCAGGTTCTCAGAGCGAGGACTCGCCGATGTACGGCTTTGCGCTGGCGGATGCCATTGCTGCGCGACTGGCGCGCATGCCATCGCTGGTAGTGCGGCCATCAAGCGCGCTGATGCAGCTTCCGCAGTCTGTGCAGCAGATGGATCCGCTCGCGCTGGGACAGCGGTTGCTGGCGCGGTATGTGCTGGCGGGGAACTTCCTGCGCTCGGAGGAGGGCTTTGATCTGAACTGGCAGTTGCTGGATGTGGCGGGGCAGAGCGTGCGGACGGGCGGGGCGATTCGCGTGGCTTCGTTCGATTTGATCGCGGTGCAGACGGAAATATCGAACGAGGTCTTCGCAACCTTGCAGGGCATGGGGCAAAAGCTGAACGGCGCGCAGGGCGAGCGCTCGATGCGAACCTCGCGGCTGGGCGAGCAAGTGTCCGAGGAGTATCTGCAGGCGCGGGCGCTGCTGTCGTCGTTCGTGTCGCGCGCCGGGTCGCGCAGCGATCTGGATCGTGCGCTCGCAGGATTTGAACACGTAGTGGAGCGGGATGCGCAGTTTGCCGCGGCTTGGAGCGGCTTGGGGATTGTGCATTTGCAGTACGTGCGCAATGGGTTTGGCGGACAGATGCACCTGCTGAGCGCGCGGCGCGCCTTCGATAAGGCGCTGGAGATCGACCCCGGATCGATCGAAGCGAATTTGTATCGCGTGTACATGATGTTGTCGCGAGGCGAGAAGGAGAGCGCACGCCACGGCATCGAGCAGTTGCTGCGTACCAGCGGCAACGACTGGAACGTGCACTCCATTGCCGGCATCACGCTGCGGCTGGATGGGATGTATGAGGACGCGCTGGCGCAATTCAATCGGTCGCTGCAACTGAATCCATCGAATGCGCCGTCGATTTACAACCATCGCGCGCGCGTGTACCAGTACCAGAACCAACTGGAGCTGGCCGAGGAAGAGCTACAGAAGGGACTGACACTGGAGCCGAAGCATTCGCTGCTGCGGACGTCGCTTGCTTATCAGCACATGCGCAAAGGCGAGCTGGAGACGGCGATCTCGCTGCTGGAGACGGTGATCCGCGAAGACGATTCGATGCGCATTGCATTCCCAACGCTCGCGATGTGCTACGTGCAGGTGGGGCAGCGGGAGAAAGCCGCGTCGCTCATTGAGGAAGACTCTCTATCGGCGGCGGAGGCGGACAGCGAGATGGCCTACCGGCTGGCAACGTACTTCGCGGTGGAAGGCGACGAGAGCGAGGCGTTGCACTGGCTGCGGCGCGCGATTTATCTGGGCAATGAGAATTATCCTTGGTTTTCGAAGAACCCGGCATGGCAGCGGCTGCACGGGCATTCGGATTTCGATCGAATACTGGAAGACCTGAAGAAGAGCTATCGCAAAAACCAGAAGACGTGGCGGCGGCTGCTGGAGCATGTGCCGCACGGGTAATGGAGGCATCGCTGCTGCAAAGGGACACGATCTTGAACAACATTGCCGGCTGGAACGCCAGCAGCACTTCACTTGCAATACCGCGGCCGCGCTGAAGCACCGGCTATTCCCTACGCAGCAGGAACCGGAGTGGCGCGTCACCGTAGAAGTCTACGAGTGCCCACCGCGTTAGCTGAATCGCGTTCTGGAGGAGTTGCCGGATAACCAAGATGGGGTGGCGCTGCTGGAGCATGTGCCGCATGGACAGAGTCGACGATCGACATCACTGTGTGAGGAGCTGCTGGATGCACTCGCGGCAGCTTTCGAACGGCATAACTCCGGTATCGAGGATCTGGCATCCTGCCTGCGTGGCTTCATCGCGAAGATAGCGGCTCCATGCCATCATGTCGGCGCCGGCGAGCTCTGGTTGATTGCGATCCGAGTGCAGCCTGGTGGCGCGGATAGCGTCATCGCAATCCACTAAGACGATGTGTGCGCCCTCAATGCCGGACACGGCGAGCGCCTCCTGAATGAAGGCGATGCGCATTTGTCCTTCGAAGAGCACGGAGATCCCGGTTTTCAAAACGTTGGCGATGCGGATCATCCAGTCGAGTGTGCTGGCGCGCTGCCACGCTCCTCCCGGCTGGTGGCCGTCGCCGAAGGAGCGCATCGCTTCAGCAGAGGGAACTCCGATGGAGTCGAAGAAGAGCACTTCGCAATGGGGAGGACAAGCCTGTTGAATTGCCCGTGCGAGCGTGGTTTTGCCACTGCCAGAAGCACCCGTGAGGATGACGAGCGATGCGGCCATCGATAGAGTTTGACATTGTTTGCCGAGGGGCAACCAAGGACGTCCGCAATGAAAAGAGGGGAGCCGGGCGGCTCCCCTGGATCGTGGTGCAGCCGAACGTCTATTTCTGGGCCGTGTTGGTGAGTGGGGTGAGTTGCATCGGCTGTTTGAGGCCGAAGGTGAGGGAGGAGCCTGCAGGCAGGACAGCGGCCTGACGATTGATGAGGAAGTGAGCGGTGATGACGCCGACTCCAATGCTGGTCCCGACAATTGCGCCCGTGGGGCCGCCGAAGTAGGCACCGGTGAGGGCGCCTGCGCCGCCCGCGACGGCGTACTGGGTGGCAAGCGTCTTGGGGTTGTCGCGAGTGAGGATGGTGCCCTCGCTGTTGACCTTGGTACGGGTGGCGCTCGCGGTCTGGCTGGGAATCGCGCTCATGTAGTAGCGGGTGCCATCGGGCAGTACCACTTCATCGGCCAGCAGGCGTAGAGAGGCATGTCCGGAGATGCGGCGGCCGTAGTCGGCATGCAGCACGCGGCCGTGCACTACGGATCCGGTGGGGATGATGACGCGTCCGTTCTGGACGACGTCCTGATCGACTTGTGCGCTGAAGCGCGAGCCGACCCCGTTGTCACGCGAGGAGATTTCGCTCTGCAGGTGGGTGTGGATGGCGCTGCCTTCAGCGAGTGCGTTGTTTGGAAGGGGCACGCTGCTGACGATGTCGGCATCCGGATTGTACGGCCGGCCCTGACGGTCTTTGAGACTCGGCGACTGCGCTGGTGCACCGGCTTGCCTGGTGACTGGCACATCGACGATGCCATAGTCAGGATTTTCAACGGGCGCCGGACGGGTCGCGGCAGGCGCCTGCTTCACGACCGCTGCGGGGGGTGGCAGGGTCGGCGGCGGAGCCACGGGCGCAATGGCCGGCGACTCGGTGGCCTGGATCATATCCGAAGCCGGCGGTTGCGAAGTGCCCTCATAGGGAGTTGGTTTGGCTGTTGTCTGCGCTACGGCGACGGCGCCTGTGAGCGCCAGCGTGGCCCCTGCGAGGATCAATCTGGACTTCATGTGCGGCAAACCTCCAAAATCGCATGCCCTGCGCTAGCAGGACTGACACCAGCGTAGACGAAGAAGTTGCGAAGACGTTATAGGAACACCGGCATGTACCCTGGCGGTTACTGGGCTTGGCAGATATGCCGCTTCAGAGCTCGTAAGCCGAGCGAGCGTCCGGAGGGAGATTTGCAGGAAGAGTTGAAATGATTTTTCAACCTTAGTGTCGAGCCGGCAATGTCCCGTTCGACGCATTCATAGAGCACGGGATTGCACCGGAACCCGGCTTCCAATTCAAATTCGCTGAGGACAAGACGATGAGATTTCTAAGTATCTACAAGTCGGTTGAACGTGCCACTGCGCCAACACCAGAGGAAATGGCGGCGATGGGCAAGCTGGTTGAAGAGGGTATGAAGGCGGGCTGGCTGCTCGCGACGGAGGGATGCCTCCCGAGCAACCTGGGCGCGCGTGTCCGTAAGTCCGGCGGCAAGATCACGGTCACGGATGGTCCCTTTACGGAGGCGACGGAGGTTGTGGGCGGCTTCGCCATTATGAAGGCCAACTCCAAGGAAGAAGTGATCGAACTGGCCAAGGACTTCCTGAAGGCGGTCGCAGATGGCGAATGCGAGCTGCGCCAGCTTTACGAGGATTAACCATCACGTCCCCTAGGTTTGCTGCAGCGGGCGGTATTTTGCTTTCGCGGGGCAGGGCAGAGTGCTCATCGCGAGATGCCGCCTGCTTTGTTAGACTTTCTAGGTTGCCCCTCGGCGGGGTTGGATCGCCACTGGCTGCCGGGGTCTCAAGAGAGATTCGCGAAACAGTACAGCCATCGATGAGCAATTGGATCAGCATGATCGGCGGGACGACCGGCGAGCCGATAGCGGTGGACCGCCGCCCGAAGTTGAACGACCGCTTGCAACACCAAATCACAAGGAGCGATATGACGGAGATTGCGCAGATACACGCGCGGGAGATTCTCGACTCACGCGGAAACCCCACGGTAGAGGCAGATGTGGTGCTGGACGGCGGCGCAATAGGCCGGGCCGCGGTGCCGAGCGGAGCCTCGACGGGAGAGCACGAAGCTGTAGAGCTGCGCGATGGGGACAAGTCACACTACCTGGGCAAGGGCGTGCTGCAGGCCGTGGAGAATGTGGAGAGCATACTGGCGCCGGAACTGACTGGTATGGATGCGGCCAACCAGCGCCTGATCGACGGGACCATGATCTCGGTGGATGGATCGGATAACAAGAGCAAGATTGGCGCGAACGCGATTCTTGCTGTGTCGATGGCATGTGCGCGCGCTTCGGCCGCGGCGCTGAAGCTGCCACTGTATCGCTATCTCGGTGGCGTGAATGCGTGCATTCTCCCGACGCCGATGATGAACATCATCAACGGCGGTGCGCATGCGGACAACAACGTGGATTTCCAGGAGTTCATGGTGATGCCGGTGGGCGCGGAGCGTTTCTCCGATGCGCTGCGCTGGGGCGTGGAGGTCTTTCATACGCTGAAGAGCGTGCTGAAGAAGAAGGGCTATAACACGGCCGTTGGCGACGAGGGTGGCTTCGCGCCGTCGCTGAAGTCGAATGTCGAGGCGATCGAGGTCATCCTGGAGGCAATCGAGCAGGCGGGCTTCAAGGCGGGTGAGGACATCGCGCTGGCGCTCGATCCGGCGTCCAGCGAGTTCTTCGACAAGGCGAGCGGCAACTATGTCTTCAAGAAGTCGGACAAGACCGAGAAGTCGAGCGAGCAGATGGTGGACTTCTGGGCCGACTGGGTGCGGCAGTACCCGATCATCTCCATTGAAGACGGTCTGGCCGAAGATGACTGGAAAGGCTGGCAGGTTCTGACCGAAAAGCTGGGCAGCCGCGTCCAACTGGTGGGTGACGATATTTTTGTTACCAACGCGGAGCGCTTACAGCGCGGCATCGACGAAGGCGCGGGCAATTCGATCCTGATCAAGCTGAACCAGATCGGCACGGTGAGCGAGACGCTGGAGACGATCGAGCTGGCGCGGCGCTATGGGTACACGTCGATTATTTCGCATCGCAGCGGCGAAACGGAGGACGCCTTCATCGCCGACCTTGCCGTGGCGACGGGCGCGGGCCAGATCAAGACCGGTTCGGCGTCGCGCACGGACAGGATCGCCAAATACAACCAGCTACTACGGATCGAAGAGGAACTGGGCCAGGCAGCAGAGTTTCTCGGCATCGAGTCTGTGAATTGTGACTAAAGCATTTCACTCCAGGTATGTGAGTGAGGATGTTTTCATAGCCAAGCGCGTGGTCAGCAGCATCACGCAGGAAAGAGTGTTCTGATGAAGTTTGTTCCCACAGCATTGTGCGGAGTCCTATTGGCATTGCCCTGCACGGCGACGAGCGCATTTGCTCAAAGCACCACCACGAAAACCGGCAGCACGAGCGCCAAAAGCCAGGCGGCACCCAGCGCGCCGGCAACTACCGCGCCTTCCAACCGCAACATCAGTCCGCTGCTGCCTGGGCAGCCTGCTCCGCCTGCGCATCCGATTACGATGGAACAGACGCGCGAGCTGCTCGATCTGATGGACTACAAGAAGATCGAAGAGAGCAACTGGTCGCAGATGATCGCGATGAACAAGCAGGCCGCGCCGTTCATCCCAAATGATGTGTGGACGGATGTGCAGACCAACATCAGCGGCATCGACTATCCGACCTTGATGCAGCCGATCTACGCGAAATACCTGTCGCAGGAAGACGCGGCGAAGGCACTGGACTTCTATCGCACGCCGGCAGGCAAGCGCGTGCTGCAATCCATGCCGCCGCTGCTGGGCGAGAGCGTGCAGGCTGCGCAGCAGAAGGGCCGCCAGGTTGGGCGCGATGCAATTGAAAAGCACCGGCCGGAGATTGAAGCCGCACAGAAGAAGTACCAGGCGGAGCATGCGCCGCCAGCCGGCTCGACCGGACCGGGTGCAACTCCGGGGGCCGGCAGCGCGACGCCTGCGCCGTCAACGCCACCCTCGACCGCGCCTGCGCCCACCACCCAGCCGCAGCCGCAACGCTGAGTTTTGCGCTACGCTTCTTCGGGCCGCCGTGAGTGTTTGTTACTCACGGCGGTTCTGGCTTTTGGACTGCCCAGATCATGTATGGCCTCTCGACAAGGAGGCGGCACAGAAACGAGAAACCTGGAAAGGAGCGTGCAAGGTCTCCCTTCTATGACGGCCGAAACTTTCGGGAGATAAATATTCATGAGGCCAGCCGTTCGGCTGCACTGGATAGTCGGCAGGGCCGCTGCGATTGCCCCTTATAATAAGCGAGCCTCGGCCCACAAGGAGCTCGGATGTTCTCTGCTTCCCCTGGAGCTTATCTAAAAATTCTTCGCTTTTTAATCATCTCCGTACTCGCAATCGCCTCCATCATTTTCGTTCTTTTGACCTATCGATGGCAGTTGGTGGGGGATGCGCAGGTGTTTCACTTCGCACATTTCCTGATGGCGAATGGTTTCAGGCCCTATCGTGACATTCCAGATATCAACATGCCTGGCACCTACATCATCGAGGGCTGGGCAATGAGCGTGTTCGGCGGCAGCGACCTGGGCTGGCGAATCTATGATTTCAGTCTGCTCGGCGGACTTACAGTGGCGATGATAGTTATAGCGCTGCCGTACGACTGGGTTGCCGGTTTCTTTGCCGGAGTCGTATTCGCATTTGCCCATGCATGTGAGGGTCCGCGAAATAGTGCGCAGCGTGATGAAGTCATAACTGTGCTGATCATGATCGGATGCGCCTGTCTATTCGAGTCGTTGCGTAGACGGAAACCATGGTTGCTGCTTGCATTCGGATTCAGCCTGGGAATGGCCTGCACTATCAAACCTTTGGTGGTACCGCTAGTGCCGGCCCTCCTCGGGCTGGCAGCATGGAACCTAAAGAAGGAACGAGCCGCGGTGGCTCCATATGTCGCGTGGGCTTTTATCGGGATGGCAGCCGCCGGCATGATAATGGTCGCGTTTCTCGCTCGCCATCATGCTTTTGGAGACTTTCTAAATTGTGTCAGAACACTGATACCGTTCTATACCGCGATGGATCGTGCGAGTATATGGACGTTATTGCGCCATGTTATTCCCAGGGGAGCCGCGATCGTGCTGCCCTTTGCACTTATTGTTACGCTGAGCGGCGCGCTATGGAGAAATTGGGAGCGTCCGGCGATCTTTCTGTGCATCGGATTCGGTATCTTTTCTTATTTTGTCCAGGACAAAGGCTATAACTATCACACCTATCCTCTTGCCGCATTTGTTCTGCTCTGGGCAGCTATTGAACTCATGCTGGCGCTTGGCAGTGCGAAATGGACGAGATTGGCGGCCGTGGGCATTGCCGGCATGGCTGCTGGAATCTTCATCGCGATACCTACCTACGTTCGGCGGTTAAATGCCTTTTCGAGAACCGGCGGGGACTATACAGCCTCGCTTGAGTCTGACCTCATGCAAGTGGGAGGAGATCGACTTAACCGCCGGGTGCAGTGCTTGGATATGCTGGATGGTTGTTTCAGCGCTCTTTACCATCTTCAGCTCCTGCCAACCAGCGGAAATCTTGGCGACCTGCTGCTGTTTTTCCCCAAAGACTCTCCCGTGGTCGCCGAATATCGTAATGGATTCTGGAATGAAATCGTGAGCAATCCTCCATCGGTGATCGTGCTAAGCGACGAATGCTTTAATCGTCCGCCGACTTTCGACAAGCTCAAGAGCTGGCCGAAATTTAACGATTATTTGGCGGCCAATTATCAACCGATTATTGAAAGGGAAATCAAGACGGACGATCGAACCTACCGCATATATATGCGTAAAGACAGTTCCATGTCTCGAGTACAGGAAGCGAGATGATATGGCCGCCGGAGGCCTTCGTTCGGAGAGCCTTGCGAGCCACCGGCCCCTGCCAGATATTGAGGATTGCTGCGAGAGCGAGAACGCTTCTATGCAAGTCCTGCCGTACATTGAAGTGAGACGAAAGGATTCATGAAAGAAAGCAAAATGCAACGACCGCTCGTGCTGGCCATTCTGGATGGTTGGGGATATCGCCCGGAACGCGAAGCAAATGCAATTGCCCAGGCGAGGAAGCCGAATTACGACCGGCTGCTGCGTGAGTTTCCCAACACGCTGCTGCATGCGTCGGACCACTTTGTGGGATTGCCCGATGGGCAGATGGGCAACAGCGAAGTGGGTCACCTGAACATCGGCGCAGGCCGCGTGGTGTCGATGGACATCACGCGCATCGACGCGATGATTGCGAACGGCTCTTTCTATGAGCATCCGGAGATCGTGCGGGCGATTGACCGTGCATGCGAAGGCGGCCGGCAACTGCATCTGCTGGGCCTGCTCTCGAACGGCGGCGTGCACTCGCAGCAGGCACATCTGCACGCTCTTTTGCGCGCGGCGAAGATGCGGGGCGCCGAGCGCGTGTATGTGCACGCCTTTCTCGATGGGCGCGACACGCTGCCGACAAGCGGCGTGGGCTACCTGGAAGCACTGGAGCGCGCGATTGAGGAGATCGGCGTGGGCAGGCTCGCGACGGTGAGCGGCCGCTATTATGCGATGGATCGCGACCGCCGCTGGGAGCGTGAACGGCTGACCTTCGACGCCATGGTGAAGGGCGCGGCTGAAGCGGGCGCGCACCGCGACGCGATTGCGCGCGTGAAGGAGAGCTACAGCCAGGGCGTGACGGACGAATTCGTTGTCCCCTTCGTCGTGGCGGATGCAGCGAGCAATCCGGTGACGCAGGTGCGCGATGAAGATGTGTGCATCTGCTTTAACTATCGCGCGGACCGCGTACGGCAGATCACGCGTGTGCTGGCGCGCGAAAGCGGCATCACCGCACAAGGCGGCCGCGATCTGCCGGGCGCGGAAGACTTGGACAAGACGATTCCCCGTTCCGAGGTGCCGAAGAACCTGCACTATCTCTCAATGACACAGTACGACAAGCAGTTCAAGCTGCCGATGATCCTGTTGCCGGAGTCAATGGAGAACCTGCTGGCGAACCGGCTGGCGGCGGCGCAGATGCGCAACCTGCGGGTGGCGGAGACGGAGAAGTACGCGCACGTCACCTATTTTTTCAATGGCGGGATTGAGAAGGAGTTTCCGGGCGAAGATCGGCAGATGGTGCAGTCGCAGAAGGTTGCGACCTATGATCTGGCTCCGGAGATGAGCGCGCGGGGTATCGCGGATGTTGTAACCAAGGCGGTGGCGGATACTGCCTTCCAATTGATTGTTGTGAATTTCGCAAATGCCGACATGGTGGGGCATTCAGGCAAGATGGAACCGACAATGCGCGGCGTGGAGACAGTGGATGCGTGTCTGGGACAGCTTTACGCGGCCCTCCGGGACGCAGGTGGTTCGATGCTGATCACTGCCGATCACGGCAACGCGGAGATGCTGGTCGACCCCGTAACCGGCGGACCGCATACCGCACACACGACGAATCCAGTGCCGTTTGTGCTGGTGAGCGAGGACGCGGCGCGGTACCGACTGCGCGAAAGCGGTTCGCTGCGGGACATCTCGCCGACAGTGCTGGCGATGCTTGGACTGGAACAGCCGGCGGAGATGAGCGGGGCTGATCTCCGGGTGAAGCTGTAGCAACTCGGTGCTAAAGCAGATTTCCCATTGCTATGCGCCGGTCAGTTGCGCGCCGAGCGGCTTTCTTAACAGAAAAGCCGCGTTAGCCTCCACTGCGTCGTGTACACCCATGGGAAATTTGCTTAGCGACGTCGATGAGTCGCGGCTCTGAGCTCTTTTTTGAACGATGCGAGCGTGCGTTGCTTCAGCTTGCTGACCGGAAGGCCACGGCGCTCGAGTGCCTGCTCGAGACGGCGCACGGGATCTGAATCGCCATCCAGCGGCCAGGGCTTGCAGTCGATCAGCGTAGGGCCAACGCCGCGGCGGGCGCGATGGATCGCCTCCTGCGCTACGCGGTAGATCGCGACGACGTCGTTTCCATCCACAGGAATACCGTAGAGCCCGAGCGGTTCGGTATGCTTCGCGCTGCTGATATCGGAATCGGCGGTTTCGATGACAAAGACGACGCCCAGCTTGTGGGCTGCGGCATAGCTCAGCGAGGGACGCAGCGCATCGAGTGAGGTTATTCCCGGGCCGCTAAAGACGAGCGCAATCTGATTGGCCCCCTGGCGTGCCAGCGCGTGTCCGGTAGCGATGGCGAAGCCGGCCTCGACCGTGGCTGCGGCGGGAAGAATGCCGGGAAGCGCGGCGCCCGCGAGCACGCGGCGCAGAGCGTGTCCCTGTGCCAGAGCCGCGAGGCGGTCGCCGACGCCGGGCATCACCACGTCGCCGTCCTCCAGATGAGCCACAGTGCCGGTGACGATTGCCTCACGCGCAACCAGCAGGGCGGCAGCTTGCTTGAGACGATTGCGCTGACGCAGCAGACGCGTGCGGAGCAGGGTGACGTAGAGGTGCTGGAGCCGCTCGTCGGAGATAAGGGGAGGAGGTGTGGCGGCGTTGGCCGCGCCGGGCCTTTTTGGCATGTTCAGCAATGGTCCTTGGGCAGGAAGCGATGAGAGCATTTTCCTGGCGCTGTGAGGCCAGCAGAAACTGACAGGAAACATGCTCCAGACGATTGCTGTCGATTGTAAAGCACGCGCGCCGCTTGCGAGAGTGACGAAGCAGTCGCGATGACAACGTAGCTCTGAGTCGATCAGGGAAATTCAATCGGGAAATGATGAAGCGAAGGCGAGCGCCAGATTGCCACAGCTTTTCGCGATGCGCAACGAGTGCTTTTCAACAGAAGTGTGCATAAGCCTGTGCACAAGGGCGCCCGATGCGCGATTCATGCAGTGTTTATCCATGGTTGCACGCCATGCACTACTTTCGTTGCACGGTGGCGCAGGACGCGAATACGTGGCGTGGAAGCTGGCCGATCGTGAGCCGTCCGGTGTCTCAAGTGGAGTAGTCGGCGTTGATGGAAACGTACTCGCGGGTGAGATCGCAGGTCCAGAAACGGCAGGCGCCGGAGCCGAGTCCGAGATCGATGTGGACGCTGAACTCGGGCTGGCTAAGGTAGCGATGGGCGGCAGCTTCGTCGAAGGCAGCGGCGCGTCCGCCGTCCTCGCAGATGAGGAGATCGCCGAGATGGATGGAGATGCGCGTGGGATCGACCTCGGCGCCGGAGTAGCCAGTAGCCGCGATCAGCCGGCCCCAGTTGGGGTCGTTGCCGGCCCAGGCGGTTTTTACGAGGGGCGAGTGCGCGATCGCCTTGGCGATGCGGAGTGCGTCGGCATCAGAGGTCGCACCCTGAATGTTCAACTCGACCAGGTGGGTGGCGCCTTCGGCGTCGGCGACGATCTGTTTTGCCAGCGAAGTGCAGACTTCGCTCAGCGCAGCAGCGAAGGCGGTGGAGTTGCGATCATTGAGGGCCACGCCGGATGCGCCGCTGGCGAGCAGCAGCACGGTGTCATTGGTGGAGGTGTCGCCGTCGATGGAGATGCGGTTGAAGCTGGTTTCCGCTGCTGCGCTGAGAAGGCGTTCAAGCTGCACGGGTTCGGCGGCTGCGTCGGTACAGAGATAGACGAGCATGGTGGCGTGCGGGGCTGCTGCGAGCTGCGGGTGAATCATGCCCGCACCTTTGGCGACACCGGCGAGACGGACCGGCCGTCCATCGATCTCGATGTTGGCGTGTGCGGTCTTGGGGCGCGTGTCGGTGGTCATGATAGCCGCTGCGACGCTGGCGAAATGCTCAGTGGTATCGCCGAGGGAAGCGCTCAGCGCCGGCAGTGCGGCGCGGACTTTTTCAACCGGAAGAGGCACGCCGATGATGCCGGTCGATGAAGGGAAGATGGCCTGCGCGGAACAGCCGAAGATTTGGGCGGCGGCTTCGCAGCACTGCTCTGCGGCGGCGATCCCCGCCTGGCCGGTGGCGCAGTTGGCATTGCCCGCATTGATGAGCACGGCGTGGATGTGTCCTCCGCTGTCCGCGAGATTCCGCCGGTCAAT
>DASUWP010000087.1:0-7216 GCA_036378335.1 Acidobacteriaceae bacterium | reverse complement strand
AGTGGGCCGCGCCCTTCCTGCTGCTGGGCATCTACAACAAGATGGTGAAGCAGCACGGATCGGACGCTATCTACACCAACACCGACTAAAACGGGCCCCTCTTTTCCGAACGGTTTTGCCATCCCGACTGGCGTGGACGCTGCGCCTATTTGCACTGCAGGCCCACGGGTGCCCCATCCTACGCAAGACGTAGGGTGGGGATGTTCCCAACCATCCAGCTGGAGCGAAGCCTCTTCCTCGTGAGTGCCGCGAAGGAGCTTCAAGTCGACCACACCGGCAAACGTGAGCGACCAAAGAAAGCGAATCGTAGTAGCCGCCCCGTCGACGCCTTTGCCCGGGCGGCAAGTCCAAAAATGCTCTATGCTGGCGTTTCCGTGTCTGCCAGCCCCCCATCCGTATCCGCCGAGCCGGCCCAGACGCCGCTCATGCGGCAGTACTTCGCCGCAAAGGCGCAGCATCCGGACGCCCTGCTCTTCTTCCGCATGGGCGACTTCTACGAGCTTTTTTATGATGACGCCAAACTCGCCGCCCGAGAGCTGGAGATCACACTTACCGCGCGGGATCGCGAACGCCAGGTGCCGATGTGCGGCGTCCCCTACCACGCCGTCGAAGGCTATATCGGGCGCCTTTTGCACAAGGGCTACCGCATCGCCATCTGCGAGCAGATGGAAGACCCGAAGCTCGCCAAAAAGCTCGTCCGCCGCGAAGTCACCCGCGTGCTCTCGCCCGGCACTGCGCTCGATCCCGCACAGCGCTCCGAGCGCAATAACTACCTCGCCGCCCTCTACAACGCTCCCGCGCAGCGAGCCGAAGAGGACCGCGCCGGGCTGGCGCTGCTCGATCTCTCTACCGGCGAATTCCGGGCCACAGAGTTCGCCGGCAAGTCTGCCGCAGCGCTCTGCCTCGATGAACTGACTCGCCAACAGCCCGCTGAGTTGTTGCTTGCTGCAGAGACGACGCTCTTCCCCTCACTGCCGGCCGATGCACTGGGCGCCGCTCTCGATCCCATCCGCACCAAGACGCGTCTGGATGCCTGGGCCTTTAGCGCCGATTACGCCATTCCGCTGCTCGAGCGCCAGTTGCAGGCACGCTCGCTCGATGGCTTCGGCCTCGCGGGCCACAGCGCCGCCGCCATCGCCGCGGGCGCTGCGCTCCATTACGTCCGTTCGACGCAAGCCGGCGACCTCTCGCACATCGATGGTCTGCACTACTACGAGCGCACCGAGCATCTGGAACTCGATCCGGTCAGCGTGCGCAACCTCGAACTCGTCGAGCCGCTCTTCGCGGAGGCCTCCTCACGCACCACGCTTTTTCATACGCTCGATTGCTGTCAGACCCCGATGGGCAAACGGCTGCTTCGGACAAATCTTCTGCGCCCGCTGTTCGACGCGCCGGAGATCGAGGCGCGACTCGAGGCCGTCGCAGAGCTGCACGCCGCATTGCAGCCTCGGGAAGAGCTGCGGCGCGCGCTTGACGGGGTTCTCGACATGGAACGGCTGCTCGGCCGCGTTTCGCTCGACTCCGCCGGCCCACGCGATGTCCTCGCCCTCGGTGCATCGCTGGCGCGCCTGCCGCTGGTCGCCGCTGCTGTGGCGCCGCTGCAATCTCCGCGTTGGCAGCAATCGCATCAGCGGCTCGATCAGCTCGAAGATGTGCACACCGCTATCGACAAATCCCTTGTCCACGAACCGCCGCTCACGCTTGCCGACGGCGGCTTCATCGCGGCGGGTGTGCACGCGGAGCTCGACGAACTCCGCACCCTGAGCCAGAGCGGACGCCAATCGATCGCCGCCATCGAGGAGCGCGAGCGGCAGCGCACTGGCATCGGATCCTTAAAGGTTCGCTTTAACAATGTCTTTGGCTACTACATCGAAATCACCAAGTCCAATCTCAAATCTGTTCCCTCCGACTACGAGCGCAAGCAGACGCTGGTCAATGCGGAGCGCTTTACCACCCCCGAGCTCAAGGACTACGAAACCCGTGTCCTGACTGCGCACGAGCGCGCTATCGAGATCGAGCGCCGCCTCTTCGGCGAGCTGCGCACCGCCATTCTCACAGCCGCAGCTCGCATCCGCCGCAGCGCAGCCGTAGTCGCGGAGCTGGATCTGCTCGCCAACTTTGCCCATGTCGCCGCACTGCGCCACTACACGCGCCCCACGCTCACGGAAGAGTGCGTGCTCGAAGCCGCGGCAACCCGCCACCCGGTCGTCGAATGCCGCATGGAGGAGAATGCCGAGGGCCGCTTCGTCCCCAACGACCTCTACCTCTCGACTGCGGGTCCCGCCGTCCTGCTGCTCACCGGCCCCAACATGGGCGGCAAGTCCACCTATCTTCGCCAGGCGGCGCTGCTCGTCATCATGGCGCAGATGGGCTGCTTCGTCCCCGCAGCGCGCATGCGCTTCGGGCTTGTGGATCGCGTCTACACCCGCATCGGCGCCAGCGACAACGTAGCGCGCGGCCGGTCCACCTTCATGGTCGAGATGACGGAGACCGCCACCATCCTCAACACGGCGACCAAACAGTCGCTCATCCTGCTCGACGAGATGGGCCGCGGAACCGCCACCTTCGACGGCCTCTCGCTGGCATGGGCCACGCTTGAATACATCCACGGCCGCATCGGCGCGCGCACGCTGTTCGCCACTCACTACCACGAGCTCACTTTGCTCGCCGAGCAGCTCCCCCGCCTCAGCAATCTGCGTGTCGCGGTCAAAGAGTCGCCCGCCGGCATCGCCTTCCTCCACAGCATCGAGCCCGGCGCCGCCAGCAAAAGCTATGGCATCGATGTGGCGCGCCTCGCCGGCCTGCCTGCTTCCGTCATTGAGCGCGCCCGCCGCGTGCTCGCGCAGCACGAAAAATCCGAGAAGCGCAATGTCGCGCTCGAAGCAGAAGACGCCTCCGCGCCCCTGCAATTGACCATCTTCACGCCGCTCTCCCAGCGCATCCTCGACCGCGTCACCGAGCTCGACACCAACAGCCTGACCCCGCTGCAGGCCCTGAATCTGCTCGAAGAGTTGAAGAGTGAGATACGTGCCGCCGGGAACCCCGATGCTTCTCACATCGGCAAGCCGCTACCATAGACAAACATGAGCCTGCGCCAGGACGTTGGTCAGCTGTTACTCATTGGACTCGCCGGAACGGAGCTTGATGCCACCGAGCGTGCCTGGCTGCGGCTGATTCGGCCCGCGGGCACCGTGCTCTTCCGCCGCAATATCGAAGAGGCTGCCCAGGTTCACACACTGCTCGCCAGTGTTGCCGATAGCGTCGGCGACGGTCCGCTCTTCCATGCCGTCGACGTCGAGGGCGGCTTGGTCGATCGCCTGCGCGATCTCATCGCTCCCATGCCCGCGCCCGCTGCCGTCGCCACCAGCGGGAGCCGAAAATTCTTTCGCCAGCACGGTTATCTCATCGGCTCCGAGCTGCACCTGCTTGGCTTCAATATTGCCTTTGCCCCCGTGCTCGATCTGCGCACCGATGCTTCCGCTCCCGTTATGCGCACGCGCGTCGTCTCAGACGATCCGAAAGCGGTCACCGCCTATGCAGAAGCCTTTCTCACCGGGTTGAGCAAAGCGGGCGCGCTCGGCTGCGGTAAGCACTTTCCCGGCCTCGGCGGCGGCGCCCTGGATTCCCACCATGCCACTCCTGCCATCGACCGCACCTGGAAGCAGTTATGGGAAGAGGACATGCTTCCCTTTCGCAAGCTGCATCGCGCATTGCCCTTCATCATGGTCTCGCACGCGACGTATCCGCACGCTTACAACAAGCCGGACACGAAACCGCTCCCCGCATCCATCTCTCCCTTCTGGATTGATCGCACGCTCCGCCACAAGCTCGGCTTCCGCGGCCTCATCGTCTCGGACGACATGGAGATGGGCGGCATCCTGCATCACGCTCCAATGGAAGAAGTCGCTGTCGCCGCCATCGCCGCAGGCACACATCTCATCGAAATCTGCAAGGACCCCGCGCTCGTCCTCACCGCCTACGAGGCAGTCCTGAGCGAGGCGGAGCGCTCTCGCACCTTCCGCGCGATTGTGGAGCAATCTGCCGAAACCGTTCGCACGCATCGGCACAAGCTGCTGCGCCACGCCGCTCTTTCCTCACCTCCAAACGCAAGCGAGCTCGCTGCCATGCGGGAACGCGTCCTCGCCTTCACCGCCGATCTGAACGCTAAAGCACCGCAGGCAATCGCGTGACGCCCGCGCCCGCGAAGAAGTCCATGTTGGTCGCCGGCATCATGAGCGGCACCTCAGCCGACGGCATCGACGTCGCGCTCTGCCGCATCTCGGCCGCCCGGCCGCGGTCACGCATCGAACTCATTCGACATCGCGCTTTTCAGTATCCTGGCGTGCTGCGCAAGGCTGTGCTCGCTGCAATGAACGCATCGAATACCTCTGCCGCCGAACTCGCGCGCCTCAACTGGCGCCTTGGCGAGGCGTACGGCGATGCTGTCCAGTCCGCCGCGCAGGGTTACGTTCTCGATCTCATCGGCTGCCACGGCCAGACTATCTATCACCAGGGCATCGCGAAGCCGTACGCTGGGCGCAACATCGCCTGCACCTGGCAGCTTGGCGAGCCTGCTTTGATCGCAGCCGCTGTCCACGCGCCTGTTGTTTCGAACTTCCGCCCCGCCGACATGGTCGCCGGTGGCCAGGGCGCGCCGCTCGTTCCGCTGCTCGACGCAACCTTCTTCGCCCATCCACGCCGCGCCCGCGTGCTGCAGAACCTGGGCGGCATCGCCAACCTCACTCTTTTGCCTCCCGGTGGCGCGCTCGACGACTTGCTCGCGTTCGACACCGGCCCCGCCAACATGGTCATCGATGCGCTCGCCCAACGCCTCTTCGGCAAACCCTACGATCCTGCCGGCCGTCTCGCCGCCGCAGGCACTCCGAACGAAGCCATCGTGGCGACACTGCTGCGCGATCCCTACTACCGCCGGCAGCCGCCCAAGAGCGCAGGCCGCGAGCAGTATGGCCAGGCTTTCGTCGAGCGCCTCCTCGTGCTCGCCAAACGCCGTCGCCTCGCGCCGCATGACATCCTCGCCACCGCAACCGCGCTTACTTCGCGCAGCATCGCGCTTGCCTGGCAGCAGTTCGTAGCGCCGCGCATCGGCAATGCGTCCATTGACTACATCGTCGCCGGCGGGGGCGCGCGCAACCAGACGCTCATGCGCATGCTCGCCACCGATCTCGCGCCCTTCCGCTGCCGCACCCAGACCACCGACGACCACGGCATCCCCTCCGAAGCCAAAGAGGCCGTCGCCTTCGCGCTGCTCGCCTGGCAAACCTGGCATCGTCTGCCGGGAAACGTTCCTGCCGCCACCGGCGCAGCTCATCCCGCAATTCTCGGCTCGATCACGTATGTCTAGTGCCGGAGAAACCCTGATCCAATTCCCTCGTGTCCTCCTGAACGAATTGAAGGACCTGCGGTTTCTTGCGCGCCCTCGGGGAAATCGTCACCGCGCTAATATCATTTGCGTGATCGCGCTCACCCTGCTCGTCGGCTGTGGCGGAAAACCCGACCCCGATACTGCCGTGACGCTCATTGAATCCAGCCCGGTCAATCTCGACCCGCGCATCGGCGTCGACGTCCAGTCGGAACGTATCGATATGCTCATCTTCGATTCGCTGGTGAAGAGGGATGAGAATTACGAGACGCAACCCTGGCTCGCGAAGAGCTGGGATCAGCCCGATCCCACCACCTATGTCTTCCATCTGCAGCCCGGCGTCCACTTCCACAACGGCAAACCGCTTACCTCTGCCGACGTGAAATGGTCCATCGACTCCGCGCACAATGGCACGGTGATCACCGCGAAATCCGGCACCTTCATTCAGGTCGACCACGTCGATGCACCCGACCCGCTCACCTGCGTCGTGCACCTCAAGCGCCCCGACCCATTCCTCTTATGGAATCTTTCGGACGGCGCGCTCGGCATCGTGCCGGCAGGCAGCGGCAAGGATTTCTGGCGCCATCCCATCGGCACCGGCGCCTACAAATTCGTCTCGCAGCAGCAGGACAAGGACGTCATCCTCGAGCGCAACGAAGATAGCTGGCAGCCCAAGCCCTCCATCGCGCGGCTCCGCTTCAATGTTGTTCCGGACGACACCACGCGCGCGCTCGAATTGCAAAAGGGCTCCGCTGATGTCGCCATCAATGCGCTCGAACCGGACACCATTCATGCACTGCGCTCGAACCCGGGCCTCGAAATTCAGAGTTCGCCCGGCACCATCGTGAATTACATCAACCTGAACCTCCGCGACCCGTACCTGAAGGACATACGCGTGCGCCAGGCAGTCGCGATGTCCATCAACCGTCAGCTCATCCTTAGTACGATCTGGCGCGGACAGGCGCGGCTCGCCGACGATCTTCTGCCCCCCGGCCACTGGGCCCGCACCGACGATGTCGCGCGCTACCCATTCGATCCAGCAAAAGCCAACGCACTCCTGGACGCTGCCGGTTATCGTCGCGGCCCGGATGGCGTTCGCTTTGGCCTTCAGATGAAGATCTCGAACACCAGCAACCCGACACGGCTGATGGCCCTGGTTGTCCAACAGGAATTGCGCGCTGTCGGCATTGCAATGGATGTGCGCATCTACGAGTTCGGAACCTTCTTCGCCGATGTGACCAAGGGCGCTTTCGGGATGTACGCGCTGCGCTGGATCGGCGGTAACGAAAGCCCGGATATCTTTCGCCTTGCCTATGCCATCACCAGCCTGCCGCCGCACGGCGCAAATCGAGGCCACTACGTAAACCCCGAGCTCGATCAGCTGATGGCCGACGCCGCGTCCTCTACAGATCACGATCGCGATCGCGCCGACTACGTAAAAGTGCAGCAGATCCTTGCCCGAGACATGCCCACCATCCCGCTCTGGTACCAGGACAACGTCGTCGTGCACACGCGGCGCATGGAGCACATCCAGGTGAATGCCTCAGGCAGCTACGACTTCCTCAAGACTGCGACGCTCGGCCCGTAACTGCCACAGCTTCATTCGTAATCATTCCGTCTTGTCTGTAAAGGCTGGAGGTCAATTCGTGACGATCACGATGGATAACGTTCTAGCCGAACTCAAGCAAGCCGTCCCGTCCTTTCATTCGGAGTGGCAGGACGACAACTCACCGTATCTCGTGTTCGGAGATTTTCGGCGTTTCACCTGTTCGGAGGCTGAGGTTTTGCAGTATGTCCACAACGACGAAGAAGCCGCCGAGTTGAGTCACGCAAGGG
>DASUWP010000086.1:0-15470 GCA_036378335.1 Acidobacteriaceae bacterium | reverse complement strand
GCGGGTGGAGGCGAAAAGGCGCCGGCCATTCACTGCCATGCTGGTGACGTCGTCGCGGAATGGCGAGCCGGTGACCGGTGTCAGCTTGCCATTGGCGGCTGCGGCGAAGGCCAGGATCTCATTGGTGCTGCTTCCCTTGGGATTGCTCGAAACATAAACGTAAGCGACGGGCGTGGCGGAAGTCGCGGCGTCTGTTTGGTCCGCAGTAGTTTGTGCGGCGAGGTGGGCAAATCCTGAACTGGCACACAACGCGACTGCAAGGCAGAAAAACTTCATATTCGGCATCACGGCAATCTCCTGATCTACAAGGTCCCGAAATTGCCCAATTAGATGCAGAAATTGCGTGTGCAGGGATTATCCAGCTAAGTAGCTGAAACTCGGAGACTTCTCCGCCCGCTTCATCGCGTGCGGACAGAGTTGTGGATAAAGGTGATCGTCATGGTCACGTTTGGCAGGAGCGGGACTACTGCTATTGCTGTGCGATAGAGGCGGCGTGGATGGCGAGAAGCTGCTGCAGCAGCGGTTTGAGGCGGGCGAGATGGAGGGCGTTGGCGCCGTCGGATTTGGCGTTGGCTGGATCGTTGTGCACTTCCAGGAAGACGCCGTCGATGCCGGCCGCGACGGCGGCGCGTGCCAGGACGGGGATGAACTCGGGCTGGCCGCCGGAGACGCCGTTTGCGGCCGAAGGTGTCTGGACAGAGTGTGTGCCGTCGAAGACGACCGGGGCGAGCGCGCGCATGATCGGGAGCGAGCGCATATCAACGACGAGGTTGTGATAGCCGAAGCTCGCGCCGCGCTCCGTCAGTGAGATACGGGTGTTGCCGGTGGAGCGGATTTTTTCGACGGCATGGCGCATGTCCTCAGGGGCGACAAACTGACCTTTCTTCACGTTGATGGCGCGCCCGGTTTTTCCGGCGGCGACGAGCAGGTCGGTCTGGCGGCAAAGGAAGGCGGGAATCTGCAGGACATCGCAGGCTTCCGCGACCGCGGCGCAGTGCGCGGGCTCGTGCACGTCGGTGAGGACGGGAAGGTGCGTCTCCTCGGCAATGCGGCGCAGGATGCGCGTGCCTTCCGCCAGGCCGGGGCCGCGGAAGCTGGAGACCGAAGTGCGGTTCGCCTTGTCGTAGGAGGCCTTGAAGATGAGCGGCACGCCGAGGTCGCTGGCGATGCGCTGGATGGCATCGGCCATGAAGCGGGCGTGCTGCTCGCTTTCAATGACGCAGGGGCCGGCGATGAGGAAGAGCTGGCCGCGGCCGACGGCGACGTTGCCGATTTCGAAATCGTATGGAGGCATCGGGAATAAGGATTACAGCAAGTGAACGAGTCAGCAAGTGGGCGCTGTGTTGACGCTGGAGGCATTATGGGTCTATCCATCTATGCATGTTCGTCTATGGCTAAGACAGAATTTGCCATGAGGTCGAGATGCAATGGCGTAGACAGTACCGACGGATAAGGACGTCGGTCCTGCGGAATTCGGCAATCGGCTGCGCATGCAGGAGCGAAGGGTGGAAGCGTTGGGTTGGAGTTGGCTGAACAGCGTTCTGCAGGACCTGCGGTTTGGTTTGCGCATACTCTCGCGCCGCCCGGCATTCGCGACCGTCGTCATTCTGGTGCTCGCACTGGGCATTGGTTTGAACGCGGCGATGTTCTCCGTTGTGGAGGCGGTCATTCTGCGGCCGCTGCCATATCGTGATGCAAAGCAATTGACGATACTTTGGCAGAGCTCGCCGCAACATCGCGCGACCGGGGAGTGGTTCAACACCTACCGTGATTTTGAGGAGTGGCAGCGCCGCAGCAAAAGCTTTACGGAGCTGGCGGCACTTTCCTGGGCAACTGGCGGCGGGAAGACAGTGACATGGCGTGGGAAACGGCAGAGCGTCCTGGCGATCCCGGTGAGCGCCGGATTCTTCTCATTGCTCGGTGTGCGTGCGCAGTATGGGCGGGTGTTCGAACCGCGCGATGGCGAGGGCGGCTGCGCTGTTGTGCTGGCGTATGGATACTGGCGCGACCAACTGGGCGGCGACAAGCAGATCGCAGGCAGCACGCTGACCATGGACAAGCGTGCGTGCCAGGTAGTGGGAGTGATGCCGGCGCGGTTTTCCTTTTATCCACGCGAGACGAGTCTGTGGACTGTGATCGTGCCAGACAGCGACTTTGTGCGGGATCCGTGGAGGAGTCCAACAGCGGTCATCGGAAGACTGCGGCCTGGAGTATCGCGTCAAGCCGCGGAGCAGGAGGTAACAGCGATCGAAGCCAGTATTGCAGCAGAGCGGCCGAGGGAAATCGTGTGGCCTCCATCGGTGCCAGTGGTACTGGATATGCAGGCGGAGTTCACCTGGCTGACCGGACGCAATCTGCGCCAAGGCCTGCTGATATTGTCCGGCGCGGTTGCGATGGTGCTGCTGATTGCCTGTGTGAATGTGGCCAGCCTGTTGTTGGCGCGGGCAGCGGAACGCCAGCGGGAGATGGCCATCCGCGCGTCGATCGGGTGCGGACGAGCGCGGATGATGCGCCAGATGGTGACCGAGTCGCTGGTGCTTTCGATGTGCGGGGCTGCGGTGGGAGTGGTGCTGGCGTTGTTGATGGTGCACACCTTCCGGATAACGAATCCTGTGGATCTACCACCGGGCAATGTGGTGGAGATGCGTTGGCAGGTGCTGCTGTTTGTCGCGGTGTTGAGCGTGCTCTCCACGCTCGTGTGTGGAGTGGCGCCGGCATGGCGCGCTTCGCGAGCAGAGCTGACGGATGCGCTGAGGAGCGATGGGCGCACCGGCAATATGGGAACGCAGCGTGTCGCGAAGACGCTGGTGGTGCTGCAAGCGGCTCTGTCACTGGTTCTGTTAAGCGGCGCGGCGCTGCTGGCAACGAGCCTGTTGCGGCTAGGGGAGACACCGATCGGCTATCGTACCGACCACCTGCTGACGGCCGAGATGAACGTAGATGCGATGAACCCCGAGGTGAGCGCAAAGAAAGATGTGGATGGAGAGGAGCGCCTGGCGGAAACGGTCTTGCAGCGGGTTTCCAGGCTGGCTGGTGTCCGGGATGCGGCACTCACGTCGAGTGTGCTGCCGCGGGGTTCCGATGTGCTGGCAGCGGCGGGAAAGCCCTTCGATGCGCACACCGCGGCGCATAACGTGGCAAGCCAGACGGTGAGTCCGGAGTTCTTTCAGACTGCGGAGATCCCTCTGCTGGCGGGGCGCAGCTTCACGGCGAGCGACCGCAAGGACACGCTGTCTGTGGCGGTGATCAATGCGGAATTGGCGCAACGATACTTTCCCACAGGCGATGCTATGGGGCGCCAGATCAAGCTGGGAGACCCGGAAGACAAGGCTGCACCATGGCTGACGGTGATCGGCGTGGTTGGCAACGTGAAGAGCACAAGCGTGTTTCGCGAGATGGGCTATATTACGGCGCCGGTTGTGTACAGGCCGATGGCTCAGGCTCCGGCGCAAGCGACCACGCTGCTGATACGCACGGCAGGCGAGCCGATGGCGATGGCAGAGCCGGTGCAGCGTGCGGTGATGAGTATCAATAAAGATCTGCCGATCTCCAATGTGAAGACAATGCAGATGATCCTGAGCGAACAGAGTGCGCAGCCGCGCTTCCGCTCTGCGCTGCTGGGAGGTTTTGCGGGCATGGCGCTGTTGCTGGCTGCGTTGGGAATGTATGGATTGCTCATGCAGCAGGTCGTCCGCAGAACACTTGAGATTGGAATTCGCATGGCACTCGGCGCGAACCGACGGCAGATTGTGGAGCGAATTGTGCGGCAGGCGCTGAGGCTCAGTGCTGCCGGGGTGGCGCTGGGCATTTTGGGGTCGCTTGCGGCAGGCAGAGCAATGGCCGGTCTGCTCTACGAGACGAGAGCGAGCGATCCATGGCTGCTGATCGCGGTGACTGCGGTGTTTGTGGTCGTGGCGCTTGGCGCGAGTGTGGTGCCGGCCTGGCGCGCTAGCCGGGTTGAGCCGATGGTCTCGATGCGCGCGGAATAATCCTTCATGCAGCTAGTGTGCGATGAAGATGCGGTAGTGCGACTCTCGCTTGCCGACCCGTACGAGGAATCCGTCATCGTCGCGGCGCAGCTTCACTGGGGTGCCGGGCAGGTGATTTGCCAGGCTGCTTTGCTTGAGGAATGCTGCGCTCAACGGCAGATATGCCGATGCTCGGGCAGCGCGCGAATGGTCAGGGGTGAGTTCGTATTCTGTGCTGCCGACCTCGACGGTATAGACGGCGCCGTGGAGATCTGAGCACCTGGCCGACGCATCGAAGGTTCGGCGAGCGGTGTTGCCGTAGGTGGCGGCGTCGGTCTGGGTGGATGTGGAACAGGAGTTGCCGACGACAGTCGTGCGGGTTTTGGTGAGTACACCATCCTGATACACGGCCGAATCCGCCGCTGCTGAGAGCGTCAGCGGGATCGAGAGCGCGAAGAGGAGAGGTGCAAGCCGACGCATCATGGTGGGAATCGCAATGCTTCCTGGTGGCAGGTTAGCGGAGAGAGAAATCTCGATTCCATTGCACAGCGGCGGAGTGGATGCTCACACGGAAGTACGATTCGCGATGGAACTTCAAGGTGCTTGCCGCCAGGCCTTCGGGCTCCAGAAGGCATGCCCGGAGACGCGGGCAGCACCAATGAGAAAGAGCAAACCGAGAATTGCGATTCCCGGAACAATGGCCCATCGGCCATCGAGGGCATCGTTGCATACGTCCAAAAGTTGAATGAATGCAAAGAGCACCATGAGTGCGCTCAACGCTGCCCGAGCGCGAACGGCGAGCGCCACGCATAGCATGAGACCGAGCGCCAGATTGCGCGAGACGAGATATCCAGCATAGGTGCGAACGCCTTCGGTTATCGGCTGGCCCGGAGAGAGCAACATCTCAGGTCGCAAGAATGCGAAACACGCTCCGATGATCATGAGCGCGGAGCCAAGAATAACGATCGCGATCAGCCACCGCGGAAGTACCGTAAGGGGAGCTGCGACAACAGAGCTTCGGAGATCTTTCTCCGTCAAACCGTGATTGTCCATCATCGCCCTCTCTTCCAGCAGCTGCACAGATATTGCCCAGGGGCATGCTGGAGGGCAGTACGAGCGCGGACGAATGCCGGTTCCGACAATCCTCGAGCAGGGAGCGAAGAGGCACAGTTAGTTGCCGCGCAGGGCGATCATTGGGTTCACGCGTGAGGCGCGTCGCGCGGGAATGTAGCCGGCGAGGAGCGCGACAACGATGAGCAGCGCGACCATGCCGGCGAAGGTTGCGGGATCGGTGGGCGCGGTGTTGAAGAGCATCGCCGAAATGAGCGAGGCGACGATGATCGACGCCACTGCTCCAACGGCGACGCCGATGAGCGCGAGCCGCATGGTGCGGAAGATGACGCCGAACTGAACGCGCCGAGCGCTGGCGCCGAGCGCCATGCGGATGCCGATCTCGAGTGTCTGGCGCGTGACCGAGTAGGAGATGACGCCGTAGATGCCGAGCGCGGCGAGGAACAGGCCGAGCGTGGCGAAGCCGGTGACAAGCAGCACGAAGAAGCGGCGCGGCGAGACGGCGTGATCGACGAAATCCTGAATGGGACGGAGCGGCACGGCGGACTGCCCGGGATTGATCTCGCGCAGCGTATGCATCACGCTCGCGGCGAGCTGCGAGGGCGGGACTTTGCTGCGGATGACGAGCTCGGCGCCCATCGGACCCTGCTGCGTCTGCGGGTAGTAGACCTGCCCATCGGCCTGGCCTTCCACGCTGGTGAGATGAACGTCGGGGATAGTGCCGACAATACGCGCTTTGCCGTTATCCTCGATGACATGACCGATAGCGTCGCCGTTGGGGAAGAGATGGCGCGCGGTGCCTTCGTTGATGATGATGACGGGATCGCCACGCAGCACATCGCCCTTGTCGTTGCGGACGAGCGGCTTGTCCTCCCAGGAGAAGTCGCGGCCGGTGACGGGAATGCCCATCGCGGCGAAATAGCCGGGCGTGATCATGTAGACGAGCGCGCTCTGGCCCTTGTCGTGCGAATTGTCGACGCCCGGCAGGTGCGGAATGTCCCAACTGCGATTGCCTGCGAAGGGAAGATTGTCGGAGATGCCGGCTGCCTGGACGCCGGGCAGCGCGGAGATGCGGGTGATGACGTTCTGGAATATGGCGCTGCGTTTGTTGGTGTCACCGCCGTCGTCGTAATCGACCTTGATAGTGGCGGCGTAGGTGGGCTGGAAGCCGAGATTGACATCGAGCACGCGGAGGAAGCTGCGGAGCAACAGGCCCGAGCCGACGAGCAGGACGCAGGCGAGCGCAACCTCCGAGATGACGAGCACGGCGCGGAGGCGCTCATGCCGGCGGCTGTCGGTGGCGCCGTGACCGGCAGTGTCTTTGAGGGATTCCTGTAGATCGGTGCTGGACATGCGAAGGCCGGGCGCGAGACCGAAGAGCACGGCGGTGCCGATGGCGATGACGAGTGTCCAAAGCAGCGCGGTGCCATCGACGCGAACGTCATTCAGCAGCGGCAGCGCGAGCGCGGTTTGATGTTGCAGCCATAGGGTGATGCTGTACGCGAGCCCCAGACCGAGCGCCGCCCCGATGCCGGAGAGCAACAGGCTTTCCGTGAGCAGCTGGCGGACTATGCGGCTACGTGTGGCGCCGAGCGCGCCGCGGAGTGCGAACTCTTTGCTGCGGGCGGCGGCGCGGGCGAGCAGGAGGTTGGAGAGATTGACGCAGACGATGAGCAGCACGAGACCGACCGCGGACCAGAGGACGATGAGCGATCGATGCAGCTTGCCGCTGACGTATTCCTTCAGGGGAGTTGGGTAGGCTTTGTACTTCCATGTGTACTCAGGATGATCGACCCTGGCGTCAAGTTTTGGGAAGAGGATGCGGGCCTCGCTTCGCGCCTGTGCAACGGTGACGCCGGGCTTGAGCCGGCCGATCAGCGTGATGGTGTTGCCGTCGACTCGAGTTCCCTGAAAATCGATGGGCACGAAGAGATCGACTTTTGTGCCTGGCGCGAAGACGGCGCCGAAGTCGAAGCTGCGCGGCAGGACGCCCACGACGCTGAAAGATCGCCCGTTGAAATCAACTGACTGGCCGATAACGGAAGGGTCGGCATGGAACTGCCGCTGCCACATCGGATAACTGAGTAGAACGACCTGTCCGGCGTTCGGAAGCGATTCGTTCTCGCGAAAGAGGCGGCCCATCAGGGGATCGACGCCGAGAACCTGAAAGAAGTTTGGCGTGATACCGATGCCGGTGAAGGGCTTGGGATCGCCGTGACCAGTGAGCTTGAAATTGTCGTTTGAAGAGAAGGCGTAGTAGCCGGCGACGTCGGTGTAGCTCTTGTTGCGCTCGCGCAACTCCTTGTAGGCGTCGATGGAGTAGGTGGAGGTGGACCAGTTGCCGGTGAAGACTTCTGGACCGATCCAGAGCAGGCGCGCCGGATCGTGGAAGGGGAGAGGGCGCAGCATGAGCGTGTTGACCACGCTAAAGACAGCGATGTTGGCGCCGATGCCGAGGGCGAGGATGAGGATGGCGATGAGGGCGAAGCCGCGGTCGCGGCGCAGAGTGCGAAAAGTATAACGGAGGTCCTGCAGGAGGATGTCGAGCGCCGGCAGGCCGCGCGCGGCACGCTGCTGCTCCCGCGATTGCTCGACGCCGCCGAAGCGGATGAGCGCTTGGCGCCGCGCCTCTTCCGGCGGAAGGCCGCGGCGGATATTTTCTTCGATGGCGAAGTCGAGGTGCGAGGCGAGTTCCTGATCGAGGTCGGCATCGCGCACGGGCTTATTGGCGAAGGCGCGGATGCGGGCGAGAGATGAGCGAAGGGATGAGATCATTTCGCACCTTCTTCCGGAGATTGCGCGAGCACGCGGCCCATCACGTTGCTGAGGCGGCGCCAGTCTTCTGTATCGCGGGCAAGCTGCTTGCGCCCGCTGCGCGTGATGGCGTAGTACTTGGCCTTGCGATTGTTGTCCGAGGTGCCCCACTCGGCGGAGATCCAACCACGATTCTGCAGGCGGACGAGCGAAGCGTAGATGGTGCCTTGATTGAGCAGGACGGTGTCGCCGCTGATCTGCTCGATGCGCCGCGCGATGCCGTAACCGTGGAGCTCACCCATGGCGGCGAGCGTCTGCAGGACCATGAGGTCCAGCGTTCCCTGAAGCAGGTCGAGTTTGGGGTCAGACATGCGTTAAAGTCTCCTGTGTGGAGGCCACATGAGTATGCCACATTCTCTGTGGTCGTACCACAGGTACATTTACGCGCATGCCGCGAGAGAAGTTCCGGTGCAGCAGCAGTTTTTTTTTGTGAACGAAGAGTCGCTGAGCTGCGTCCATCGTCCGCGGACTAAGAGGCAAGTGCCCAGAGCAGCGCCGCGTGAAGGCTTTCTCGCATCCTTCCCGCAATGCTACTATGTGTAGCATTACGGATTGTGGCACAAGATTTGCAGTTTGTTGATGAACCGAAATGGTTTTCGTACGTATTTGTTCTCTGGGCCTGTCTGTCTCCTGACCAAGCAGTGTGTGTGAGGTGCATACGTGCAGAATCTGCTCCGCAACCTTCGCTTCAGCGTCCGCATGCTGCTGAAAAATCCTGGATTGACGCTCACCATTCTGCTGACGCTCGCGCTGGGCGTCGGTGCGAATACGGCAATTTTCACGGTCGATTACGCGACGCTGCTGGAACCGCTGCCGTATCCGCACCCGGAGCAGCTGATGGTGGTGTGGTCGAAGATCCAGGGCTTTCACAACGGAATGTCCGCGGGAGACTTCACCGACTGGAAGCGGGAGAATACGACCTTCCAAGATATGAATGCGTGGACCGGCGGAGCTTTCAATCTGTCGACGAAGGATGAGCCGGAGCAGATCGACGGGCGCAGGGTGACTCCTGGCTTCTATCGCATGCTGGGCGCGCCGTTTTTTCTGGGCCGCGATTTTCTGCCGGAAGAGGGGCAAATCGGCCGGGACCACGAAGTGATTCTGACGCACAAGCTATGGAAGCGGCTGGGCGCGAACCCGCACATCGTCGGAACGACGCTGCGCGTGAATGCGGAGCCGTACACCGTGGTGGGCGTGCTTGCGCCCGGGGTCTACGATCGCGGCCAGGGTGACATCGTGGTGCCGCTCGCTTTTAAACCGGAGCAGCTCAATCACGACTTTCACTGGTTGTTGACGATCGGACGGCTGAAACCAGGCGTGACCATGCAGCAGGCACGCGCCGATATGGACGCGGTGACCATGCATATCGCGCAACAGTATCCGAAGAGCAACAAAGGCTGGGGCGCATTTGTCGAACCGCTGCAAAATGACTTCATTCCGAAGGAGCGCATTCGCACGCTGTGGATGCTGCTAGGGGCGGTGGCTTTCGTTCTGCTGATTGCCTGCGTGAACGTGGCCAATCTGCTGCTGGCGCGCAGCATGGCGCGGCAGAAGGAGATGGCAGTGCGCTCCTCGCTGGGCGCGACGCCGAGGACGATCTTCGCCCAGTTGTTGACGGAAAGCATTCTGCTGGCGCTGGTCGGAGGTGCGCTCGGCATTGGGATCGGCTATGCGATGCTGCACGGGTTCATGGCTGCGATGCCGGAAGGCACGCTGCCGAGTGAAGCGGACCTGAGCCTGAACTTTCCGGTGCTGCTCTTCACGCTTGGCGCGACGACGCTGGCTGGATTGCTGTTCGGCTGCGTGCCGGCATGGGCCGCTTCGCGCGTGGACCCCGCAGAGACGCTGAAGGAAGGCGGACGATCCGGGACTGGAATCGGACGGAAGCGGCTGCGCCAGGCATTGGTGATCGGCGAGTTCACGCTGGCGCTCTCGCTGCTGGCGGGCGCGGGCCTGGCGATCCATAGCTTCCTGAATCTGACGCGCGTGGACCTGGGTGTGAGGACGGACCATGTCCTTACGTTCTACCTGCCAATTCCTGACACCCGCTCGAAGGACCCGGTGCTGATTGCGGCGCACTATCGGCAGTTGCTGGCGAGCGTCACCTCCGTGCCGGGAGTTATCTCTGCATCGGCGGAGACGGGAACGCCGCTGGAGGGATCTGGTTTCGGCATGCCGTTCGTGATCGCGGGCGCACCGGCCTTTGCCGATCCATCGCAGCGTCCCCTATCCAGCTTTGGAATGGTGACGCCGGACTACTTTAAGACCTTCGGTATCCGGCTCATTCACGGACGCAGCTTCACCGACCAGGACTCGGCTACGAGCCTAAAAGTCGCGACGGTGAACGAAGAGTTTGTCAGGAAGTTTCTCAAGGGGAAGGATCCGCTGCAGCAGCGTGTGGTGGTCGAACAATTGATTCCCGGAGTGACCCAGCTAGGGCCGCCGGTTGAGTGGCAGATCGTGGGCGTCTTTCACAACGTGCGAGATCGCCTGCGTGAGGACTATCCGGAGATACTGATCCCCTTCTGGCAGACTCCCTGGCCAAACGCGGGTATGGGTGTGCTTACGAGCGAAGATCCGGGCGCGATGACGAAGAGCATTGCGGCCGCGGTGCACAAGGTGGATCCCGACGTTGCGCTGGCCTTGCCGCGCACTATGGAGCAGGTTCATCACGATGTGTTGTCAGACGATCGCTTCACGCTGGTGCTCTTCGCATGCTTCGCGGCGATCGCGCTGCTGCTGGCGGCGCTGGGCATCTATGGCGTGATGACATTCTCGGTGGCACAACGCTCGCACGAGATTGCGCTGCGCATGGCGCTGGGCGCAACGCGTGGACGGGTCGTGGCGCTGGTGCTGCGCGAGGGGGTGACTCTGGCGGCAGTGGGGCTGGCGTTGGGACTGCTCGGCACCTATTTCATTGGGCGCGCCATGCAGAGCACGCTCTATGGGGTGAGCGCACTGGATATTTCTGCCTTCGCTGTCGTCGCATGCGTTCTGCTGGCTGCGGCACTGGTGGCCTGCTTCCTGCCGGCGCATCGTGCCGCTTCGACAGAGCCGATGCGAGTGCTGCGTACGGAGTAGAAGCACGCTGGTCGGGTAAAGTGACGGCATGGCCTGGCGAACACGTTGCTCGGAACTTGCCGCTCTTTCGACGGCCGCTCTTTCGACGCTGCTTCTTCTTGCGCTGCCGTATGGTGCTCACGGCGAGGACGCAACGACCGTTCAGGTGACGGTCCATGCGGACGCGCCGATGGGCGCGTTTACGCCCATCTGGAGCTACTTTGGCGCAGACGAACCGAACTACATTTACGGCCGGCATGGACGGAAACTGCTGGACGAATTGGGTGAGCTGCGTCACACGGCGGATGCGCCGGTGTTCTTTCGCGCTCACAACCTGTTCACCACTGGCAATGGCGAGGGTTCGCTGAAGTGGGGCTCGACAAATGTGTACACCGAGCGCGCTGACGGCACGCCGGTTTACGACTGGACCATCACGGACCGCATCTTCGACGCGATGCGTGACGCGGGGGTGCGCCCGATCGTCGAGCTTGGGTTCATGCCGGAAGCGATGTCGACGCATCCGGAACCGTACCGGCACAACTTTCCTAAGGGAGACATCTTTACCGGTTGGAGTTATCCGCCGAAGGACTATGCGAAATGGGGGGCGCTGGTGGAGGCGTATGCCACGCACCTGAAAAATCGCTACGGCGATGCAGTGGATGGCTGGTTATGGGAAGTATGGAACGAGCCGGACATCGGCTATTGGCACGGCACGCCCGAGGAGTACGACCAGCTGTACGACGTATCGGCTGCGGCGGTGCGGAAGGTGCTGCCGCGGGCAAAGATCGGCGGTCCGGACTCGACGGGTGTCTATCCAGCAAAAAACGGCGTGAGCACGAGCGAGGCATTCCTGCGGCAGTTTCTGGAGCATTGCGCAAAGGGCAAGAATGCAGCGACGGGCGGAACGGGTGCGCCGCTGGACTTTATCAGTTTTCATCCCAAGGGCTCGCCGAAATTTCTGAATGGGCATGTGGTGATGAACGTGGGCCAACAGCTTGCCGCAGTGGAGCGCGGCATGGAGGTGGTGGCGAGCTATCCGCAGTGGGGCAACACGCCGATCGTGCTGGGCGAGAGCGATCCGGAAGGCTGCGCCGCATGCCAGGGTGCGCAGAACGGCTATCGCAATGGTCCGCTCTATGGGGTGAGCGTGGCAGAGGCGACAGCACGCACCTGGGAACTGGCCCGCGAACATGGTGTGCATGTGCAAGGAGCGGTGACGTGGGCATTCACGTTTGAGGATCAGCCGTACTTCGCAGGCTTTCGCGAGCTGGCGACGAACGGCGTGGACAAGGCGGTGCTGAACGTGTTCCGCATGCTGGCGATGCTGGGCGGGGATTGGGTAAGAACCGAGAGCACCGGGGAGATCCCGCTGCAACGGATCGTAACTAACAGTGTGACGGATGCGCCGGACGTCGATGCGATTGCCACGCGCCGTTCACGCGAGATAGATGTGCTCCTGTGGAACTACCACGACGCGGATGTGCCAGCGGCGCCGGCGAGAGTCGCGATGGAAGTACGCGGCGTGCCTCGCTCGCGGATAACTGAAGAGGTCTTCCTGATGGACGCGGCGCACAGCAATGCGTATGCGGTGTGGCAGCGGATAGGGAGTCCGCAAAAGCCGAGTGCCGCTCAGCAGCAGCATTTGATTCAAGCAGGGAAGCTGGAACGAGTCGTTGCTCCGCGCGCGCTTACGGTGAAGGACGGCGACGCTCGGGTAGAGATGCCCTTGGCGCGACAGGGTGTGGCCCTGGTGCGCTTGCGCTGGCAGTAGTGGTTAGCGGAAGGTGATCTGCTGGAAGCCGAGCGAATGCAGCATGGTGGTAAGGGTTGCGCGGGCGTTGCCCTCGGCGGTGGTGAGGATGCCGCTGTCGAGCGCGGACTGGCGCAAGTCGGCCTCCGCCTTTTCGCGGACTTCCGATTCGAGATTGGGATCGGCGGGCACGAGCAGACCGGTGGTGCGCGAGTAGACGCGGGTTTTGCTGTTGTCGAGCGAGACGGAGAGCAGCTCGGCGGCAGGCATGGCAATGCTGACGCTGCGGCCGTCGATCAGCACATTGCTGGCCTGAACCTTGCTGAGGTCAACGCCGGCGACTGCCTGCCCATGGACGATCATCAAAAGCTTGTCGCCGGTGAGGATATCGGGCAGGTACTGGCTGGTGCGGTCGCCCTCGACGACTTTATCCATGGTGTAGACGACGGATTCGAGTCGCGCGAGACGCTGGATGCTCGCGATGACGGTGGGCTGCGAGATGTCGATCGCATCGTGCCGGCCGAGGAAGGCCAGGCTGATGCGGTTGCGCATGGACGCGCCGACATGGCGCACAGCAGCGGGAACTGCAATGAGCGCGACGAGCAGGCCGAGGACTATGCCGAGAATGAGCGCGGGAAACGTCGGCGAACGTTTCCGGGTGGGGGGATTTTGCGGGATGGTGGCGGACATATACGAACTCTTCAGTGTGTGTGACGCACGCGGAGAGATTTGGGCTGGTCGCCCCCTGCTGGATTCTTCTTGATCCGGTTCACAACGGCATAAGCGGGCTGGGCCGGCACTGCAGACTAACCATGCCTCAGCCGGCCGTCTGGAGTTCCGGCGCGGCATGCGCCGTTGTGTGCTGCTTCCTGCGGTTGGCGTAGCTGGCGATGACGAAGTCGCGGAAGATGGGGTGCGGCTCGAGCGGCTTGGATTTGAATTCGGGATGGAACTGGCAGCCGAGGAAGAAGGGATGGTCGGGCAGCTCGACGATTTCGACGTAAGTAGCGTCGGGCGTGGTGCCGGTGATGCGAAGTCCAGCGCCGGTGAGCAGCGCTTCGTACTCGCGGTTGAATTCGTAACGATGGCGGTGGCGTTCTGAGATTTCGGTCTTGCCGTAGGCCTGGGCGGCTTTGGAGCCGGGTTCGAGCAGGCAGGTCCAAGCGCCGAGACGCATGGTGCCACCCATCTCTTCCACGCCCGTAAGCTCGCGCAGCTTATAGATGACGCGGTGTGGCGTGGCCGGATCGAATTCGCTGGAGTTTGCGCCGTGCAGCTTGCAGACATTGCGCGCGAACTCGATGGTGGCGGTCTGCATGCCCAGGCAGATGCCAAAATAGGGCGTGCCGGACTCGCGCGCGTAGCGGATGGCGTTGAGCATGCCTTCGATGCCACGCTTGCCAAATCCACCGGGAACGAGAATGCCGTCGAACTCCTTGAGTTGCGAGACGTAATCTTCGGCCTCGAGTCCCTCGGCTTCGAGCCAGGTCACGCGCAGCTTCAGGTTCTGCGAGAGCGCGCCGTGGACAAGCGCTTCCTTCACCGATTTGTAACTGTCCTCGTACTCGACGTACTTGCCGACGATGCCGATATGGACTTCGTCCTTCGGGTGGTAGGCGTGATCGACGACCTGTTGCCAGCGCGATAGGTCGGGCTTCGGCGTTTCCATGTGCAGGTACTTGAGCGCGAGCGCGTCGACGCCTTCCTGCGAGAAGTTCAGCGGAACCTCGTAGATGCTGGCAACATCGCGCGCGGCGATCACGGCCTGGTCTTCGAGATTGCAGAAGAGCGCGATCTTGCTTTTGAGCTCGCGCGAGAGTGAACGGTCGGAGCGGCAGAGCAGAATGTCCGGCTGGATGCCGATCGAAAGCATCTCTTTCACGGAATGCTGTGTGGGCTTGGTCTTGAGCTCCTGCGCCGCGGCGATCCAGGGGACGAGCGTGACGTGGACAAAAACGGTGTTCTCGCGGCCAAGCTCCTGACGCATCTGGCGAATGGCTTCGAGGAAGGGCAGCGATTCGATGTCGCCGACGGTGCCGCCGATTTCAACGATGGCGATATCGCAGTCCGCCGCCACCTTGCGCATGGCGTTCTTGATCTCGTTGGTGACGTGGGGGATCACCTGGACGGTCTTGCCTAGGTAGTCCCCGCGGCGCTCCTTGGTGATGATCTGCTCGTAGATGCAGCCGGTGGTCAGGTTGTTATCCCGGGTGAGCTTGGCGTGGGTGAAGCGCTCGTAGTGCCCAAGGTCGAGGTCGGTTTCCGCGCCATCGTCGGTGACAAAGACCTCGCCGTGCTGGAAGGGCGACATGGTGCCCGGATCGACGTTGAGGTAGGGGTCGAACTTCATCAGGTTGACGCGAAGTCCGCGGGCTTCCAGCAGGCAGCCGATGGAGGCGGCGGCAAGGCCTTTGCCAAGGCTGGACACAACACCGCCGGTCACAAAGATGTACTTTGCTGACACTGCATCACCTCTGAAATGTGGGTTTGGATGGCGTACCGGGTGGGCACGATCAAGTATCGCAGAGTGACGCCAGGTTGGGAAGTGGATTACTGGAACGCAGACTTTCCGCCCTGTGGAACGTCTAGACTTTGGGAAAGATGACACGACGCAGGCAAGCAATCGGATTGGTGGCGGCGGTGGTGCTAGTGGTGTCGTCCTTTGGGCAGACGAAGCCGCCGACCGACGCGGCAGCCATCGCCAGCATTCACCGGCTGATTCTGACCGATGGCAGTTACCAGCAGGTGCGGCGATGGGAGATTAAAGGCGACCGGGTACGCTATATCTCCGCCGAACGCAACGGGAC